>NZ_JAKZJI010000001.1:0-321226 GCF_031142805.1 Streptococcus sp. IsoGale022 | reverse complement strand
GGGCTTTGTCGGTCAAGCTGACGGCGTAACAGTGATTCGCAAAGACCGCAATGGTCAGACGATTTCAGCGGTTTACGTTCCGACTGTGACAGAAAATCCTGTTCAGCCAGATCGGACGATTACGCCTGCACCACCGTCACTTTCTAAGAGTGAGAGTGCAAAATCCCTTCCTAAGACAGGTACAGAAGAAACCTCCTACTTGGCAGCAAGCTTACTTGCGGGAGTATCAGGTTTGGGACTGATTGGCTTAGACAAGAAAAAGAAAAAGTCTGAAGACTAAGGTAAGCTTGAAGAAATTTCCTTCTTGAACAAGAGGAATTTCACGAGAACGCAAAAAAGAGGTAGAACGTAAGTTTTACCTCTTTATTAGTATCACATAATTAGCGTGATAGAGAGAAACAGAATGTTTCCGTTTACTAATGCCTGTCTCGCTGCCAAGAATGACCTATTTTCAAAGAAGATAAGTCTACATCTTCATACTCTTAATCTTTTCTGCATCTGGTGTGACGCGCAGGGTTTTCTGGCCTGTATAGGTGACAAATCCTGGCTTTCCACCGGTTGGTTTGTTGAGCTTTCTAGTCTCAATCATATCTACTTGGACCAGATTAGAGAGTCTGGCCTTGGAGAAGTAGGCCGCCAGCTCAGCAGCGTCAGTCTTGACTTCATCGCTGGGTTGGAGATTGCCTGTGATGACCACATGACTACCTGGAATATCCTTGGCGTGAAACCAAAGCTCGTCCTTCTTGGCAATCTTAAACGTCAGCTCATCATTTTGTAGATTGTTGCGGCCAACTAGGATAATGGTTTGGCCATCTGTTGACAAATATTTCTCCGGTTTCTGCCTTTTCTGGATTTTCTCTCTCTGGCGTCGACGGATAAAGCCAGTCTGGATTAGTTCCTCCCGAATTTCCGCAATTTCAGTCAGGCTGGCCTGAGCAAGGGCTGTTTCCACGCTCTCTAGGTAGAGAATCGTAGTCCGTGTCTCCTCAATTAAGCTGGTCAGGTGTTTGACAGCTTCCTTGAGCTTCTGGTAGCGTTTAAAATAGCGCTGGGCATTTTGGTTGGGAGTCAGGGCTTTGTCAAGCGAGATCATAATCTTCTCACCTGTGTAGTAATTATCCAACTCAACCTGGTCCTGATTGTTGGGCACCTGATGGAGAAAGGTGGTCAAAAGCTCCCCTTTTTGGCGGAATTCTTCTGCATTCTCCGTTGCTAAGAGCTCTTCCTCTTGCTTGCCCAGCTTTTTTCGGTTCTTTTCCAACTCATTTTCTACTCGGCGAATCAGTTCGCTGGCCTGCTGGTTGACCCGATCGCGCTCCGCCTTGTCCTTGTAGAAAGTGTCTAAAAGCTCGGATAAGGTGGAGATTTGGGTCTTGCTGTCGGAAAATAGCAGAGCAGCGAAGGATTTTTCGGTTAGGCTAGGCTGAGTCGGACTGGCAAAGAAGGCTCGGAAAGTTTTGAGCTTGTCAGCTGTCAGACGGCCACTGAGTTCAGTAGACGTATCCCGGCCCAATCCCTGAAAAATTTGCTGCAGGCGTTTGGGCTCTAAGTCTTCAGTATGCAGTATTTCAAAGAGCTTTTCATCGCCCACAGTGAAAGGGTTGAGACTGCCAGACTGAGGCGGTGCGACATAAGTTGAGCCTGGCAGGATGGTTCGATAGCTATTTTGTGAAAATCCGACATGTTTGATGGCCTCAATAATCTTGTCGCTAGCCTTGTCCAAGAGAATGATATTGCTGTGCTTGCCCATGATTTCGATGACCAGAGTCACAGCCACGCTATCGCCAATTTCGTTCTTATTGGAGACGCTGATTTCCAAAATCCGGTCATTCTCTACCTGCTGGATAGCTTCAATAACAGCGCCCTGCAGGTATTTGCGCATCACCATGATAAAGGTATTGGGAACAGCTGGATTTTCAAACGTGGTATCTGTCAGCTGGACGCGCCCAAAGACCGAGTGGGCTGATAGGAGCAGCTTGTGGCTTTGGCGGTTGCTGCGAATCTGTAAAACCAGCTCCTGTTCAAAGGGCTGATTAATCTTCTGAATACGGCCACCCAGCAATTCGCGGCGGAGCTCCTCAGTCATATGGTGTAAAAAAAATCCGTCGAAAGACATGTTTTTCTCCTTGAAAGTTGCTAAAGAAAATTATAACAAAAAACCAAGTTAAAAGCTTCTAAAGTCTCGCTAAAAAGCAATTTAATTTTTGCCTATAACTGCCTCTATAAATCAAATCCGAACATTTTATAAAAATTTTCAAAAAGATCTTGACATCCTTTCAGGAAAAACTTAAAATATAGGAAATTAGAAAAGTAGTAGATGCATTTGTTTATAGCGAGCTTGTGGTTGGTGGGAATAAGCAGCAAATCTTTACGAAATTGGGCTAATTGATAAAATGAATTTGAAACAATAAGAATTCGGTAGGCACACCTTACAGTGCAGCTTGTTTGATGACAAGATAGAGACATGGGGAATATTAGCTATTTTCCATAATTGAGGTGGCACCGCGATTTTCGCCCTCACACAGAATACCTGTGTGAGGATTTTTTGTTGCTTATTATAAAAAACAAGGAGAATTGCCTATGTTTAAACGATGGCGTCCCTAGGGATTAAACAGAAAAAATATAAAACATAGAAATGGAGAAAGAACATGAAAAATAAACGATTAGTAACTATCTTAGGCCTTTTGGCTGTTTTGGCAATCGGTGGGATTGTCTATTCTAGCTTGAACAGCAAAGGCAACACCACTAAGACTAGTGGTGACAGTCAGACAGTCAAGGTCGGCGTGCTGCAGTATGTCAGCCACCCTTCGCTGGATTTGATTTACAAGGGGATTCAGGATGGTTTGGCTGAGGAAGGCTATAAGGGAGACAAGATTAAGATTGACTTTATGAATGCTGAGGGGGATCAGAGTAAGGTCTCTACTATGAGCAAGCAGCTGGTTTCCAATGACAATGATGTGCTGATTGGTATTGCGACTCCGTCTGCACAAGGACTGGCTGCAGCTACTAAGGACAAGCCTATTGTCATGGGAGCTATCACAGATCCAGTTGGAGCAAATCTAGTGAAAAATCTGGACAAGCCAGGTGGCAATATCACGGGTGTCTCTGACCGCAATCCAGCTAAGCAACAGTTAGAGCTGATTAAAAAATTGACTCCAGATGTCAAAACTATCGGTGCGCTCTACTCTAGCAGCGAAGACAACTCCAAAGCTCAGGTAGAAGAGTTCAAAAAATTGGCTGAAGAGGCAGGCTACAAGGTAGAGGAATACTCTGTTCCTTCAACCAATGAAATTGCTTCAACCATGAATGTCATGACTGGTAAGGTTGATGCTATCTGGATTCCAATTGACAATACCATTGCGTCAGCTTTTGCGACAGTTGTGTCCAGCAATAAAGAAGCTAAGAAACCGATTTATCCAAGTGCGACAGCCATGGTAGAAGAGGGAGGCCTTGCCTCTGTCGTTGTAGACCAGTATGACCTAGGTGTTGCGACTGGTAAGATGGCAGCTAAAGTCCTTAAAGGTGCTAAACCTGCTGACACTGCAGTAGATATTTTCGATACAGGTAAATCTGTTATCAATACCAAAAATGCCAAAGAACTTGGCATTACTGTACCAGAAGATGTTCTGAAAGAAGCAGGACAAGTGATTAAATAGAAAGAAGGAAGTCTATTGCTTGACAGGCTTCTTTTTCTCGATAGTCTCTTCTTGTAAAACCTTTCTCGCAGTTGTATAATAGAATTGGCTCAAGTGAATGGGAAGAGCAAATGAAATGCAGTTTGCTCTAGTAGATTTTACGAAAAGATAGAAGCGGAAAGGGAGTTAGTCAAGAAAGAATGGAAGAAGATATTCAAAAAAACCGCTATATGGGATCGGTCAAGGTTGGTCCCAAGGGGCAGATTGTTATTCCCAAAGAAGTGAGAGATATGTTTGAAATTCAACCTGGGGATGCTCTGGTCCTCTTTGCAGATGCCCAGCAAGGCATTGCCATCCAGCGTTACGAGCTCTATGAAGATCTATTTAATCAGACTTTCAATGGAGACAAAAATTCAAAAAGTGATTTATAAAATAGAAATCTGCTCACGCAGATTTTTTCTTTTGCTTTTATTTGCTACTACTAATGAATGGGTGTATAATAAGTATAAGAAGTTATACAAATCATACCAAACTCTTTCGAGATTGAGTTTAAATAGCTTAGTTTTTAGCTAAGTGAGTAAGTTGTGACTAGCTTTAGATGTCAAAGTCATATCTTTAAATAACATTTCGTTTTTTAGTTCCTCATATCTGATGAAAGGAGATGTCCTTATGTATGCAGTTGAGATGCAGGATTTGACCAAGCAATACGGCTTAAAGACGGTTGTTGATGGTTTGAATCTAAAAATTGAAGAGGGTGAATTCTTTGCCATGCTGGGCTCTAATGGTGCGGGGAAGACAACAACGATTAAGATGCTGTCCTGTCTAGTTGAACCGACAGCAGGAGATGCCCTGATGCTAGGTCATAGCGTTCGCAAGGAGGAAGGTGCTGTCAAGGAAATGATTAATGTTTCACCTCAGGAAACAGCTGTTGCTCCCAAGCTGACAGTCAAGGAAAATCTGGAGATGATTGCTCGTCTATATGGATTTTCTAAGGAAGAAGCGGCGCAAAAGACAGAGCATCTGATGGAGACATTTGACCTGACGGATAGGCAGCATGATCGAGCCAAGTCGCTGTCAGGTGGCTGGCAGCGCAAGCTTAGTATTGCAATGGCTCTAATCAGTCAGCCCAAGATTTTGTTTCTGGACGAGCCGACCTTGGGGCTGGATGTACGGGCTAGAAGGGAGTTATGGAAGAATATTGAGCAACTAAAGGGAAAAGTTACAGTGATTCTGACCACCCATTATCTAGAAGAAGCCGAGGCTTTGGCCGACCGACTCTGCATTATGGATAAGGGAGTGGTGCAGATCTTGGGGACAGCGGAGGAAATTATCCAAGCTTCCGGCAAGAAGGATTTTGAAGAGGCCTTTCTGTCCTATACGGAAGGAGGGGAATTAGCATGAGAGCCTTCATTTTTGCAAAGCGCAATTTCAAAGAAATCATGCGTGATTATGTCAGCAGTCTGATGGGAATTGGTTTTCCTGTCTTTCTGATTATCGCCCTGTCCCTTATGAAACAGAGCCTCAAAGGGATGCCAGCTATATTTTCCATTGAAAATTTTGCCCCAAGTATGATGGTGTTTGGTGCTTCCTGGCTGACTATTTTTGTTGGCAGTTTAATGGCCACAGACCGCAATAGCTCTTTTCTCATGCGGCTGCTATCAACTCCGCTTAGAAGTGTGGATTATATCTTAGGATATTCGATTCCAGTTCTGCCTCTGGCTCTTTTACAGGGCATAGCTAGTTTTGCAACTGCAATGATTTTTGGCTTATCCTTAAATCTGGGTACTTTGTACGTCCTCTTGGTTTTGATCCCAGTAGCTCTGCTCTTTATTTCCTTAGGACTGCTGCTAGGCTCAGCTTTCTCTAGCAGTAATGCAGTCAGTGGTTTTGGAACTATTCTTGTCAATGCCACGGTTTTTCTCAGTGGAGCAGTGCTTCCGATTGAGATGATAGGAGGTGGTTTTGAAGCATTTTGCAATGCCTTGCCATTTGCCCATGCAGCAAAGGCTGTTCAGTTGGCATTGGCTCAAAATTTGAATTCACTTTTGCCTCATCTTTTTTGGGTTCTGCTCTATGCTTTCCTATTCTTTATCCCTTCTGTCTGGATTTTCAAAAAGAGGATGAAAGGGTAGAGGTTTAGTTCAATGTAGAAATCAGCTGGATTAGCTTGCGAAATGTTTAGAAATCTGTTAGAATGAAGTATAACTGAATAGCAATCCGCAAGACCAGTAACCTAGGGGAAGTTTAACAGGGAGGGGAGCCAGCGACTGAAAGCTCTCTAGATGAAAGCTAGGCGAATTCACTTGCTCTAGGATTGATAAGTAAGGTCTGGCTTGCCAGATAAAAAACGGATGGTACCGCGTGTCAACGCTCCGCTTATGGAGATTGGCGCGCTTTTTATTTTGGAGGGAAAATGACGAAAACGATTGAAGAACAATTGAAAAGCCTGCGCGAAGAGACTCTAGCTTCTCTCAAGCAGCTCAAGGCTGAGAATCAAAAGGAACTTCAGGATTTGCGTGTAGCAGTCTTAGGTAAGAAGGGTTCGCTGACTGAAGTCCTGAAAGGGATGAAGGATATTTCAGCTGAAATGCGGCCGATTATTGGAAAGCACGTCAATGAAGCGCGTGATATTCTGACAGCAGCCTTTGAAAAGACAGCTCAAGAGATGGAAGAGCAATTAGTAGCTCTGAAACTGGCTGAGGAATCCTTAGACGTGACCCTGCCAGGTCGTCAAATTCCGGTAGGGAACCGCCATATTCTAAGTCAAACCAGTGAGGAAATCGAAGATATTTTCATCGGGATGGGCTATCAGGTCGTGGACGGCTTTGAAGTGGAAAAGGACTATTACAACTTTGAGCGGATGAATCTGCCTAAGGACCACCCAGCACGGGATATGCAGGACACTTTCTACATTACAGAGGAGATTCTGCTCAGAACTCATACCAGTCCGGTACAGGCGCGAGCTATGGACGCCCATGACTTTTCTAAGGGACCGCTCAAGATGATTTCACCAGGACGTGTCTTCCGCCGGGATACCGATGATGCGACTCACTCCCACCAGTTCCATCAGATTGAAGGCTTGGTGGTTGGAGAAAATATTTCCATGGCCAACTTACAAGGAACGCTGCAGCTGATTGTCCAGAAGATGTTCGGCCAAGACCGTAGTATCCGTCTGCGTCCTTCTTATTTCCCATTCACAGAGCCGTCTGTTGAAGTGGATGTTTCCTGCTTTAAGTGTGGTGGTGCAGGCTGTAATGTCTGCAAGAAGACCGGCTGGATTGAGATTATGGGAGCTGGTATGGTGCATCCGCGCGTGTTGGAAATGAGCGGTATTGATGCAGAGAAATATTCTGGATTTGCCTTTGGTCTTGGTCAAGAGCGAGTAGCTATGCTTCGCTACGGTATCAACGACATTCGTGGCTTCTACCAAGGAGATATTCGTTTTTCTCAGCAGTTTAAGTAGAAACCTGTATTCATAAATGCAGCTTTTCTGAGAAAGGAGTGCAGTATGCTAGTCAGAGTCAAAAAAGAAGAAGCGAGCCTCCTGCGGGAGTTGGAGGTCGCGACCTATCAAGAAACCTTTGGCCCATTTATCAAGGAAGCTGATATGGCTCATTATTTTGACAATGAGCTGTCGCTTGCAACTATCGAAAAGGAACTGGCAGACCCTGAATCAGAGACTTATTTTGTTGTCAAAGAGGGTGAAATTGCTGGTTTTCTCAAGTTAAACTGGGGACAGGCTCAAACAGAGCAAGAACTGCCACAGGCTTTTGAGGTTCAGCGAATTTACGTTTTGAAAGCCTATCACGGTCAGGGCTTGGGCAAGGAGATGTTTGAATTTGCCTTGGAAGAAGCCGAGAAACGAGGCTTTTACTGGGTCTGGCTGGGCGTCTGGGAAAAGAATTTTAGAGCTCAAGATTTTTACTTCAAATACGGCTTTGAAAAATTCAGCCAGCATGACTATATCACTGGTGAGACAGTAGACACAGACTGGCTGCTGCGCAAGAAATTGAAATAAAAGACAAAATATAGTGAGGAAATGAATAGAACCTAAAATTTGGTTGGTCAAGTTTCTCAGCGATAGAATAGAGAAAGGAGTGCAGTATGCTAGTCAGAGTCAAAAAAGAAGAGGCGAACCTCCTGAGAGATGTGGAAGTCCAAACTTATCAAGAGACCTTCGGTCCCTTTTTCGGTGAGGAGGACTTGGCTCATTATTTTGACAATGAGCTGTCACTTGCAACTATCGAAAAGGAACTGGCAGATCCTGAGTCAGAGACTTATTTTGTTGTCAAAGACGGTGAAATTGCTGGTTTTCTAAAGGTTAACTGGGGACAGGCTCAAACGGAGCACGAATTGCCACAAGCCTTTGAGGTTCAGCGAATCTATGTCTTGAAAGCCTATCTTGGCCAGGGTTTGGGTAAGAAATTGTTTGAGTTTGCTTTGGAAGAAGCCAAAAAACGAGGTTTTGACTGGATTTGGCTGGGCGTCTGGGAGAAGAACTTTAGAGCTCAGGAATTTTACTCTAAATACGGTTTTGAAAAGTTTGGTCGGCATGATTATATCACTGGTGATAGAGTAGATGCAGGCTGGCTACTGCGCAAGAAATTGAAATAAATAAGAAAATTTAAAGAGAGGAAATGATACGACCTAAAAGCTTAAAATTTAGATGATTTGTTTATGAAATCAGGATTTCAGACAAATCCCTAAAATTTAGTGGGTCTAGTCCCTCAGCGATAGAATAGAGAAAGGAATTGAACTCGGGCTAAAAACTCGGAAAAAAGATAGATTTGCGATCATTCGTCGAATGTTTAGCAAATCTCCTGTTTTTCAGTCGTTTTTGACGCCCTTGGTATCCTTTGTAGTAATGGCACAGCACAAGTGCAGAAAATTTAAAGAGAGGAAATGAATACGACCTAAAAGCTCGAAATTTAGATGATTTGTTTATGAAATCAGGATTTCAGACAAATCCCTAAAATTTGGTCGCTTTTACCAATTGTCTTAGCAATTGGCCGGTCTTAATATCTTAAATATGCTAGTAAGTTATAAGTGGTTAAAAGAGTTAGTAGACATTGATGTGGCGAGCGCTGAGCTGGCTGAGAAAATGTCAACGACAGGAATTGAAGTGGAAGGTGTGACCTCACCAGCTGCTGGCCTGTCAAAAATTGTCGTTGGTGAGGTGGTATCGTGTGAGGATGTTCCTGATACCCACCTGCATGTTTGTCAAGTCAATGTCGGAGAAGAGGAGAACCGTCAGATTGTCTGCGGTGCTCCAAATGTTCGCGCAGGCATCAAGGTCATGGTGGCTCTGCCGGGTGCTCGCATTGCGGATAATTATAAGATTAAAAAAGGGAAAATCCGTGGCTTGGAGTCACTGGGCATGATCTGCTCTCTGGGTGAGCTGGGTATTTCTGATTCTGTTGTGCCAAAGGAATTTGCGGATGGCATTCAAATCCTGCCTGAAGAAGCAGTGCCAGGTGAGGAAGTATTCTCTTATCTGGACTTGGACGATGAGATTATCGAGCTTTCTATCACACCAAACCGGGCAGATGCTCTGTCTATGCGTGGCGTGGCTCATGAAGTGGCTGCGATTTATGACAAGTCAGTACATTTCAAAGATTTTCCGCTGGTGGAAAATGAAAAGCAGACAGCTGACATTCTTTCAGTAGCCCTTGAGACAGAGAAAGCCCCTTACTACGCGGCTCGTATCTTGGAAAATGTCACCATTGCCCCAAGTCCTCAGTGGCTACAAAATCTCCTCATGAACGAAGGAATCCGTCCGATTAACAATGTAGTGGACGTGACCAACTACATCCTGCTCTACTTTGGTCAGCCCATGCATGCCTTTGATTTGGATACTTTTGAGGGTGACCAGATTGTCGTGCGGGAAGCGCGTGCTGGTGAAAAATTGGTGACACTGGACGGCGAAGAGCACGAGCTGGAAGTTAGCGACCTAGTCATTACTGTGGCAGATAAGCCAGTGGCTTTGGCTGGTGTCATGGGCGGAGCAGCGACTGAAATCTCTGGCCAGTCTACTCGTGTTGTTCTGGAGGCGGCTGTTTTTGATGGAAAATCAATCCGCAAGACCAGCGGTCGCCTTAATCTGCGTTCGGAATCATCTTCCCGCTTTGAAAAAGGCATCAATGTAGCAACTGTCAATGAAGCTTTGGACGCGGCAGCAAGTATGATTGCGGACTTGGCAGGTGCAACCGTTCAGGCTGGTATCGTATCCGCTGGTAGCTTAGACACTAGTGATGTAGAAGTGGTGTCCAGTCTCGCGGATGTCAACCGTGTGCTGGGAACAGACTTGCTTTATACAGATATTGTGGATGTCTTCCGCAGACTTGGCTTTGGCTTGTCAGGAAATGCTGAACAGTTCACTGTCAGTGTCCCTCGCCGTCGTTGGGATATTTCAATCGAAGCGGATCTCTATGAAGAAATTGCCCGCATTTACGGTTATGACAAATTACCAGCTAGCCTGCCAAAAGATGACGGGACTGCCGGTGAATTGACTGAAACGCAGCAACTGCGCCGTCAAGTACGGACCTTAGCAGAAGGAGCTGGGCTGACAGAAATCATCACCTACGCTTTGACGACGCCAGAAAAGGCGGTTGAATTTACTATCAATCCTAGCAACTTGACTGAGCTTATGTGGCCGATGACAGTGGAGCGCTCCGTTCTTCGTCAGAACATGGTTTCTGGCATTTTGGACTCCCTAGCATACAATGTAGCTCGTAAAAATAAGAACCTAGCTCTCTATGAGATTGGAAAAGTCTTTGAGCAGACTGGCAATCCTAAGGAAGAGCTGCCAAATGAAATCAATAGCTTTGCTTTTGCTTTGACAGGTCTGGTTAATGAAAAAGACTTCCAGACCAAGCCAGTAGCAGTTGATTTCTTCTATGCTAAGGGTGTAGTGGAAGCACTCTTTGCTAAATTGGGCTTGACAGCTGAATACGCGGCTAGTAGCCAGATTAAGAGTTTGCATCCAGGTCGGACTGCCCTGATTTCTATCAATGGCCAGCCTGTCGGCTTTGTAGGCCAAGTCCATCCTGCGACAGCCAAGGCTTACGATATTTCTGAAACTTATGTGGCTGAGCTCAATCTGTCTGCTATCGAAGAGCAGCTCCAGCCAGCACAGCCATTTACAGAAATCACTAAATTCCCAGCTGTCAGCCGCGATGTGGCCCTCTTGCTCAAGGCAGAAATCACTCACCAAGAGGTTCTTGATGCAATCCAAGCAGCTGGTGTTAAGCGCTTGACAGATATTAAGCTCTTTGATATCTTCTCTGGGGACAAGCTGGGTGTCGGCCTCAAATCCATGGCCTACAGCCTGACTTTCCAAAATCCAGAAGCCAGCCTGACCGACGAAGAAGTGGCTAAATATATGGAAAAAATCGAAAAATCCCTGACCGAAAAACTCGGCGCAGAGGTACGCTAATGAACTATTCCCCAGTCATGTGATTGGGGATTTTGATTAATACTCTTCGAAATCCTATTCCAATCATAGTTGATTTGCTTTCTATTATGGCAAGCTTATTGCTAGGATGCGAGCAAAGATGTAGACGAAACGAGAAGAATTCGAAATTGAAAATCAGTAGGAAAAGTAATTATGGAAAATTCAAACCAAATATCCCAATGTCAGACTCTTTGGGCTAGAAATAAATATCTGGTTCTCAGTCATTCCAGTAAGATCTATCTGGAAATCCGCAAATATCTAAAAAGCGACTCGGTGGAAGCAGCACATGTTCAAGGCTTGATTGACCAGGCGGTAGCCTTGCCTGAAAATCGTGGTCAGGTCAGCAATGCCTTTCAGCATATATGGGGCTATTTTAAGAAAAAAGCGAGTACGACTGAAAAAGAAGATTTTATGCATCTTTTGCTTCGTTACCAATCAGGTCAGGCTGAGCAAAAAGACTTGGTAAGAGCTGTAAGGGACCTGCTAGTCAAGTATCCCAATCCTTATCTGCAGCAGTCGACCTTGATATTTGGGGATGAGGCATGAAGCTCTGAAATCAAGGGGAAAGAATAAGCTTGCTCGTTTAGTAGCTTTGAGGGGTGTAGATGATAAGAATAATTTGTTAGGCTTATTAACAATATTATTTTGACTGGTTTCGATAAAGGCTTCACCTCGAGCAAAACGTGTCTTTAAGGTATGATTGGAGAAAAAATGTTTTTTACTTATCAGGGAAATAAATTATACTATAAAGTGATTGGTCAAGGAAAGCCAGTCTTGGCAATTCATGGTTTGGGCTGTTCATCTGAATTGATGGAAGGATGTTTGGAACCTATTTTTGAGAAACATGCTGACTATAAAAGGATTTATTTAGATTTGCCTGGCATGGGTAGGTCTGATGTCAATCCTGCTTTTGCAAGTGCGGATGCGATTTTAGAGATGCTCTTGAACTTTATAGATACGGTAATCAGCGGACACACCTTTCTCTTAGCTGGAGAGTCTTATGGTGGCTATCTTGCTAGAGGAATTTTGGCTAAGAAAAGGTCGGAGATTGATGGTTTGCTGCTTATTTGTCCAGTAGTTGCACCCAATCCGCAAGAAAGAATTCTGCCAAAAGACAGCCTGCTAATTAGAGAGGTTGGGTTTGATACAGCAGGCAAAAGCGAAGATTTCGTTGATTTAGCGATTTTACAGACTAAAGAAACTTATCAACGGTTTGAAAAAGAAATCTTAGCAGGGCTTCAGATGATGAATGCTCCCTTTGTCCAAAAGCTGCAAGAAAACTATTCTTTTTCGTTTGAAGTGGATCAAGAGATACAGGAAAAGGGCTATGACGAGCCCAGCCTTTTTATAGCAGGAAAGCAGGACCAAGTCGTGGGCTTCCAGCAGTTAGCCCAGCTGTCTCACTATTATCCAAGGGCAACTCATGCTGTGATGGATCTTGCTGGCCACAATGCACAGATAGATCAAGAGGCTCTCTTTACGGCCTTGGTTGAAAATTGGCTCAAGCGAATTGAACTTTCCTGATACTACAAGATTTAATATGTTGAACAGGTGCAGATGAAACTGGAGTTCACCAAAGAGATCTAATTCAGTTCCCAATTGATTTTAAAAGCATAGAAAAAAGCGGTCACACCGCTTTTTTGCTTATTATCCCCAGAATTTTTGGGCGATTGCTTGGCCTTGTTTGATTTTTGCCCATTGTTGCTCAATGGTGAGTTCGTTTCCAGAGTCACAAGAGGCGAAGCCACATTGGTGGGAGAGCAGGAGTCGCTCTTTTGGTAGAACAGTTGCTGCTTTCTCGAGGAGGTCTAGGACGCGTTTTTCGTCATCCAAGCTTGTCGTCTTACTGGAGAGCAGTCCTAAAACAACTTCTGCATCTTTGTCCTTCAAAGCTGCTAGGGCTGAGACATCTCCAGCCACGTCACTGTCCCACTCTAGGAAGTAGCGATCATAGTGTTGGTCGCGCAGGAATTTTTCCGCGATAGCTTCGTAGGTACCCTCAGCAGCAGAGCGGCTTTCGTAGTTACCACGGCAGTTGTGGGTCCAGACAGTCAGTCCAAGCTCATGGGCGTAGTCTACGACTTCGTTATTAATAGCGACAAACTCGTCTGCTAGGTCAGCCAGACTAGCATTCCCCTCCGCAAAGAAGCTAGCAGGATTGGACTCGTCAAAGAGTTCCCAGAGACAGTCGTCAAACTGGATAATCTGTCCGCCAGCAGCCTTATAGTCGTCCAAAAATTCCTTATAGGCTTGAATCAAGCCTTTTTTCAAATCTTCATTGGTCTCATAAACTTGTCCTGGTCCCGCTAAGCGGTCAAAGACAGCTAACTCAGTATAAGCATGGGCAGGCCCCCAGACAGTCAGCTTAGTATCTTCACCAGCAGCCTCTTCCTTGACTAGCTTATAAATCTCGATAAAGTGATGGTTTTTACCAGAGAGTGGTGCTGTGATGCGGATACCAATGTCCTTGCGGGTCTCGTATTGCCCACCGTCGTGGTCCTTGAAGGTATAGCCGTGGTCAGCAATGTAGCGCTCAATTCCCTTAAGTCCCCAGACAAAGTCCAGATGCCACATAGACTTGGAGTATTCTCCATCCGTCAGGATGTCAATTCCCTTAGCCTTTTGCTCAGCAATAATCTCCTTGATGTCAGCTGTCTCCGTCTCATGGTAGCCTGGGAAGCTGTCGTAGAAGGGGTACTGAATATCATCGCGGTGCTCAATTTCTGTCTTATACTGGCGGAGATTTTCTGGGCGCAGAAGGGATCCAACCAGTTGAAATTTTGATTTTGTCATAAGATTTCTCACTTTCATTAGGGATTATGGTCCATTGTATCGAAAATTCCTCGGCAAATAAAATAGTTAATTATACTGGTAGGGTATAGCCGAAAACTATTGCTCGCGCTTCCTGAAATTTTTCCTTCAAATCAAAGTATCTTCTCCATTACAGTTTCCTGAGCCTGAAGCCCTAATCGCTCATAGAAACGCAGAGCTCCGACATTGTCGTTCCAAACATTGAGAGTCAGATTATAGCAGCCGATTTTCCGAGCATAGTCTTCCGCAAAGCGGTAAAGCTGCTCGCCAACCTTTTGCCCTCTGGCTTTCTCATCTACACATAAATCCTCAATAAAAAGTGTCTTGATGGGATTGAGTACAGGACTGTTCGGTTCCTTGATGGAGCAGAAGAGGTGACCGAGGATTTCTCTGGATTCACTTTCAAAGACGAAAATAGGGGTGGACTCTTGTCCCAGAATCTTCTCTAGCTCTTCATTGCTAAACTTGCTTCCTTTGGCCTTGAAAATGTCCGGACGAGCCTGATGGTGGACAAGCAAGATTTGCTGAAGGAGTTCTTGGAGTGCAGGAATATCGCTGACTTGGGCTTTTCTGATTGGCATGATCTTCTCCTTTTATCTTTTTAAGAATCATTATACGACAGGGAACTATTTTGTCAAGAGAACTCGGAAAGACTAACAGAATAAGCAGCGTCTGAATAGCAAAGGTCAGTCAGAGTGAGTCATTTCTTTAAGATGTATTTTCCTTATAATAAAAACTGCTTTTTCTTGACAAATGAAACAGACAAGTGTAGAATATAAGTATAAACTACAAATGTAGAAAAAGGAGAAAGCGATATGACTATTACAAAAAAAGCTTTTATCGGAATTCTATCTCTGACAGCAGCAGTCCTATTAGCTGCCTGCTCAGGCAATACCAACCAAGGAGGGAATACTAGTTCATCACAAAATACACAAGGCCAAACATCACAATCTGCGCAAAATCAGACTTCGCAGTCATCAGCTGTATCTTCCTCTAATCAGCCTTCGTCATCATCAAATGCAGGGCAGGCTACAAGTCTAGATGGGCTCTACCAAGCAACCGACCATGATGGTGACCAGCATGTCCTAGAAATCAATGGTACGACTGGTACTTGGACTGAGACCGAGGTTGATGGCAGTAAGGAAATCAAGCAAGTACAAGTAGATAGTGCTAACCAAAGACTAATTGTCGGTGATGATGTCAAAAGTTACCGCCAAAATGGCAATCAGCTGATTGTGGACGAATTGGATGATGATCCAGACACTCTGACCTTTACCAAGCAGTAAAGCGCTTCTCATTCTGCTCAGGACAACAGGATGAGCAGTGAGGAAATCTAACTAGAGGCTGGGACAAAAGTCCTAGCCTCTCAATTGTCTTTGGATTGTCGAGCAAGACGCAGTGGTTGAGTGGGCTCTACTACGCTGATTTCATCAGCTTTTACAGCCCTACTCAACTGTGCGGAGGTGGGACGACGAAATCGAATTCTAACGAATTACCGATTTCTGTCCCACTCTCTTTTTTTATAAGAATTTTATCTTAAATGATGTCAAAAATTTGACTTCTAGGGTGCTCTAAGTTGTATAATAGTTACTATAAAGATATCAAAGGAGAAGAAACGATGAAATTGGCAGTTTATTCAAAAGCAGGTCAAGTTGGACTGACTGAGATTGATCGTCCGCAAATTATTGAGGCAGATGATGCCATTATTCGGATTGTTCGGACCTGTGTCTGTGGCTCTGACCTATGGCGCTACCGCAGTCCAGATATTGAAGCAGGCCATCAAAATAGTGGGCACGAAGCCATAGGAATTGTCGAAGAAATCGGGGATGCAGTAACGACTGTTAAACCTGGTGACTTCGTTATTGCACCTTTCACTCATGGATGCGGGCAATGTGATGCCTGCCGTGCAGGATTTGACGGTACCTGTGATTCTCATATTGGGAATAACTGGTCAAATGGGGTGCAGGCAGAATATATGCGCTTCGAATTTGCGAACTGGGCTCTTATCAAAATCCCTGGTCAGCCTTCTGATTATACAGAAGGAATGCTCAAATCACTCTTGTCACTGGCTGATGTTATGCCAACTGGCTATCATGCTGCGCGAGTGGCAGACGTCAAGCCTGGTGATAAGGTAGTCGTGATTGGTGACGGAGCTGTGGGGCAGTGCGCTGTGATTGCTGCTAAAATGCGTGGTGCTTCCCAAATCGTTCTTATGAGTCGCCACGAAGATCGACAAAAAATGGCCTTGGAATCAGGTGCAACAGCTGTTGTTGCAGAACGTGGCGAAGAGGGAATTGCCAAAGTGCGTGAGATTCTAGGTGGTGGTGCTGATGCAGCTTTGGAATGTGTTGGAACAGAAGCTGCTGTTGATCAAGCTCTAGGAGTCCTTCACAACGGCGGCCGCTTAGGCTTTGTCGGTGTGCCTCACTATAATAACCGAGCTCTCGGTTCTACCTTTGCTCAAAATATTACAGTGGCAGGCGGAGCAGCCTCTGTCACGACTTACGACAAGCAAATCTTGCTTAAGGCAGTTCTTGACGGTAATATTAATCCAGGTCGCGTCTTTACTTCAAGCTACAAACTGGAAGATATCGATCAAGCTTATAAGGATATGGACGAACGCAAGACTATTAAGTCCATGATTGTTTTTGATTAGGTAAAGAAGAAAACAGCCTTTCTGCGGTCTCTTTAAGATGGCAGTAGGCTGTTTTTGCATGGCTTGGTAGGTATTTTTTAGGAAAGGAAATTCATTATTTTTGTTCTCTGCACCAAGCTATCCATCTTGACCATTCGGCGGCCAGATGGAGCTGGTGTTCTTTGATAAGGCTGTCTGGACAAAGGCTGGGGAATTCGACGCAGAATCGGGCTTCTAGGCCTTTTTCTGTGTCGCGAAACTGATGGCGAATACCACCGATATTGCAACCATCCGCTAGACTGGCGGTACCGACAGTTTGGAAGGGATAAGACGCATCGCGAGGTTCCTCTATCTCAGCCTCACCACCAAGCTTAAGAAAAAACTGTGTCGGCAGCGGGCTGTTTCCTGCTGTCTCAATGACTTCCAGTTTTCTGCCGTGTGGCTGCAAGGCATAATGGTCTGGACAGGCACCAAGATTGACTCGTTGATGAACATTTGTCTTTTCTAACATCAAATTTTCTAGCATTTTACTGAAAGAAGCAGCAGTCAGTCCACTTGCAAAAATCGTGATGATAGCTCTTTTTCGTGGTTTCTTGGACCATTTGGCCGCCCATTTCATCAAACATTGGCTCCATTTGAGTTTGGTTCCGATTTGCTGGATTAGCTCTTCGTATGTCAGCTTCATTTTTGCTTCCAGTAGGACTTGGTCTAAAATCTCCGTGTTGTCAGTATTAGGCAGCTGCAGATTAAGTATCTTAGCTGCTTTATGGATTCTCTGCTTCCGCCATTGCTCAATTCTTTCTTGACTGACTTCTTTTTGATTGATCATAATCTTCATTTTTAATCCTCTTGTTCTTGTCTTCTGCTTATATTTATTATATAGTGGGAGCTGGATGGTAGACAAGCATCAATTTTAGAGAGACTGTTGCATTTTGAGGTGAATGGCATGTATGAGAAAAAAAGAAGAGAGACAGAAAAGCGGATAGAGACTAGCTTGCTGCAGTTGATGAAAGAGCAGACTTTTGAGACAATCAGCATTCGCCAATTGATTGATTTGGCAGAGGTGAATCGCAGTACTTTTTACCGGCATTATTTGGATAAATATGATCTGCTGGAGAAGATAGAAGACCGCTTGCTAGGTGATTTGCAGGACTATTATCAAGAGACTCTAGAATCTGCCTGCTTGTTCAAGTTAGAAAAGGATTTTAAAGTGGAAGACTATATCCATGAGAAACAAAATCTTTTTCATTTTTTTGAGCCTTACTTGGAAGACTTGGCCATTCTTTTAGGGCCGAATGGCAGTCCAACTAGTTCGAGTCAGTTGCAGGAAGCTGTGAGGGAGATTTTCTCGCAGAGTATTTCCTTGGCTGATCCACATTTAGAGGAGGTTGAGGTGGACTTGCTCCTGAATCATCAAGCCGCGTCCTTTATGGGAACCCTGACTTACTGGCTGGCTCATCCTCGCTATAAGGCTCAGCAAATGAGTGATTTTCATGCTAGGGTGACCGCTGTCGGTCTGGCGGGCTTTGTCAGAGAGCATATGCAGGGGGATTGACAGGATAGTTTTTCCAGCTTGCTTCTTTATGGTATAATAGTCTCGAATATCTCAAAGGAGGACAGCTTTGTTTTTAGCTTTTAAAGAGATTGTCTATAGCCGCGGACGCTATCGTTTGGTGGTTGCTGTGGTCTTTCTCATTACCTATATGGTTTTCTTTTTATCCAGTCTTTCCGTTGGTTTGGCTAGGCTCAATCGCTTGGCTTTGGACCAATGGCAGGCTGAGTCAATAGTTTTGTCGGAGTACGCCAATAAGAATCTGGTTTCGTCGACTCTCAAGGAAGAGGAGTACAGTCGCCTGCTTCAAGGCGACTCAATCGCTGCTTTGGGACAAACGTCAGCAGTGGCCAATTATGAAGATGGCACTGATAAAATCAATGCTCAGGTTTTTGGTCTCTCTTGGGATAGTTTTCTAGCGCCTGACATTATTGAGGGACGTCCTGCTGATACTGCTTATGAAGTCATTGCGGATAAGCGCCTGCAGCAAAAAGGTGTGAAACTAGGCGACCAGCTTCAGCTCAATGGCAGTGAGCGCCTCTATCAGGTTGTTGGTTTCACAGAGGATAACAGCTTCTTTACGCAACCTGTAATTTTTATGGATTTAGATGATTTCAGGGAATTAAAGTACGGCTCAAGTCAGGTTAAGAATATCAGCGCACTTGTGGTCAAGGATGGTCAGAAGATTGAAGAAGCAGGACTTAGTCAGCTCTCTATGAGTGATTTTATAGAAAATATCCCTGGTTATCAGCCTCAAGTACTGACTTTTTCCTTTATGATTGGAGCCATGGTTCTGATTACATTTTTGGTATTGGGAATTTTTATGTACATCATTACCATCCAAAAGACGCATCTTTACGGTATTATGCGCGCCCAAGGAATTGCCAGTGGGAAGATTATTGCTTCTATTTTTTGGCAGATTTTCATCCTGTCTACTCTGGGAATCAGCTTAGCTGTCTTGGCTCTCTTGGGAACCCAGCTAGTCTTGCCGGCTTCTATGCCTTTTTACAGTGACTGGCGAGCTTATGCTGGTTTAATTATCCTCATTATTTTCATGTCACTGGCTGGCGGGCTCTTGTCCATTCATCGGGTTCTGAAAATTGACCCTATCACAGCGATTGGAGGTGAGTAAATGTCAATCATAGAACTAAAAGGGGTTACAAAAGAATATGGTCAGGGGCATACGCTAGTTCAAGCCCTGAAACCAACTGATTTCCAACTGGAAGCAGGGCAGTTTGTAGCTATTATTGGGCCGTCAGGATCGGGTAAAACAACCCTTCTGACCTTGCTGGGGCATTTACAAACACCTTCAAAAGGACAGATTTTCCTGCATGGGAAAGATACTTCCCAGCTCAAGGAAAAGGAACGGGCTGCTCTGCGTTTCAATGATTTCGGCTTCATTTTGCAGGCCTCCAATCTCATACCTTTTCTGAAAATCGAAGACCAGTTTCAGCTGATTGACCGCTTATCTAAAAAGGAAAGAACGGATCTAGACAGTCTGATTGAGTTGCTGGATCTAAAAGGAACACTCAAGCAGTATCCGAAAGAATTGTCCGGCGGAGAACGGCAGAGAGCTGCTATCGCTAGAGCGCTTTACAATAGTCCTGATATTATCTTGGCTGATGAGCCGACAGCTAGTCTGGATACGGAGAGGGCCAAGCGCGTGGTTCATTTGCTCAAAGAGGTGACCCAGAAATTCCATAAGAGCGTGGTCATGATTACCCATGATACCCGCCTGCTGGACGAGGTTGACAAGGTTTATGAGATGCAAGACGGAGTGCTGACTCAAGTTCGATAAAGCTTTAGAATAGTTTAGGCAATCAAACAGAGAAAAAACAAGGAGAGGGCTATGATTCATTATAAAATAAATCCTCAGCTAGATTTTGCGGCAGTGCTAGACCTCTATGCTTCGGTTAATTGGAGCAATTACACCAATCATCCTCAGCAGTTAGAGCAGGCCTTCCATCAGTCCTTGTTTCTGATGGCGGCCTATGACGAAGATAAGTTGGTTGGTTTGATTCGAGCAGTCGGGGATGGACTTACCATTGTCTTTATTCAGGATTTGCTGGTATACCCACACTACCAGCGTCAGGGGATTGGACGAAGCCTTCTTCAGAAAACATTGGAAAAATTTAAGGATGTTTACCAAATCCAGCTGGCGACGGAGCAGTCAGATAAAAATCTAGCTTTTTATCGAGAGTTCGGCTTTCGCCGGCAGGAAGATTTTGACTGTACTGGTATGATTTATGCACCTGATAAAAAGTAAAATTATAGAGAGAGTGGGACAGAAATCGGTAATTCGTTAGAATTCGATTTCGTCGTCCCACCTCCGCACAGTTGAGTAGGACTGTAAAAGCTGATGAAATCAGCGTAGTAGAGCCCACTCAACCACTGCGTCTTGCTCGACAATCCAAAGACAATTGAGAGGCTAGGACTTTTGTCCCAGCCTCTTTTGTCATGTTTACAAGAGGAAGTGATATGGACTGATGAAAATCTTTCTCGGTCTCTTTTATTTTTCCTTGACAGTTAAATTGTCAGAATTTATAATAAAAGAAGAAAGGTGATAACGGTGTTATCGAATTAAAACCATGAAAAAAGAAACAGATGAGTTAAACGAAAAAATCTTGGAAAGCGCGAGGAGTGAGTTCTTGGCTTATGGCTATCAGAATGCTTCACTGCGGAGAATTTGTCGCGCGGCTGGTTTGACGACTGGGGCACTTTATAAGCGCTATGAGAGTAAGGACAATCTCTTTACTGCTCTGCTTGAGCCTACTCTGACAGCCTTAGACCAGTATGGACAAGAGCAGAAGCGACGTGACTATGATTTCCTAGAAGAGGGGCACCTGTCTGATATGTGGACTCATCGCTTAGAGGATCTCCAGTCCCTGATGCGGATTCTCTATGAGCATAGGGATATTATGCAGCTCTTGCTCTTTAAATCTCAGGGTTCTTCGCAAGCGGACTTCAGGATGCGTCTGCCTCATTTGGCTGCTGACGAGACTTATCGCTATTTGGTGCTAGCTTACAAAGAGGGTAAGATCAATCGTTTGGTCAAACACGAGTTTCTGCGATCGTGCATGACAGCTTATTACACAGCTGTATTTGAGCCCTTGGCTCAAGACTGGACCCAAGAGCAGGCGCTGGAATTTTGCCATTCCATCATGGACTTGTTTGACTGGGGAAGTTTGCTAGGTTTTTGATAGAAAGAAGGAAATTCTATGAAGAAAAAATCTGTTCTTGCTTGGATCTGGGTCTTTGTTTCCCTTCATAAGATATATTTTGTGCTCAGTCTGATCTTTGCCTTTGTCTCTGTCCTTTCAGGATTTCTGCCTTATTTCTTTATTGGTGGAATGATTAATCAGCTATTGGCTGGCAATAAAAACTGGGATTTCTACCTGCAGCAGTCAGCGTGGGCAGGTCTGGCCTGGATTGGCTACTGGGGATTCCACGGTATTTCCACCATGCTGTCGCATAAGGCTACTTTTAAGATTCTAGCGGAAATGCGCCACCGCCTGACAGATAAGCTAGCTAGGCTGCCTTTAGGTACAGTGCTTAGTCAGTCATCAGGCAGCTATAAAAACATTATTGTTGAGCGGGTGGATGCGACCGAAACGACCTTGGCTCACCTGATTCCAGAGTTTACTGCTGGGATTTTTGGTCCGATGATTGTCCTCATTGCTATGCTAGTTATAGATTGGCGGCTGACCTTGCTGTCTCTCCTGACTATTCCCATTGTGGCGCTGGCCTATATGCGGATGGTTGCCAATAGCGAAGCAGACTATCAAAATACTCTGGTCAAGACCAAAAAGCTCAATGATACAGCGGTGGAATACATCAATGGGATTGAGGTTATCAAGGTTTTTGGCAAGGAAAAATTTTCTTATGATAAGTTTGTGACGTCTGCTAGAGAAGGAGCAGACTGCTTTATTGAGTGGATGCGCAAGTTCAATCTGGAGATGGGCATTGTGACTGCTTTTCTGCCATCGGGCTTACTCTTTCTGCTGCCAGCTGGCTGTTATTTCTATCTGCAAGGTAGCTTGACTGCCGGCAATTTCATTCTGATGATTATTCTTTCGCTCAGTCTTCTGACTCCTCTGATTTTAGTGGCTAGTTACATGGACGATTTACGGAAAATCGGGACTATTTTTGGCCAAGTCATTGATATTTTGGAAAAGCCTGATTTGAAAAGGCCTCAGGAGCTGAGAGAACTTCCAAAAGGAAGGGATCTAGTCATGACGGATGTCAGCTTTGGCTATACAGATGAAGAGGAGGTGCTACATGGTATTTCGCTAGATATTAAGGCTGGCAGCATCAATGCTTTAGTTGGGCCATCAGGCTCAGGTAAGTCTACAATTGCCAAGCTTCTAGCTTCTTTCTGGGATGTCAGTTCTGGTCAGATTACTTATGGTGGCTTGGACATTCGCCAGCTTCCGCTAGACTATTACAGTCAGCAGATTGCTTACGTGACCCAGGATAACTATCTCTTTGATGAGACTATTATGGAAGATATCCGAATGGGAAATCCAGCAGCTTCTGACGAAGAGGTCATCGAAATTGCCCGTCGTTGTGGCTGTTATGACTTTATCATGAACTTGGAAGATGGTTTTGAAACTCAAGTAGGCTCTGGCGGCGGTCATCTATCTGGTGGGGAGCGTCAGCGGATTGCCATCGCCCGTGCCATGCTTAAGGATGCGCCGATTCTTATTTTGGATGAAGCGACTGCTTATACAGATCCGGAAAATGAAGCACGGATTCAGTCCAGTCTAGCTCGTCTGATTGAGGGACGAACCTTGATTGTCATTGCCCACCGATTGTCTACTATTATGAGTGCAGACCAGATAGTTCTGGTCAATGATGGTCGGATTGAAGCAAGGGGCCGGCATGAAGAATTGCTTGCAGCTAGTGCGCTTTATGCTTCCATGTGGCGGGCCCATATTGCTACCAGGGATAGTGGTGAAATGGAAGGAGGGCTGACTCATGCTTAATATACTGAAGAAATTCTTTGATTTTTGTACTGCAGAGGACCGTAGGAAATTTTATCAATCCATTTATCTGGGCATCATCAAGTCCTTTATCATCGCTCTGCGTATCCCAGCGATCGGCCTAGTCCTTATGGGACTGATTGAGAAGAATCTCTCTATGCAGACTTTCTGGCTGGCTCTGGGCATCATGCTGGTATCCACTGTGCTAAACGTCTGGATCAGCCTGAAAATTACCATGCTTCAGACGGAAGCGGGTTATCACACTTGTGCTCAGAAGCGGATTGAAATTGCGGAGCACATGCGCTATCTGCCCATGGGTTACTTTAATCAAAATAGCCTAGGCAAGATTACCAGTGTTACGACTAATACGCTGGAAGGACTGTCTGATGTGGCCACACGAGTAGTCATGATGACAGTGCAGGGCTTTCTGACGACTGGTCTCATCACTATTTTGGTCTTTGTATATGATTGGCGGGTTGGACTGGTTCTCTTGGTGGGTCTCGTCCTCTTTCTCCTGCCAAATACCCTCATGCGTTGGCAAGTTGGCAAGGTTTCTGATGACAAGTATCAGGCGGATATGGACCTGGTAGCCGTTGTTTTGGAGTATAGCCAAGGTATTGCTGAAGTTAAGAACTACAATCTGGTCAACCGTTCTGCCAAGAAGCTGTCCAAGGCTATTGAAGGCAAGAGTCAGCTAGATACCAAAATGACACTTGTGACCTCACCTTACATTGCCCTCCAGGGCATAGTGACCAAGCTGACCGGTCTCTTTATGGGGCTTTTCTCTATCTATTTTTATCTCAATGGCAGTATGGAGCTGCTGGTAACTATTATGATGATTGTCAGTGGTTTTATGATTTATGAAAATCTAGATGGCGTTGGCTCTTTCTCTTCTCTCCTGCGCATTGTTGATTTGTCGGTTGATATGGTCAATCAAGTTTTGGCTATCCAGCCGATGGACATCAGCGGTCAGGATATTGAGCCCAAGAGCAGCCGGATTGAGCTGAGAGACGTTAGCTTCTCTTATGGAAATAAGAAAATCATTGACCAGGTTTCCCTCACCATTCCAGAAAAAACGACAACTGCCCTGGTCGGACCTTCTGGCTCTGGCAAAACAACGCTCTGCAACCTCATCGCCCGCTTCTGGGATGTGGACCAAGGAAGTATCAGTCTGGACGGACATGATGTTAGAGATTACAGCTATGACAGCCTGATTCGTAATTTCAGCTTTGTCTTCCAAAGCGTCTATCTCTTTGAGGATACCATTGCCAATAACATTCGTTTTGGTAAGCCAGAGGCCAGTCAGGAAGAAGTGATAGAGGCTGCCAAGAAAGCTGCCTGTCATGATTTTATCCTCTCGCTACCTGATGGCTATGATACCAAGATTGGTGAAGGAGGTGCCAGTCTTTCTGGAGGTGAGCGTCAGCGCATTTCCATTGCACGAGCAATTATCAAGGATGCTCCTATTATCATTCTGGATGAAGCAACAGCCAATGTTGACCCAGAAAACGAAGAAGCCCTCATGCAGGCTATTCAGGCTCTGACTCGAAATAAGACCATTATCATGATTGCCCACCGACTCAAGACGGTTGAGCATGCAGATCAGATTCTAGTGCTGGATCAAGGCTGTATTGTCGAGCAAGGCAAACACCAAGACTTACTAGCCAAACAAGGTATCTATAGTAAGTTTATCCAAGAAAGAAAAACAGCTGCCAGCTGGCGGATTGAGATGGGTGAGTGATAAGCTGAAACAGCAAGCCATTGGCTTGCTGTTTTTCATTTATTGGCAGGAATGGTATAATAGTTGATAGTCGTGAGAAGTAGATTAGTGAATTTGGGAGAATGATGAAAAAGAGAATAACAAATAATAATGATAGCGAGATAATCCATCAACTTGGAAAAGAGAAGGAATTAAGATTTTAATTTTAGATGAAGAGGTACCCCATGAACGAAATCAAATGCCCCAACTGTGGGGAGGTTTTTACAGTCAATGAGAGCCAGTTTAGTGAGCTTTTGTCGCAGGTTCGGACAGCAGAGTTTGACAAGGAGATTCATGCTCGGATTGAGCAGGAGCTAGCTTTAGCAGAGCAAAAATCCCAGAATGTTCAACAAGCTCTCCTATCGCAGAAAGAGCAGGAAATTAGCAATCTTAAAAGTCAGATTGCTCAGTTTGAGACCCAGCAGGAATTGGCAAAGAAAGAGGCGGAGCAGGCAGCTACTCTTCAATTACAAGAAAAAGACAAGGAAGTTCAGCAATTGGAAAGTCAGCTGACAAGTCTGCGCTTGGAGCATGAAAATCAACTTCAAAAGACCTTGTCTGCGCTGGAAAAAGAGCGAGACGAGGTTAAGAATCAGCTAGTTTTGCAAGAAAAGGAAGCAGCGCTGGCTCAGACCTCGCTCAAAGAGCGCTATGAGGTAGAGCTGCGGCAGAAAGATGAGACCATAGAGTTCTACAAGGATTTCAAGGCCAAGCAGTCTACTAAGATGATTGGCGAGAGTTTGGAACAGCACTGTGAGTACGAGTTTAACAAGAATCGTATGGCCATGTTTCCACGAGCCGAGTTTGGCAAGGACAATGATGCCAGAACCGGCAGTAAGGGCGACTATATTTACCGTGAGGTGGATGAAAATGGTGTAGAAATCCTCTCCATCATGTTTGAGATGAAAAATGAAGGAGATGAGACAGCGACCAAGAAGAAAAACGAGCACTTCTTCAAAGAGCTGGATAAGGATCGGCGGGAGAAAGGCTGTGAGTATGCTATTCTGGTGACACTTCTGGAGGCTGACAGTGAGCTCTACAATTCGGGTATTGTCGATGTGTCCTATGCCTATGAGAAGATGTATGTTATCCGGCCTCAGTTCTTCTTGCCCATGATTACCCTCCTGCGTAATGCTGCGCTTAACTCGCTCCAGTACAAGCAGGAACTGGCCTTGGTGCGGGAGCAGAATATTGATATTACGCATTTTGAGGAAGATTTGGATGCCTTTAAAGTAGCTTTCGCTAAGAACTATCAGTCTGCTTCGACCAACTTTGGCAAGGCCATTGAGGAGATTGACAAGGCTATCCGCCGGATGGAAGAAATTAAGAAGTTCCTGACGACCTCTGAAAACCAGCTGCGCTTGGCAAATAACAAACTGGACGACGTCTCTGTCAAGAAACTGACACGCAAAAATCCTACTATGAAAGCTAAGTTTGAAGCTTTGAAGGGGTGAGAAAAATGGACTTAACAACCCGTTGGATACAATCAACCAAATTTGCTGAGATTGATCGAATTATAGAAAGACTGCCACAAGAAGGGAAGGAAACTTTTTATCAGCAATGGCAGGCTGCTTCTTCAGAATTACATAAAGAAATATGGATTGAACGAGGCAAACAAGTACTGTTAGCTAATGTAGTTTATTTTTTACTACTTTGCTATTTAGTCTTTTTTCAAGGGATGCCCTTATCTGTTAAGGATTTACCTTATCTTGGACTAGGTTTGTTAGTTTTTTCAGGGATTGGATTTATGGACGATGAAGAGCCGACTGACTTAGTTATTAAGAAAAAATGTCAGATAGCGGTAACTATTTATAAGCAGTATTTTGAAAGAAAAATAGAAAAATGATAGATCAATTGACTGTTCAAGAATATCAGAAAGAAGACGCAGAAGTTCTGCCGCCCCTGTATAAAGTATTGGGCTATTCAGCAGAAAAAGATGAATTGCAAAGGAGACTCAGGGATATTCTTGTTAATCCAGCTTACGGTTGTTTAGTTGCTGAGAAAGAATCTCAGATTCTTGGCTTTATCGGCTATGCCAAGCTTTACTTTTTCGTGTCCACAGCTTTCTACTATCAGATCTTAGCTCTGGCGGTCAGTCGAAATGCCAGGCGGCAAGGAATTGCGACATCTCTGATGGACAAGGTCAAGAAGATAGCTAGTCAAGATGGTGCCAATGATGAACGGTTAGCTGCGTATGCCTTTTACCAAAACCATGGCTTTCGCCAGACTAGCTTAGCTAATGTAGAGGAGGATGAGCATGGGAAAGAAAAAAGCCAAGACTAGACCGGAAATACCGAAGGAGCCCGACTTCAGCCCTGCTATGCAAGCCCTTTTAGAAGAGGCCTACACCCTGTTTAATTGTGATTTACACTTTCCTCTGAGCCTTTGTACCTGCCCCGTCTGCCTCTCCGAGGAGAATCTCAGAGCTTTGCAAACCATTCCTGTCAGGGAACTGAGTGAGGTGTTAATCTATGAATACCTCAACGCGGTGGTTAGTAAGAGTGATGACGACTACCAAATCAGGCATTTTCTGCCTCGGATTTTAGAGATGATTGCTCACTACATTGAAATCAGAGTTGATGACTCTCTTAATCTGGAACGGTGTCACTTTGAAAGTGACAGTTGGAAGCCACAGGAGTTAGATTTTATGCGGCGCTTCTCACGTCAGTTTATCCTAGATACAATTAACTTTAGACCCATTCAAGCTGATGGTGTGGCGGTCTATCTGGTTATGTTTGATCTGGCTGGCCTTGAAACCAGCCATCTGCTAGATAGGAGTCTTTGGCTGGAGGAAGCTGATCCCATCAAGGCACTACTTGCTCTGGAGGAGATCTACTACTATTACACTAAGGATTATGCCCACTTTAACTATAATTTTTCGGACAATCCTGCCTTTAACAAGCAGATGACAGATTGGCTGAATAGTCGGGAATTGGCTCAAGGTTTTTTCCAATATTGGAAAATGTTCTCCTATCGGAGGAAGAAATGGCAACTACTGAGGACTGTCGCCTTGAACAACTTTATCAGATTTTTGAAAATCGGATAGAAGTGTGACTGTTTTGTTGTGCCTTTGTACTCAATCATTAGCATCCATGCTCGAATTACATCAACATATCAAAGATAGCCAGCTCACTATTTTGCCAGACTGTGGCCACGCACTCTATGAACAGCATAAGGATTTCCAAAAGAGAGTTTTAGTATTTTTAGAAAGTTAATCAATGAACGGAATTATCAACTTAAGAAAAGAAGCGGGCATGACCTCGCATGATGCGGTATTTAAGCTGCGAAAGATTTTAAAAACCAAGATAATCGGTCATGGGGGCACCTTGGATCCGGATGTGGTCGGGGTGCTTCCGATTGCTGTGGGCAAGGCGACGCGCTTGGTCGAGTTTATGCAGGAGGAAGGCAAGGTCTACGAGGGAGAGATTACCCTGGGCTGCTCAACAACGACAGAGGATGCCAGCGGAGACATCCTAGAGTGGACGCCAGTGACGGGACTTTTAGAAGAAGCTCTCATTGATGAAGCGATGGAGTCCATGACCGGTGAGATTCGCCAGATTCCGCCCATGTACTCTGCAGTCAAGGTAAATGGCCGCAAGCTTTATGAGTATGCAAGATCGGGTCAAGAAGTGGAGCGGCCAGAGCGGCAGGTGACCATCTATAGTTTCGAGCGCACCAGTCCGATTTCCTATGAAGATGAACAAGCCCGCTTTCGCTTTCGAGTCAAGTGTAGCAAGGGGACCTATGTCCGAACCCTGTCTGTTGATTTGGGAGCCAAGCTTGGCTTTGCCAGTCACATGTCCCAGCTGACACGGACTTCCTCAGCAGGTATGAGCTTAGGTGATGCCTTGACCTTGGATGAAATAGCGGAGCGAGTAGCAACGGAGGATTTCTCCTTTCTCCAACCACTTGAATTGGGAATCGGAGATTTAGTGAAGGTTGAGCTTTCTGACGAGCAGGTTGAGGACGTGAGGAACGGCCGTTTTATCAGCTTGATGTTAGAAGAAGCTGAGCTAGCTGGCTTTTATAAGGAGAAGTTAGTAGCTATTTTGGAAAAGCGGGAAACAGTTTACAAGCCTCGCAAGGTCTTCCTTTAATATCCGCAGTAGAATTGTCAAAAGATTGTTACTCTTTTGTAATATGAAATGTGCGCTTGCATGTTATAATAATTTCATTAAACCTCACAAAAGGACAGCAACTGCACAACTGCTGTCCTTTTGTTTTGCTTTTTTTCAGATTTTGACAAACGTCTTGCCTTAGAACGGTAAAAATCTTTTTGAATATTTTGCGGTTTCGAGCGGAACGGATATTGTAAAAATAGCAAATGCGTAGTAAAATAGAGGAATGATGATAACCAAGAGAATTATAGATGAAAAAGGGATTGATCAGACAGAAGATACGGTCCTTGTTCTAGGCTATTTCGATGGGCTACATAAGGGCCATCAGGCACTCTTTGAAAAAGCGCGAGAAATTGCTACAAAGCAAGGTCTAAAGATTGCAGTAATGACTTTCCCGGAGTCGCCTAAGCTAGCCTTTGTCCGCTATCAGCCTGAACTCATGCTGCATCTAGCTAGTCCTGAAGACCGGATGGCGCAGCTGGAAAATCTGGGTGTTGACTATCTTTACCTGATTGACTTTACTAGCCATTTTGCAGGCAATACAGCCCGAGACTTTTTTGAGAAATACGTGTCTCGTCTGCGCGCCAAGGCTGTGGTAGCTGGCTTTGACTATCATTTTGGCTCAGACCGCAAAGAGTCACATGAGCTGAGAGATTATTTTAATGGCAAGATTGTTATCGTTCCCTCGGTTAATCTGGATAATCGGAAGATTTCTTCCACTCGGATTCGGGAGACGATTGCCATCGGAGATATGCTGAAAACTCAAGAATTGCTGGGCTACCCTCTGTCCACTCGAGGAATTGTGGTTCATGGCAATGCCAGAGGACGGACGATTGGCTATCCAACAGCCAATCTAGCTCCCTTGGATCGAGTCCTTCTTCCAGGAGATGGCGTCTATGTCGCGGACGTTGAGCACAATGGTCAGCGCTATCGTGGTATGGCTAGTGTTGGGAAAAATGTAACTTTTGACGGTGATGAGCTTCGTTTTGAGGTCAATATCTTTGATTTTTCTCAGGACATCTATGGCGATACCATTCGGATTTTCTGGCTGGATAAGATTCGCGAGATGGTTAAGTTTGATGGTATTGACAGCTTGATTGCTCAGCTGCAGAGCGATGAACGGATCGCTAGAAGTTGGACTGCTTATCGAAATAGTTGAAAAAGTTATAGTTTCATGACATTCGGCAGTAATTTTCAAAAAAATATAGTCAAGCCAAATAAAATTTAGTATAATAGAGGTAGTTATTATACAGAATTAGAAGAGAAACGCATGATTACATTATTTTTATCGCCGAGTTGTACTTCTTGCCGTAAGGCGCGTGCTTGGCTGCTAAATCATGAAGTGCCCTTTCAGGAACATAATATCATGACGAGCCCTCTGTCAGCTCCCGAATTGCAACACATTCTTTCTCTGACAGAGAACGGTACAGACGACATTATTTCAACTCGCTCAAAGATTTTTCAGAAATTAGATTTGGATGTGGAGGATTTGTCCATTTCAACCTTGATTCAGTTGATTGAGGAAAATCCCAGTCTTTTGCGACGCCCAATTATTTTAGACGGCAAACGGATGCAAATCGGCTTTAACGAGGATGAAATTCGTGCTTTCTTGCCTCGGAGTTATCGTAAGGAAGAGTTAAGATCCGCAACCATGCGGGCAGATATTCAGTAAAGATGAACAAAAATTATAGTTACCCACTAGATTTATCGTGGAGCACTGAAGAGCTTGCTTCGGTGCTCTCTTTTTTTAATGATGTAGAAGCAGCTTATGAACAGAAAATCCAAGCGGAAAAGCTCTTGAAGTCCTATGCGGCTTTCAAGCAAGTTGTTTCGAGCAAAGGCCAAGAGAAGCGAATCGGCCGTGAGTTCGAAAACGTCAGCGGTTATTCGCTTTATCGTGCTGTTCAAGAGGCAAAAAGTAAAGGTAAAGGAAGCATTTCTCTTGGAAAATAAATTTCATTTTGCTAAAGAAATCATCTACCAAGCTGGTGCTTTTTTGAGGGAACATCTCTATGATGATTTGGATGTGAGTCAAAAGACCAGTGCCACCGACTTGGTCACCCAGATGGACCGGAAGGTTCAGGATGACTTGGTGGCGAAGATTCTAGCCCGCTATCCCCAGGATGCTATTTTAGCAGAGGAAAATGGACTCCGACATAATATTGCTGATGGCAATGTCTGGGTGATAGATCCGATTGACGGAACCACCAACTTTATCACTCAGAAGGCTGATTTTGCCGTTATGATTGCCTATTTTGAAGAGGGCGTTGGCCGTTTTGGCTTGATCTATGATGTGACCAGAGACCAGCTCTATCACGGTGGCGGTGACTTTGACGTCTACTGTAACGACCGGAAACTTCCTGCTTTTGAGGACCGGCCTTTTCAAGATTTTCTCATGGCTTCCAATGCCGGTATGCTGCAAGCCAATGATTGGGGCTTGGCAGACTTGGCTCGGGAGTGTTTAGGGGTTCGGGTTTATGGCAGTGCTGGGATTAGCTTTAGCAAGGTGCTGTCTGGCGGCCTCTTGGCTTATTTTTCCTACAACTGGCCTTGGGATTATTCGGCGGCTTCGATTATGGCGGAGAAGCTAGACTTTATCGTCCAGACCTTGGATGGCAGTCAGCTAAATTTCCAGACTAGGCAGCCTGTCATGATGGCGCCTAAGTGCAAACTATCGGCTCTGAAGCCTTATTTAGAAAAGGGGAAGCAGTAGATGGACTTTCCTAAAGGTTTTAAAGAAAAATATGAGCAGATTTTAGGCGCAGAAGCGACAGACTTTTTTGCGACTTTTGACGAGGAACCAATTTCGGCCTTTCGCAGCAATCCTCTGAAAGAAGGCCAGCAGAATTTCTCAGATGCCATTCCTCAGACAGACTGGGGCTTTTATGGCAAGGTGTCTGGCAAGTCTGCTGAGCATGTGACTGGTCTGGTTTATTCGCAGGAGCCAGCAGCTCAGATGGTGGCTCAGATAGCAGCACCATCTAAGGGGATGAAAGTCTTAGATTTGGCGGCAGCACCAGGTGGCAAGTCCACCCATCTTTTATCTTTTCTGGACAATACAGGCCTGCTGGTCTCCAATGAAATCAATAGTAAACGCTCTAAAATCTTAGTGGAGAACATTGAGCGCTTTGGTGCTAGAAATGTGCTTGTTACCAATGAATCTGCTGAGCGGTTGGCTCAGGTCTTTGAAGGTTATTTTGATTTGATTGTTTTAGATGCCCCTTGCTCGGGCGAGGGCATGTTTCGCAAGCAACCGGATGCTACCCAGTATTGGACGCCGGATTACCCAGCCCAGTGCGCCCAGTTCCAGCGAGAGATTCTAACAGCTGCTATGAGCATGCTTGCCAAGGACGGTCGCCTGGTTTATTCGACCTGTACTTGGGCTCCTGAAGAAAATGAAGACATCGTTGCTTGGTTACTGGAAGAATTTCCACTTGAACTGATTGATATTCCTAAGGTAAACGGGATGACTGAAGGAATTGGCTTTCCTGAGACAGCTCGGATGTATCCGCATCGCTTCAAAGGTGAAGGTCAGTTTGCAGCTCACTTTCGCTTTACTGGTGAGAATAGCTGCAAGAAGATTAAACCAGGTAAGAATCGTTTGACGAGCGAGCAAAGAAAACTCTGGCAGGACTTTGAGAACAAGCATCTAAAAACAGTCTTGACTGGAGAACTGCAGACCTTTGGGGATAATCTCTATTTGTTGCCTGCTGGTCTGCCAGATTTATCCAAGCTAAAGATTGCCCGTAACGGTTTGCATCTAGGAACATTTAAGAAGAATCGCTTTGAGCCTAGCTTTGCCCTAGGCTTGGCTATGAAGCCCAGCGAGGTTCTGAAGCGGCTAGAGATTACTGAGCAGGATTTCAAAAAGTATGCGGCTGGCGAGACCGTTGAATTACCAGAATCACAAGCGAATGGCTGGTATCAGCTGGTCCTGGCTGGCAATGGTCTTGGCTTTGCAAAAGTCACTGGAAAAACCCTGAAAAATTATTTTCCAAAAGGCCTGAGATTTAGATAAAATATTAGGAAAAGCTGGTATTATATGATATAGTTGAAGATGTGAATGTATTGAAAAAAAGCTTCTTTCTGCTAAGTAAGAATACTAAAGATACTTCCCATCCTCTTGATTTTATTAAAGGAGAAATCTTTTGAACAAATTGAAAAAATTTGCTTTAGCGCTGACAGCTCTGGGCTTAGTACTCACCTTATCAGCTTGCTCATCTTGGATTGACCGTGGTGAATCCATGACAGCGGTAGGCTCAACTGCCCTGCAGCCTTTAGTTGAAGCAGCAGCTGATGACTTTGGCTCTAACAACATCGGTAAAACGGTCAATGTGCAGGGTGGCGGATCTGGTACAGGTCTTTCTCAAGTGCAATCAGGAGCTGTTGAAATCGGGAACTCTGATGTTTTTGCTGAAGAGAAGGAAGGGATCAAAGCGTCTGACTTGGTGGATCATAAGGTCGCTGTGGCGGGTATTGCTGTGATTGTCAATAAAGAAGTTGACGTGGATAACCTAACCTCCGAGCAGCTGCAGAAAATTTTCACTGGTGAAATCACCAACTGGAAAGAGCTGGGCGGTAAAGACTTGGAGATTTCGATTATCAATCGTGCGGCTAGCTCTGGATCCCGCGCAACCTTTGACAGTGTCATTATGGAGGGGAAATCAGCTGTGCAGAGTCAAGAGCAGGATTCCAACGGTATGGTAAAAAATATCGTTTCGCAAACTCCTGGTGCGATTTCTTACCTAGCCTTTGCCTATGTTGACGAGTCTGTAAAAACCTTGAAACTTAATAACTACGAGCCAACAGCAGAAAATGTTGCTACCAATAACTGGTCGCTCTGGTCTTATGAGCATATGTATACACTAGGCAAGCCGACTGGTCTGGCTGCTGAATTTCTGGAATACATGCTGTCAGACGATGTTCAAAAAGGCGTTGTTACTAGCATGGGATATATCTCAATCAACGATATGAAAGTCAGCAAGGACGCTGATGGGAATGTCACAGCAATAGAAGGAGATTCAAAATGAAAAATGAGGAATTAACCAAAAAGTTGTTATCGCCTTCTAAGAATTCTCGCTTGGAGAAGTTTGGCCGCTATCTGACTTTTGCCTGTCTGTCACTGATTGTGGTGATTGTGGCTATGATTCTAATCTTCGTTGCTCAGAAAGGTCTATCTACTTTCTTTGTCAACGGCGTTAATGTTTTTGATTTTCTTTTTGGTGGTGTCTGGAATCCTTCTGGTAAGGAATTCGGTGCCCTGCCAATGATTTTAGGGTCCTTTATCGTTACCATTCTGTCAGCCCTGATAGCAACTCCCTTTGCAATTGGTGCAGCTGTCTTTATGACAGAAGTTTCTCCAAAAGGAGCAAAGATACTGCAACCGGCTATTGAACTTTTAGTTGGTATTCCATCTGTTGTTTATGGATTTATCGGTCTGCAAATCGTAGTACCTTTTGTCCGTACAGTCTTTGGCGGTACGGGTTTTGGGATTTTGTCTGGTATTTTTGTGCTCTTTGTCATGATTTTGCCAACAGTAACCTTTATGACGACGGACAGTCTGCGTGCTGTGCCACGCCACTACCGTGAAGCAAGTCTGGCTATGGGCGCAACGCGCTGGCAGACTATTTGGCGGGTAACACTCAAGGCTGCTCGCTCAGGTATTTTTACAGCTGTGGTCTTTGGAATGGCGCGTGCCTTCGGTGAAGCCCTAGCTATCCAGATGGTCGTTGGTAACTCTGCGGTGATTCCAACCTCTTTGACAACACCAGCAGCTACACTGACCTCTGTCTTGACCATGGGAATCGGAAATACCGTTATGGGAACAGTGGATAATAACGTTCTCTGGTCTCTGGCTCTGGTGCTCTTGATGATGAGCTTAGCCTTTAACAGTGTGATTAAACTAATTACAAAAGAAAGAGGTAAGAAAAACTATGCACGCTAAGAAATTAGATAAATTGGCGACTGGTGTTCTCTACACAATAGCGAGTATCATTGTTGCCATCCTTGCCTCTCTCATCCTCTATATCTTAGTTAGAGGATTGCCGCATGTTTCCTGGTCTTTCTTGACAGGGAAATCCTCTTCTTACCAAGCTGGCGGTGGTATTGGGATTCAGCTATACAATTCCTTCTTCCTGCTGGTGATTACTTTGATTATCTCTGTGCCTCTTTCTATGGGGGCTGGGGTTTATCTGTCAGAGTATGCTAAGAAAGGTCCAGTGACCAACTTTGTCCGTACCTGTATTGAAATTCTGTCTTCACTGCCTTCGGTAGTAGTTGGGCTCTTTGGTTATTTGATCTTTGTTGTCCAGTTTGAGTATGGCTTCTCAATCATTTCTGGTGCCTTGGCTCTGACAGTCTTTAATCTGCCTCAGATGACGCGGAACGTCGAAGACAGTCTGCGCCATGTCCATCATACCCAGCGTGAAGCTGGTTTGGCCTTGGGAATTTCCCGATGGGAAACGGTCCTGCATGTGGTCATCCCGGAAGCTTTGCCTAGTATTGTGACAGGGATTGTACTAGCTTCCGGTCGTATCTTTGGTGAGGCAGCAGCCTTGATTTATACAGCAGGTCAGTCAGCTCCGGCTCTTGACTGGTCCAACTGGAATATTTTCAGCGTTACCAGCCCTATCTCTATCTTCCGTCAGGCTGAGACCTTGGCCGTCCATATCTGGAAGGTCAATAGTGAGGGAACAATTCCTGATGGAACAGCTGTTTCTGCTGGTTCAGCAGCAGTTCTCCTGATCTTCATTTTGATTTTCAATCTGGGAGCCCGCAAACTGGGCAGCTATCTGCATAAGAAATTAACCTCTGCTTAAAGGAGAAGAAATGACAGAATATAATTGGAATGAAAAACATATCATTACTTTTCCTGAAGAAAAGGTAGCCCTGTCGACCAAGGATTTGCATGTTTACTACGGTAAAAAGGAATCCATCAAGGGCATTGATATGCAGTTTGAAAAAAACAAAATCACTGCTTTGATTGGCCCCTCTGGATCAGGTAAATCAACCTATCTTCGCAGCCTCAACCGCATGAACGATACCATTGATATTGCCAATGTGACTGGAGAGATTCTCTATGAGGGGATTGATGTCAACCGCCCTGAAATCAATGTTTATGAAATGCGTAAGCATATCGGCATGGTTTTCCAACGGCCAAATCCTTTTGCCAAGTCCATCTATCGAAATATCACCTTTGCCCATGAACGGGCTGGTGTCAGAGATAGAAAGGTTCTAGATGAAATTGTGGAGACTTCGCTTAAGCAAGCAGCTCTTTGGGATCAAGTCAAAGATGACTTGCACAAATCAGCCCTGACCCTCTCTGGCGGTCAGCAGCAGCGGCTCTGCATTGCCCGTGCTATCTCAGTCAAACCAAACATTCTGCTCATGGATGAGCCAGCGTCAGCCTTGGATCCGATTGCGACCATGCAGCTGGAAGAAACCATGTTTGAACTTAAGAATAACTATACCATTATCATTGTGACCCACAATATGCAGCAGGCTGCCCGTGCTAGTGACTACACTGGATTCTTCTATCTGGGCGACTTGATTGAGTACGATAAGACGGCTAATATTTTCCAAAATGCCAAACTTCAGTCCACTAATGACTATGTTTCAGGCCACTTTGGTTAAGCTGCCGTCCGTATTCATCACGATTCAACAAGCTTAGTCTTTGGTTGAATGTAAAATAAAATGAAGGAAAAATGTATGACAGAACCTATTTTGCAAGTCAAGGACTTGTCGGTTTATTATAATAAAAAGAAAGCCCTTAATAGCGTTTCACTTGATTTCATGCCAAATGAGATTACGGCTTTGATTGGACCGTCAGGCTCAGGTAAGTCAACCTTGCTTAAGGCCATCAACCGAATGGGCGACCTGAATCCAGAAGTAACGACTACAGGAACGGTCATTTATAACAGTCACAATATCTATGGTCCGAGGACAGATACGGTAGAGCTTCGCAAGGAAATCGGAATGGTCTTCCAGCAGCCCAATCCTTTCCCTATGACCATCTATGAAAATGTAGTTTATGGACTTCGGATTAATGGTGTCAAGGACAAGGCAGTTTTGGACGAAGCAGTAGAGCGCTCCCTTATTGGTGCTTCTATCTGGGACGAGGTCAAGGACCGTCTGCATGATTCCGCTATCGGTCTTTCCGGTGGTCAGCAGCAACGGGTTTGTGTGGCTCGCGTGCTAGCTACTAGTCCTAAGATCATTCTCTTGGACGAGCCGACATCAGCCTTGGATCCAATCTCAGCTGGGAAAATCGAGGAAACTCTCTACAGTCTGAAAGACAAATATACCATGCTTTTGGTCACTCGCTCCATGCAGCAGGCATCTCGGATTTCTGAAAAGACCGGCTTCTTCCTTGGTGGAGACTTGATTGAATTTAATGAAACCAAGAAGATGTTCCTTAATCCAGCCCACAAAGAGACCGAAGACTACATTACTGGTAAATTCGGATAACAGAAAGGAATCTTATGCTTAGAGTACAATTTGAAGAAGATTTAGAAAAACTTCATAATCAATTCTACGCGATGGGAAACGAAGTACTATCGCAGATTAACCGAACGGTTCGTGCCTTTGTCACGCATGACCGTGAACTGGCTCGTCAGGTCATTGAAGACGATGCTGAAGTCAATGAATACGAGGTGAAACTGGAGAAGAAATCTCTAGAAATCATAGCCCTGCAGCAGCCTGTGTCTCAGGATTTGCGGACCGTTATTACCGTGTTGAAAGCCAGCAGTGATTTGGAACGCATGGGTGACCACGCCGTATCTATCGCCAAAGCTACTGTTCGGATGAAGGGAGAAGTTCGCATTGAGTCCGTAGAAGATGCCATCAGCAAGATGGGGCGCGATGTTAAGAATTTCGTCGAAGAAACCCTGAACGTCTACCTCAATGGAAATGTAGACCAAGCCTATGCTGTAGCAGCTATGGATGAGAAAATCAACCAATACTTTGATGATATTCGCGATCTTGCTACAGAGGAAATCAAACAAAATCCAGAACTGATTGTGACTGGCCGCGACTATTTCCAAGTTATCTCTTACTTGGAACGAATCGGCGATTATGCCAAGAATATCTGTGAATGGGTTGTCTACTTTGAAACAGGTAAAATTATTGAGTTGTGATGATAAAAAAGGTACGATTTATTTCGTGTCTTTTTTGTATATTCATGATTATGCTGAAGTATCCATTTTTCATTGGAACTTGAGACCGACTATGTTACACTATAAGAATATAAAGGATGTAATGCATTTTCATAGTGAAGAATTTAGGAGAAAATGATGAAGAAAAAAATTTTTACGACACTTGCTCTTATTCTTGTTTTGGTATCAGGCGGAATCTATATATACAACAAAGTAACCAAACCTAACTTAGGTCCCAAAACAACCAAGCTCTATCAGCGAGGTTTTCGACTTCTGGAAGAGCAACTAGGAACTTATATAAAAGAGCATTACTCAGGGGTTGAAAAGATTGAGTTTTCCCCAATCTACATTACTGAGGAAGGGTCAACTTTCTCAAATGCCTATGTACGTCCGACGATTTATGATAAGCATGGAAATAAAGCCACTCTTGGCACTAAAGTTAATAATGTGTATCCAAGTAGCTTTGGTATCGTCTCACATATAATTCTTAATTTTGATGGAGGTGGTAATGAAGTAATTGAGTTGTTAGATTCAGAAGATAATAGTATTGATGTCTCAAATGCTAAAGAACTCCCTGAAGAAGCTAAATTAACAGATGCAAAAAGTATAGATATAAATATTCAAATGTTAGTAGAAGACGGTCAGTTAAAAGATGTTGTTAAGGATTAAAAAGGAAGCCCAGAAGCACAGATTATTTACAATGTTAAACTAAGCAAAGAGGAAGGATGATGTGGCGTGAACTAAGCGACAAATACAACTATTTTCTTAGGTAGTTGAGGATAGAAGTTTGCTAAAAATAATGAAAAGATTTTATATGACAATACTAAGGTATTATGCTATTCTATTAGAAAAGAACTATGAAAACGCGTTATAATGGAGGTATATTAGTGAAAAAGAAGATTATTATTGTTTTAACAATTCTATTCATTGTAATGTCAGGCGGAATCTACATGTACAACAAAGTAACAAAACCTAACCTTAGCCCCAAAACAGCTAAACTCTATCAGCATGGCTTTCGACTCTTAGAAGAACAATATGGAACCTATTTCAAAGAACACTATAAAGGTATTGAGAAGATTGAATTTTCTCCGGTTTATATTACAGGGGATAATGGTGGTTCTATGCTAAATGCCTATGTACGTCCGACAATTTATGATAAATATGGGAATAAAGCAACATTAGGAACAACAATAGAGAACTACACACCTAATAGCTATGGGTTAGTTACTCATATATTTCTTGATTTTGATGGTTCAAGAAATGATGTTATAGAATTAATGGACTCACACGGTAATGAGATTGATGTTTCAAATGAAAAACATTTGCCAGACGAAGCAAAGCTCACGAAGGCTAGAAGTACAGATGAAAATATTTCTTTATTGGTTCAAGACGGTCAGTTAAAAGATGTTGTGAAAGATGAAAAAGGAAGCCCAGAAGCTGAAATCATTTACAATGTTAAGCTAAGTAAAGAGGAAGGATGATGTGGCTTTGCCCGATCAAGAGGTTCGAAGAATGTAGTTAGATCTTAAGAAAGACGTAAAGAATGAAAGCGAAGTTATTTATAGGATTTGAAATAAAACTTTTTTATGTAAAAGACTCCAGGTATTATAAACAGATAATTGAGAGCGCTTTTATAAAAAATGAATGAGACCAGAAATAATGGTATGACTAGAAATATTATGATATACTATAATTAAAAAATAAAAGCGTTTTCATAAAGGTGTGAGGTAGGTAAACAATGAAGAAAAAAAATTTGCGATCATTGCAGTTCTTATAGTTTTAATTTCAGGAGGAGTATATTGTATGACAAAATGGATTGAACACAAAAACTCTCCATATAATGTTAGTGATGTTTTAGACGATAAAGGAGTAAAACTTTACAAACGAGGATTTCGTTTGTTGGAAGAACAACTGGCAACTTACATTAAAGAGCATTACTCTGGTGTTAGTAAAATTGAGTTTTCGCCAATTTTTGTTCAAGGTGGGGATGGGCAGAGTATGTTTCGTGCAACAATTGTGCCTGTCATTTATGACAATCATGGTAATAAGGCTTATTTAGGACGTTCTGTTGGAGAAGAAGATTTTGGCCGTTTTACAAGTAGTGGCAGTATTCAACTTAGCTTTGATGGATTTGACAATGAAGTTATTGAAATAAAGGTGGATGATGACTATGTCAATATCTCTAATAATGAGATATTGCCGGAAAAAGCAAAATTATCAACAAGCAAACGAATTGATAATAATATATCAGCCTTAATCAAAGCTGGACAAATAAAGAATATAGAAAAGAATCAAAACGGAAGTCCTCGTGCTGAAGTGAAATTTAATACTCAAATTAGAAAAGGAGATCATTTCAAATGGCGTTAACAGACGAGGAAATTCAGGAACTCCAAACTGAAGTTCTTGACATAATCAATGAAAAAAATGAAGGTCAGACTTATACTACTGATAAAAGTGAAATTGAATATAAAGTAATAAAGGAAATCAACAAAACTACACAAGCTGTAACAGTAGCACCAATTATTAATGGACAAGTTGATTACACTCAAACTACCATTGTTGTTGCTGGTACTCAATCACCTAATAACGAAATTAATAACCATGTTACAGAATCAGTATTCAATGCGGTAATGGCAAGAAATCAATTAACAGAACAGACAAAGGACGTTCGAGAATTTTATAATCAATCATTAGCTAGTGCTAAAAAAATGGCTGGCAAAGGACAAGAAGTTGATATCAGTAATATGTCGGGATTCAGTCAAGCGGGACCAGCAGTTGCTAAAGTAGCTGCGGAAATGAAAGTCCAAAAGATTACAAATTTCATGGACTGGGGTGCGTGGAATTCGTTGACAAAAAATACAGCCGACTATAGAGGTATTAGTGATGAAGAATTAGCATATATTAATAAACACTTACATTCATACAGTGATCAAGGGAAGGATTTAACAAGTTGGGATGGCCATGGTGGGATCATTACGTATGGAAAAGTATTTACCGTAGAGGGAAAACATCATAATGCTGGGTTGCCAAAGATTAAAGGTAATAGCCCAGATCTTGAATGGTATGAAAAAAATGGTCTCTTTTGCTCAGGTATGACCGAAAAGCAAGTCAGAAAGATTGCAAAACATAAAGCAAAAATGTACGAAATAAATCCAGTAACCGCAAATTTTGGATTAGACTATGCTAAAAAAGATTCTGAACATTATGTTCTGAGTATCTAAAAGAATATGGAGGCTTCGCTCCTGAGCCTTCTAAGCAGGATTTAATCTCCATAAATAGGAGATACATTGATGAATTGCATGCTTCTTTAAGAATTAGTTCTGGCGACAAAAAAATTAGTTTAAGAGAGGAACTCGTTCGCACAAGTGCTCAAACTGCTCTGCTTCAAGCTGAGGTCTATGAGCAAGAGATTAAAGATAAGTTAGCAAGTGCAAAATCAAAAGTAGAGGAACATATATCTGAATTAAGTAATGCAGTTCATACCCTTGCTCACAACCTTTCATCTGGTGAAGTGGAAGATCTCTTGTCTGAACTGACCTTATCCAAAGCTTGGAATGGGGGGACAGAAGCCTCAACTCTCGACTCAGCAAGTGCATATACGTCTAAAATGACAGAAATCGCTGGCAATTTAAACAAGGCCTCTGATAATATCGTAGCGATTGATCAAAAAGGTGCCCAGATTTTTGAAAAAAAATAGGAGAGAATGTATGATTGAACCAAATACAGAAGATCGAGTTGAAGCCGAACGTATAAAAAAAGAATATTTAAAGATTCAGGAACGCACAGCTATTCGTGGCTTGATTTCAGCTAAAAGAGCTGTCCTTCTTGAAGAAAGTCAAGCTTTGCAGAGTTGGCTAGATAGTCAAGCTGAGACTATGAAGTCTTTTGCGTCTTCTCAAGTGCCTGCTGACTTATCTGGGGCATTCACAGGTGGAGCAGCAGATTCAGTCAAAGAGGTGCTAGGTGCTGTTCCAAAGCCTGATTTGGTCAGCCCTATCCTATAGGAGGCCGTATGGATATTCAGAAAAAAATTAAGCACCTTGATGACGAGCATATAGCTTTTCGAAAGAAAGTCAGCGAGTATGAATGGGATTATCAGGACATGAGACGAGAAGCTAAAAATGTTTCAGAGCAAATGAGCGAATGGATATTATCTTTTTGTCGCAATAGTCCTGATACCGTCCCCTCATATGAATTAAGCCAAATAGAGGAAAACAGGGAAATTTTTGAGAGAAAAATTCAGCGTTATGAAGAACGGCTAAACAAAACTTATCACGAAGAAAATCGAATCTATAACAAAAAATTAGAGGAACTTGAGAAAGAAAAGAAGGACTCTTGACCTTTCTTCCATTTTATAAACCACATTGACAGGTACTACCTGTCTTTTTGTTTGCATTTATTCTGCAACGAAATCTTTTAAATATGATACAATAATAACAGATTATAATCGGACAAGTATGGCGGAGTAATCTTGCTGCGTTGTTCGTTAGATGAGGAGAAGCAGATGCAAGCAGTTAAACATTTTATTGAAACTTTTGTTCCTGAGCACTATGATCTTTTTTTGGATTTGAATCGTGCCGATAAGACTTTTTCAGGCAAGGTGACCATTACTGGGGAAGCTAAGACGAGTAAGATTTCCCTGCATCAAAAAGATTTGACAGTTGAAGCTGTAGAGGTGGCTGGCCAAGCTCGTCCTTTCACTCTTGATAAGGACAATGAAGCTCTTTATATTGAGCTGGAAGCAGCTGGTCCTGTAGTGGTGACAATAACTTATACTGGTAAGATTACGGACAATATGACAGGGATTTACCCATCTTACTACACGGTAGATGGTGTGAAAAAAGAGATTATTTCTACGCAGTTTGAGAGCCATTTTGCCCGCGAAGCTTTTCCGAGTGTGGATGAGCCAGAGGCTAAGGCAACTTTTGATTTGGCTTTGAAATTTGACCAAGCAGAGGGTGAGTTAGCCCTGTCTAATATGCCGGAAATTGATGTTGAAAACCGCAAGGCGACTGGCGTTTGGAAGTTTGAAACGACTCCACGTATGTCTTCCTATCTCTTGGCTTTTGCTGCAGGTGATATGCAAGGAATTACTGCTAAAACCAAGAATGGAACTTTGGTAGGAGTTTATGCGACCAAGGCCCACCCAGAGAGCAATCTAGAGTTTGCTTTGGACATTGCGGTTCGCTGTATTGAATTTTACGAAGAATACTACGGAGTCAAGTATCCTATTCCTCAGTCACTTCACGTGGCCCTGCCAGATTTTTCTGCTGGGGCTATGGAAAACTGGGGCTTGGTGACCTATCGGGAAATTTATCTGCTGGTGGATGAAAATTCAACAGCTCTGAGCCGTCAGACAGTTGCCTTGGTTGTTGCGCACGAACTAGCTCACCAATGGTTTGGAAATCTAGTGACCATGAAGTGGTGGGATGACCTCTGGCTCAATGAAAGTTTTGCCAATATGATGGAGTATGTCTCAGTTGATGCGATTGAGCCTAGCTGGAAGATTTTTGAAGATTTCCAGACCAGTGGTGCTCCTTATGCCCTCAAGCGTGACGCGACAGATGGCGTCCAGTCGGTCCATGTAGAGGTCAAGCATCCTGATGAAATCAATACTCTTTTTGATGGAGCGATTGTCTATGCCAAGGGTAGTCGTCTTATGCACATGCTGCGCCGTTGGCTGGGAGATCATGCTTTCCGTAAGGGGCTAGGTGCCTATTTCGAGAAGCATCAGTATGGCAATACCATCGGTCGCGACCTCTGGGACGCTCTTTCTCAAGCTTCTGGTCGTGATGTAGCTTCCTTTATGGATGCTTGGCTGGAGCAGCCGGGTTATCCAGTTGTCACTGCTAAAGTCGAAAATGACTGCTTGATTTTGAGCCAGAAGCAGTTCTTCATTGGGGAGCACGAAGACAAAGGTCGCCTCTGGCCAGTACCGCTCAACAGTAACTGGCAAGGCCTTCCTGATACTCTGACGACAGAAAGACTGGAAATTCCTAATTATGCAGCCTTAGCAGCGCAAAATGAAGGAGCCCTGCGTCTCAATACAGAAAACACTGCTCACTATATTACAGATTATCAGAGTGAGTTGCTAGATGCTCTTCTGAATAATCTCAGCTCTTTGGACAATATCAGCAAACTACAAATCGTGCAGGAGCGTCGACTTCTGGCAGAGTCTGGTAAGATTTCCTATGCGGACCTGCTGCCAGTTATCAGCAAGTTGGCAAACGAAACTTCTTATATGGTAGTTTCGGCTGTTTCCCAAGTGCTGGAAGGATTGAATCGCTTTGTGGATGAGGGCAGTCAGACTGAAGAAGATTACAAAGCCCTGTTGAAAGTTCTCAGTCAAAGCAATTTCGACCGTCTTGGTTTTGAAAAACAGGCAGGCGAAAGCGATGAGGACGAGATGGTTCGTCAGCTAATTGTGGGTAATATGATTAAGGCTGACGATGAGACAGCTAAAGCTCAAGCAAGCCAGATTTTTGACAAGTATCGTGATAATTTGGAAAAACTTCCTGCCGCTATTCGTCTGCAGGTATTGGTCAACCAAATCAAGCATCATGAAAGCAAGGAGCTGACTAAGCTTTATCTGGACTTATATGTCGCTTCAAATGATGGAAGCTTCAAAAATGCTCTTTCTACAGCCCTTTCTTATACGAAGAACAAAGAAACCTTGGATGCACTTTTAGCGACTTGGAAGGATAAATTTACTGTGAAACCGCAGGATTTGTCAGCTTGGTATGCCCGTTTCCTCAGCCGAGATTTTACTCAAGAAGCAGTGTGGACTTGGGCGCGTGAGAATTGGGACTGGATCAAGGCAGCGCTAGGTGGCGACATGAGCTTCGATAGCTTTGTCATTAGCCCAGCAGTGGTCTTCAAGACAGAGAAGAGATTAGCAGAGTACAAAGACTTCTTTGAACCGCAGTTGGACGATATGGCGATTAGCCGAAACATCAGCATGGGAATCAAGGAAATCGCTGCGCGTGTTGAATTGGTGAGTCGCGAGAAAGAAGCAGTGGAAAAAGCAATTCGAGCTGCAATCTGATAGTTTTAATTAAAATATCTAGAAAGTTTGGGATAGTAGCCTATCTCAGGCTTTTTCTTTATCATTTTGAGTATTTAAACATTGCTAATATGCCTTTGCTTTGATAAAATAGAAAAGTATGTGAAATAAACAGGCAACTGTTTAAAGGAGAAATGGAGTTTATATGGAAAAGAAAATAGTCTATGGCTTCCGCAAGAGCCGTCTTTCTAAGGGCTTGTGCGGAGCTGTTTTAGGTGCGGCTTTGTTGGTAGCTGCCGGATCAGTTCAGGCGGAGGAGAAGATATCTTCAGCAGCAGATCAGTCTGCCCTTTCTGAAGCTGCTCTTTCGCCAACCAAAGCGTCCCAGCCAACTGCTGCCCCTACTCAGTCAGAGCCTGTAAGTCAAGATAAGCTTCCTTTGGAGGTTTCTCATGCAGAAATGGACCAAGCTTTGGCAGAGGCCGAGAAAGCAGGAGTTCAGCTAAAGCAGGAGCCGACTGTTGATTTAGGAACAGCTAGAAATCCAGAAGAAGCTGCTAGTAAACGGGAGACAGCGCTAGCAGATTATGCGACCCAAGTCAAGGAAATACGTGAAACCACAGCAGCTTATCAAGAGCAACTGAAGACTTATGAGAAAGAACTCAGTCAGAAAGAGTCTGACAATCAAGTCTTGAAAAACCAATATGACAAGGCTTTAGCTTCCTATGAACAAGAGTCCAGTCGTATTCAAGCTGAAAATGCTCAGCTTCAGGCAGACTATGAACAGAAACGGGCTGCTTATCAAGCAGAATTGAACCGTATAGTAAAAATCAATCAAGAGAAAGAAGCCTCCTATCAAGCAGCTTTAGCAGCCTATCTAGAGGAGCGTTCACGGATTTTACAGGAAAATGCTCAAGCGAAAGCAGACTACCAAAATGCTATGGAGAGCTATGCTACAGAGCTGAAAGCTACTCAGGAGAAGAATGCAGAAGCAAAGCGTCGCTATGAAGAAAAGCTTGCTCAGGTCTCAACTCACAACAAAGCAGCCCAAGCAGAAAATGCAGCCATTGCAGAACGAAATCAGGCCGCTGAAAAGGCCTATCAGGAAGCAGTCAAACGGTATGAAACTGAGGTTTCCATATTGGCTCAGGTTAAGGCAGAAAAAGAAGCTGTTTATCAAGCAGCCATGGCTGATTATGAGAAAGAGTTGGCTAGAGTTCAGAAAGACAATGCCGAGCTAGAACAGCAGTATCAGTCAGATTTAAGGGCTTACAAGCAGGAAGTAGAACGCATTCAAAGAGACAATCAAGCTGCAAAACAATCTTATGAGACATCCTTGGCTAAAATCCAAGAGCAGAACAAAGAGATTGAGGCCCAAAATCTAGCTGTTCAGAAGAAAAATATAGCCTTAAAGGAGCAGTATCAGGCTGATTTAGCTGCTTATCAAGAGCGATTGGCTGAGATTCGTCAAAAAAATCAAGCGGCAGAGAAAGACTATGAGAGCAAATTAGCTGCTTATCAAAAGAATCGCTCTGAAATCGAGGCGGCCAATGATGCCAAAGCGAGAGATCATCAAGCAGCTTTGACTGCCTATCAATCTGAACTTGAGCGTGTCCAAGCTGAAAATAAGAAGCGGCAAACTGCCTATGAGACAGAAAAAGCAGAAGTAATAGCCCGTAATGCTGCCATTGAAGCTGAAAACGCCCAGATTCGTCAGCAAAATCAGGAAAAACAAGAGCTTTATAAAAATCAATTAGCTCAATATGAGCAGGATGTGGCTCGAATCACCGAAAGCAATCAGAAAAGTCGAGAAGCATATGAGAAAGCCTTGCTTACCTACCAGGAGGCGACTGCTCGGATTGAGACAGAAAACAAGAATAAACTAGCTGCTTATCAGGCAGACTTAGCGACATACCAAGCAAATCTTGCAAGGATTGAAGCAGAAAATCAAAGGCTAAAAGAAGATTATGAGGCAAACCTTGCTTCTATTTCAGCACAGAACGCAGTGATTGAGCAGGAAAATGCAAGCATTAAGGAAAAAAATGCCCGCCTAAAATCTGACTATGATAAGCTCTTGGAAGAATATAAGAAGGCAAAAGCTGCCTATGATACAGCCAAAACTAAGTATGATGCAGCTCTTGTAACTTTTGAGAGAGAGTTGCAGGAAGCTGAAGCTAAGAAAAATGAAGAAGGCTATCTCAGTAAGGTTGAAAGCCAGCCTTTTGTTTTCAAATCTGAGCCCCAGGCTGTCTTGACGCTTGATCCCTCTATTAGAACCTATACCAATGATGAGCTGACTGATGAGGTTCGTTCTTGGGGAATGGATCAACAAGGAATAACTGCTTTGACCAGTGTTTTAAAAGGGAAAGAACATCAGACTAAAGTCATTTTACAAAAAGATGTTCCTCTGGTAGCTACTTATACCAATATCAAAAATTCCAGTATTCAAGGAAAGAAAATCGCTAAAGTTGTCTACACTTATACTCTGAAAGAATCAACGAAGAGTCAGGATAAGCTTCCAGTTTTCTTAGTTAAGGATCCGACCTTGACTGTCTGGACCTTGGATTTTTATGGCCATTCTCGGGTCAATGTCCAAGCGGAGTTTTTCGATGAGGCTGGAGAAAGGCTTGATATGACAGGCTCGCTTGTCAGCTTCTCATCTTTAAATACGAACAAAGTTGCAATTGAATATATCAAGAATTTTAATGGTGAATATATTCCTATTACAGGTTCTGCCATTAATGTTCACCCAGATACTAGTGTTCACGCTGATATTTCAATTAACTTTGAGCGGGAAGGCTCTCGCTTTGAGTATAACAAATGGGACTCGCCGAACAGTCCTTATAACTGGTATGGCGCTATCGTAGGTAAGGCACAGGGAGATGTCATTTCCTTTGATATTGGTTCACGAAATCGGGGTTCTGCTTGGTTTGTATTTAACTCAGATATTAAAGCCAAAGGTGTTCCAATCAAGCCTGTTGCTCCGACAGAAGTTGCTCAACCTCAGGAACCGGCTTATGAGGAAGTCAAGGCCTTGCAGCCTCTTCCGAGTCAGCCAGTCTATCAACCTTTGCCAGAAGAGCCAGCTCAGCCGGCCTATCAAGAACTTCCTAGCCAGCCGACAGAAACTCAGCCTCTTCCTCTTCCAAATCGGCCTGAGGAGCCAGCAGTCCTACCAGAAAGAGATCTGGCAATTCTTCCTCAAGAGCCAACTTATCTGCCTGAGCCGCTTCAACCTCAAAAGCCAGTTTATCAGGAAGTGCCAGAAGAACCTAGCTCCCCTTCTCTATTGACAGAGCCGACTGCAGTTGAAGAGCCAACCTATGAGAAGGAGCAGCCCTTGCTGAGCCTTCCGCAAGAATCGGTTGAAAAACCACTGCCACAGGAACCACAACGACCATCTTATTTGAAAGAACCAGGAAAACCTCAAAAAGATCCTGAAGCAAGCACGGGAGAAGGTCCGAAATCGCCTGCTTATGAAGAAGAAATTGCTTTAGAGGACCTGCCTCAGGAGCCACGCTATCTACAGGAACCCCAGCTCCCACAAGAACCAGTTCTTCAGCCTGAGCCTCAGGCACCTGTCAGAGAAAGTGACCTGCCTCTGATAGAGGAGCCTGACAAACCAAACTATAAGGAGCTTCCTCAAAAGCCGGCTGAGCCTAGCTATCAAGCTTTGCCAAGCCGTCCGCAAGCGCCGACTCAAACTTATCACTTTAACCAGCTCTTTATCCAGTTAAAAGTCAGAGAAGAGGTGGAGAATGAGTCCAAGAAGAATATTCATCAACAAGAGGTTAGCCAGGGAAGTTTTGCTGTCCTTAATCTGGTAACGGATGCTTTGCCTGCTTATCGCCTGCCAATTCATTCTTTCGTATTGGAAGATCGCCTGCCAGAAGGTTTTGAATTGGATCTAGAAGCAACCAGAGCGAAAAGTCCTGGTTACGAGGTTTCTTATGACCCAAGCACCAGAGTCTTGACTTTTGTTGCTGCACCAGGTCTGCTTGAACGCTACAATGCTGACTTGAATTCTGCGACCGAGACCCTAGCTCTAGCAGCAGTCGGTCGACTCTTGTATCCAGGCAGAACTTATACCAATCATTTCAGCTTGCTGATTAATAATCAATACCGGATAGAGTCCAATCAGGTTAGTGTTTCAACACCTCCTGCAGAAATTACTGTTCAAACAGCGCAGAAATTTGAGCCTCTTTCAAACCAGACTTGGCAACATCAAAGATCTGCAAGTAAACAACCAAGTAAGATGCAGCTATCTGTCAGCTACCAAACCACTCAAGGGCAACTGCCTAAAACTGGAAGCAGTTCGAGTGCTCTTCTAACTTATCTTGGCTTTGCGGCCTTGCTAGCTTCAGCTGGCTTCCGTTCTTCTAAGAAAGAGTCGTAAAAAGATAAGTAGCTCCTGCATCAAGAGCTTTTGAACATGATAAATCAAGACTGAGACAATTTTGTCCCAGTCTTTTTTACTGAGGATTTTTTGAGGAAATGGTTGATAGATGTATCAAGTGTTTTAGATAGGCAAGTATTTTAAGATGAACGTAAATCGTGTTATAATAGCCATGTCAAAGAATTTTTACTTACAATAATCACTAATGTTAAAGAATTTCATCTAGCCAAACAACTAAAAAATAAGTATGATGAGGAGGAAAAGATAATGTTAGGAAAACAATTGAAGTTTATACGGGAGCAAAAAGGCTATAGTCAAGCTCAGATTGCAGAATCACTAGGGACGACTCGGCAGACCATCTCGAACTGGGAAAATGATAAGACGATTCTAGATAGTGTAAGTCTTATTCGTCTAGCCGATTTTTACCAGATTTCATTAGATGAGCTATGTGGTCGAAATGCTTTATCTATCTCCAAAGATTCGAGCATAAAATCAATGATTTTGACAAATGCCTGTACACTTTGGACTTGCTTTGTTTCATCTCTCGGATAGTTCTATTGATTTTCCTGCTAACTTTTTAGTTATTTAGAATATTAGGAGGAAAACAATGTTTTACTATTTTTATTTATCTCTCGCAATTCTATTTGAAATTGCCGCCACAAGTCTTTTAAAACTATCTCAAGGTTTTTCAAAGTTATTTTTCGGTTGCCTTGCTTTGATGTTTTATGGCTTGTGCTTTTTCTTTTTATCTCTATCTTTAAAGGGCATTCAGTTAAATCTAGCTTACGCTATTTGGTCTGCAATAGGTCTAGTAGGGACAACGATATTATCTATTCTGCTTTGGCACGAAAAAGTAACAGTTGTAAGTCTTTTAGGGATAAGTCTAGTTATTGTCGGACTTGTTTTATTAAATTTATCACAAAAGACTCACTAGAGAATGGAGAATTATATGTTTGATAATTATTTTAAAAATAAAAAGGTTGTAATTATTGGTGCAAGTGGTAGTTTGGGAAGAGTCTATACACGAGCTTTTCATCAAGCAGGTGCTAGGTTATATCTCTTAGGAAGAGATACAGAGAAGTTAACGATGTTTGTGCAAGAATTTTCGTCTTTTATTCCAATAAGCTCAGTGGATATTACAAGTGAAGAGTCTCTAAAAAATGTAGTATCAGAGATACAAGAGTGGTCGGAATGTATAGATATTGTTATCAATGCAACTGGTTTTGATGTAAGAAAGTCTTTGTCAGCGCATTCCCTTGAGGACATAGAGCAGACACTATTGATCAATTTATCTGGCGCCATTCTGATTAGCAAGTTTTTTCTGCCCTTATTAGCAAATGAAAAAGGTGCGACAATTGTGCATTCTGGCGGTTTTGCAGATGGGCGGCTTGCTTTCCCTTACTATAGCGTAGATGTTGCTAGTCGCGCAGGGATTTTTTCTTTTATTGAATCAATGAATCGCGAATTAAAACAGGAGCAGAAAAAGATGTATTTAACCTATTTTTGTCCCAATGCTGCGGACACGCCCTCAGAAAAACCTTACCAACCTGTTTGGGAAGAGATGGGAATTAAGATTTCAACTACAGACGAAGTTTGTCTGGCTTTACTAAAAGGTATTAAGTCTCATCAAAGAGTCATTCTAATGGGGCGAGGAGCATCTTTGTTTGCTAAACTCAATCTTCTGTCTTCAAGATTAACCGATTTTCTTTTATTAGATAAATATAGCCGTATATTGAAAAAACACTTTTCATAATCCATTTTCCCTATCTTTCAGCCTTTTTTAAGAAAAAATTCAGTCCTGTTTAAGTAAAAAACTATATGATAATGCTATTCTAGTGAAAGGATGTGTATTGGATGACTTGTAAGCTGCACTAACTTCTTGCTTGATAGAATGAGTCAGAAAAATTAAAAAAGAAAGAAGGTAATAGATTTAATGGATATGGAAAAAATGATTGTTGTAGAAAAAAGTACCAAATGGTGGCTGACGGTTGCAACGGGTAGTGCTCTAGCAGTCGGACTTCTGGGCGGTTATGGTCTTGCGACAGCTATTCACAGTACAAACAGTCAGCAATCAGCTATTCAACAGCCAGCTACTGTGCCTGGAGCACCAGAGCAGGGACAAAATGGTCAGGATGCAGGAAATAGCATGCCTCCGCAACCAGGTCAGAATGGTCAAAACGGCGGACCGGGTAATGGCATGCCGCCGCAGGATGGTGGTTCAGGACAAAACGGTCAAGACCAAGGAATGCCGCCTCAAGACGGTCAGCAGTCGGGCAAGGACAAGAGCAAGGATTCTTCTGCTCAGCAAAATGACAACGGGAAGAAAAACAAGAAAAAGTCTTCAACGAACACAAATGAACAATCGGACAAGAACAATAATAAGTCGACAAAAGAAAATAAAACGTCGCAGTCGTAGAAAAACTTACTGATTTTGACCCAAGTCATGATATAATAAGAATAGCAAATAAAACAAAAACCAAAAGACATAATCTTGGAACGTTTTATTGGAGGAAAGAAAGATGATTAAAATTCTATTGGTAGAAGATGACCTTGGACTGTCAAACTCAGTTTTCGATTTTTTGGATGATTTTGCAGATGTAATGCAGGTTTTTGATGGCGAGGAAGGTCTATATGAAGCAGAGAGCGGTGTTTATGACCTCATCTTGCTGGATCTCATGCTGCCCGAGAAGGATGGTTTCCAAGTGCTGAAAGATCTCCGGGCAAAAGGAGTCACAACCCCTGTTCTCATCATGACAGCTAAGGAAAGCTTGGATGATAAAGGACACGGCTTTGAACTTGGGGCTGATGACTATCTGACAAAACCTTTCTATTTGGAAGAACTGAAAATGCGGATCCAGGCGCTCTTGAAACGTGCTGGTAAATTCAACGAGAATACCCTTTCTTATGGTGATGTGACAGTTAATCTATCCACAAATTCAACATTGAAAGACGGTAAAGACGTTGAGTTGCTTGGTAAAGAGTTCGACCTCTTGGTTTATTTCTTGCAAAATCAAAATGTAATCTTGCCTAAGACTCAAATTTTTGACCGTCTGTGGGGCTTTGACAGTGATACCACTGTTTCCGTTGTTGAAGTGTACGTTTCCAAGATTCGTAAAAAACTGAAAGGAACGGCATTTGCGAAAAACCTACATACTCTTCGTAGTGTCGGCTACATTTTAAAAGATGCTGAATAAAATCAAGAAGACCTTTTATGCGGATGATTTCTCTTATTTCATTCGCTATTTTGGGCTGTTTACATTAATCTTCTCAGCCATGACCTTGATTATTATTCAGGTTATGCGCTCCAGCCTTTATACGTCTGTTGATGAAAATCTGAAAAACCTGAGTAATGATCCTAGTTCGGTAGCAGATTTGGCCTATCGGACGACAGGTCAGCAGTCTGATCCGAGCAATAAGGTCAACACTAAAAGTCCTAAAAGCAGTAAAGAGCCAGATGGCGATCCAAACGAAGAACCTAAGCCTGACAATCTGACAACGCCAAATTTCAGTTCTAATACTTTCGCCCTGCTTTTAGATGATAATTATAAGAATATTTCCACCAGCAAGAGCGATGGCTTTCTGGACTTTAATTCTTTGGACTTTAACAAGTCCTATTTGAATCAGATTAAGGAAATTGTGATTGGCAACAGCTTTGGCCAGACAGAAAGCTATCGGGCTTATCTCTTTGATATTGACCCTAATAATGAGTATCCTGATATCAAGTATGCTGTGGTCATGACTAGTATCAGTCAGCTGGAGCAGACCAGCGGCAAGCATGAGCAGTTGATTGCCATGGTCATGGTCAGCTTTTGGGGAATTTCCCTGATTGCCAGTATCTATCTGGCTCGGATGAGTGTTAAGCCCTTGCTGGAAAGTATCCAGAAGCAGAAGGCTTTCGTGGAAAATGCCAGTCACGAGCTGCGGACTCCTCTGGCAGTATTGCAGAGCCGCTTAGAGACGCTTTTTCGTAAGCCTGAAGCTACAATTATGCAGAGCAGTGAAAATATTGCTTCTAGCTTGGATGAAGTACGGAATATGCGCTTGCTGACGACCAACCTGCTCAATCTGGCTCGTCGTGATGATGGCATCAAGCCTCAATATGGTGAAGTTGAACCAGAATTTTTTGATACGACCTTTGCTAATTACTGTATTATCGCAAGGGAGAATAAAAAAGCCTTTCATTCAGAAAATATGATCAAGCACCCTATTGTGACCGATCAAATTTTTCTCAAACAACTGATGACTATTCTATTTGATAATGCTATCAAGTATACAGATGATGATGGTGTAATCAGTGTCATGGCTACTTCGACAGATCGTTACCTTATTTTCCGAGTGGCGGACAATGGCCCTGGTATCAGCGATGAAGATAAGAAGAAGATTTTTGATCGCTTTTATCGGGTGGACAAGGCTCGGACCCGTCAGAAAGGTGGCTTTGGTCTGGGGCTTTCTCTGGCCAAGCAGATTGTCGATGCTTTCAAGGGCTCTATTTATGTCAAGGACAACAAACCAAAAGGTACGGTCTTTGAAGTTAAACTGCTATTGAAAGAAACGAAAAAGCGTTCTGTTAAATAGTGGGAGAGGCCTAATATGAACATTTTGGTTTATGGTGCTGGTACAATCGGTTTGACATACGCTTGGTTACTTTCTAATCAACATCAAGTTACTGTCTTAGTTAGAGAGCATAAGCTGTCGACTTTAGAGCAAGGCTTCACACTTTCTATTAAAGATTTAAGGAAAGACGAACAGGTCTATAAAGAACATCATTTCCAGCCGCCATTGGTGACGAGTATCGCTCAAGACTATGACTTGATTCTCTTAACGGTAAATAGTTTGCAACTAGAGCAGGCATTGAATCATTTGGCGGATATAAAGGAAAAAGCTCATTTACTTATTTTACAGAATAACTGGAATATCAACTCCAAGATTCCTTCTTATTTGAAAAGAAAGAAGGTGTCGTTAGCTTTTCCTTCTTCTGTTGGAGGAGGGCGAAAGAGTGATGGTCGGATCCAAGCTATCATTTTCAAAGAAGCTACGTTACTTGATGATGATTCTTACACAGCAGAGTTGTCTCCTATCTTCACAGCTAGTGGGATAGGCATTGATGCTATGCCTAACTTGGCTTCTTGGATGAAGGTTCACTGCCTTCAGGAGGCGGTAATGGCAGGTGCAGTTGCAGAAGCGGGGACTTTTGATGCACTCTTGAAAGATAAAAAAGCAATTCGAAAGATGATTTGCGCTTGGCGAGAAGGTTTAGAACTCTGTCAGCGATATGGCATTCCTAAACATCGTTATAAACCTACTAAATATCTATCCCTGCCCTTATTTCTCTTGGTTCCAGTAATGAAGTTCATGTTGAGTCAGCCTTTGGTTGCCGAAATGGTCACAAATCATATGCATTCAGGCTATGCCGAGTGGGTTGATCAATATTTTGAAATCAAAAGAAGTGCTGAAAAGGAAAGCATTCCCATGCCTCAATGGAATTCGTATAGCGACTTCATTGAACATTTTTTGAAAAACAATTCTTAGCAGGCCTTAATGGCTTGCTTTTTATCTGGCTTCTACTTACTTTTTTAAAAATTTAATATAAGTTTTGCCTAAAATAGGGTATAATAATAAACAAGAAAGAATGAGGTGAAATTATGGCATCAAAAATGTTACATACTTGTTTGCGTGTTGAGAATTTGGAAGCGTCTATCGCTTTTTATGCAGAGGCTTTTGGCTTTAAGGAGCTGCGCCGCAAGGATTTTCCAGATTATCAGTTTACTATCGTTTATCTAGGTTTGGAAGGCGATGATTATGAGCTTGAACTGACCTATAACTATGACCATGGTCCTTATGTGATTGGGGACGGCTTTGCTCATGTGGCACTTAGCACGCCAGACTTGGAAGGTCTGCACGCTGAGCACAAGGCCAAAGGCTATGAAGTGACAGATCCAAAGGGCCTTCCTGGCAACCCGCCTAATTATTATTTTGTAAAAGATCCTGATGGCTACAAGGTGGAAGTCATTCGTGAGAAGAGTCTCTAACATCTAGCTGCAGTTAATTTTGCAAGATAAATGATGATTTTTATTCATTTAGGACAGGTGTATGAAAAGACAAAATAACAAGAAACACGGTAAGAAAACACTCATTGTTCTCAGTTTGCTAGGTTTAGCTTTTGTTGCTGCTCTATTTCTGGGTGCTGTAAAAATTTACGCTATTTTCCAAGAAAAGGAACTGCAAGAGAAGGTTAGTGTACTGATTGCCCAAGAAGAGACCTTCCACGCTGAAAATACTGAAAAGCAGAGCAAGATGATTGGCAGCCACTATGTGGAGTCCTTCTATCCTCTGCTGGATGGTCAGGTTATGGCAAGCGTCAAGGAGCAGATGGACGCAGATAGCCAGACGATTAAGGATAATCAGAAGAAGGGCGATAAGATTGAAGAATTGACCTTCTACTATGCTGAGGAAAAAGAAACGAGCCTGAAGGATGTCAAAGAAGTACTGGTGCATCGCAAGGACTATCATGTCAAAGAGATGAAAATCAGTAAAGGAGAAGAGCGGGAAGTTGCTGACAGCTACCTTGGTGCAGACGGCAGCCGTTTCACTCTGGATAAGCTCTTTCAGGATCCCGATGCAGCTAAGGAAATCTTCATCAACGAAATATCCAGCCAGCTGACCTTTAGACAGGTCGATGAGGCGGTGCAGACGGAAATTCTCAACACCCTCAATGGAACGGAGTTGGGCCAGTGGTCCTTCCGTTATGAGTACAGCCATTTTTCTATTAAATTGAGCAAGGAAGTGCAAGGCTTAACCAGTATTGACGTTCCTTTATCTAGCTTCTATGACCAGATCAATGCGGACTATCTGACTGGCGATGACTTGGCAGCTTATCAGAGTTTTGAGGCTAAGAAGCATGTGAAAATGGTTGCTCTGACCTTTGATGACGGTCCTGATCCTAAGACAACACCGCAGGCTCTGGATATCCTCAAGAAATATGGTGCCAAGGCGACCTTCTTTATGGTTGGGCAAAACATTGCTGGTAATGAAGCGATTGTCAAGCGCGTGCACAATGAAGGTCATCAGATTGGGATTCATACATGGGACCATCCAGTCTTAACCAAACTACCTCTGGAGTCAGCCCAAAAAGAAATCCTTGATACCCAGACCGCTATTAACAATGTCATAGGCATCAAGCCAACGATTACGCGGCCTCCTTATGGAGCTATTAATGCTACAATCCAAAATTCGGTTGACCAGTCCTTTATCATGTGGAATGTGGACAGTCTAGACTGGAAGACACGCAATACTAAAGCTATTATGCAAGAGATTGCTAAAACCCAGCCAGGTTCAATTATCCTCATGCATGATATTCACCAGACCAGTATTGACGCTCTGCCAAGTGTCCTCGAATATCTGAAGAGTAACGGCTATACTTTGGTAACGGTCGATGAGCTGCTGGAAGGCCAAATAGAGCCGCATCGTATTTATTACGGCAGAGACTAAGACGGTCCTTGGGGTTAGATGTTTGAAATCGTTGTTGGCAATGAGTAAAAGCAAAAAGCTTTGGAAACATTAGATTTCCAAAGCTTTTTCAGTTTAACTCGTTACATAAAGTTCTTGATTTTTTAATATAATTTCTCGGACGGTGGCGTATTTTTTCAAAGTTTTCAGTTCTTCAGGATGGCTGATGAGGGTGATGACGTAGCCTTCCTTGCCCATGCGGCCGGTTCGGCCAGAGCGATGGGTATAGGTTTCTAAATCGCGCGGAAGCTCATAATTGACGACACATTCTAGCGAGTCAATATCAATGCCACGAGCAACCAAGTCAGTGGCTAGCAAGAGAGTAATCTGGTGTTCTTTGAACTTATCCAAAATCACCTTGCGGAACTTAACGTTGACATCGCTGGCCAGAGAAACGGCGTTGGCTTCACGATACTGGAGTTTTTCTTCGGCACTGCCCAGGTCTGACAGAGCGTTGAAGAAGACCAGTCCACGGAAATCTTCAACATTGGATAACTTGCGGAGCAAGTCCACCTTATCACGTTTTTCGACTTGCATGTAAAAGTGCTGGATGTTGTCCAAAACTTGGTCGTCAATGCTGATTTCTAGAGTGTTTTCAGCAATCTTATCGTGGTCGAACTTAGCAGTGGCGCTCATATATACCAGCTGGTGGTCACGAGGCGCATAGTGGGTGATTTTATCTACAAAGTGATACTGAGAATCGCTGAGCAGCTGGTCAAATTCATCTAAAATGATGGTTTCAACATTCATCATCTTGATTTTCTTGAGCTTGACCAACTCGAAAATCCGCCCAGGCGTTCCAATGATAATCTCCGGACCTTTCTTAAGGCGCTCGATTTGTCGCTTCTGACTGGAACCGGAGAGCAGGAGTTGAGCTGTCAGACCTAAAGGCTCCGCCCAAGTCTTGCAGACCTCAAAGATTTGTCCAGCTAACTCAGTATTAGGAGCTAAAATCAAGAGTTGTTGGGCTTTTTTAGGTGTTAGTCTAAGCAGACTTGGAAAGAGATAGGCCAGAGTTTTACCAGTACCAGTCGGACTGATTCCCAGCACGGTATCGCCTGCAGAAATAGGCCCAAACATCTTCTCTTGAATAGCTGTCAAATTTTCAAAGCCTAGCTGAGCCAGCTGATTTTGCCAGCTCGGGGGAAATTGTTCCTTAATCATCATCAACCTCAAATCTAATGCCAGCGTCCTTGCGCATGGCAAATAAGCTTTCATGAACAGCCGCTGCCGCATCCAACCATTTCTCGTAAGCCGCATCCTGTCCACCCTTGAGCACTCGTGCGAAAGCCTGAGCCTCTTCCAGCATGGTGTGAGAAGCACGCTGGATAGGCAGTACCTCCTCTTGACCGTCCAGATTTTGGAAAATAGCAGAGCTGATAAATTCAATCCCGTCTAAAGTCAGAGTTCCCTGATCTGTGTAAATCTCTGCAGGCAGATTGCTGTTTATATTTTTACCGGCCTGAATCTGAACTTGAAAATCTGGATAGATAAGACAGCCGGCTCCATTTAAATCAATCGTATTGGCTAGCTGTTGGGCACTGTAGCGAGCGAAGCGAGGATGGCTAAAAAGTCTGATAGCCGCATAGACAGGATAGACACCCAGATCCATCAAAGCGCCGCCAGAAAACTTAGCTGAGAAAACATTGGGCTGCTCTCCCGCAAGCAGAGCTTGCATTTTTGAAGAATACTTGGCATAGGTGAAGTTAGCTCCTAAGACAGTCTTGTCCTTGAGGAAATCACTAATCGTATCAAAGGCCTGCTCATGATAGTTGCGGGCAGCTTCAAAGAGATAGACTTGATGCTCGTCAGCCAACTTGACCAATTCTCGCCATTCTTTGGGACGAGAAACCGCTGGTTTTTCAACAATGACATGTTTACGAGCCAGAATGGCTACCTTGGCATGCTTGAAATGCAGGCTGTTGGGACTGGCGATATAAACGACATCAATATCGGACGACAGAAATTCCAACATTTCAGTATAGACGGCTGTATTTTCATAGTTTTGCACAAAGCGCTCAGCAGAAGCCAAAGTCCGAGAGTAGACTGCTGCCAGCTGATAGTCGCCTGTTGAGTGAGCGGCCTTGATGAACTCATGAGAAATAGAACCTGTTCCGATGATTCCAAGTTTGAACATAAAAACCTCCTTTTTTCTATTTTTAAGCATGTGTTTTTTTTATTTTAGCTCTTTCATTATAACATGAATTGCGGTAAAATAGATAAGATAACAAGAGATGGAGCTTATAATGCAAAATAGACCTATTATTATTGGTGTGACTGGTGGTTCCGGAGGCGGAAAGACCAGTGTTTCTCGAGCAATTTTGGCTAATTTTCCAAACGAAAATATTGCCATGATTGAGCATGACTCCTACTATAAGGATCAGACGCATCTGACTTTTGAGGAGCGGGTGAAGACCAACTATGACCATCCTTTTGCCTTTGATACGGACCTGATGATTGAGCAGATCAAGGAGCTCTTGGCTGGTCGGCCAGTGGATATTCCCACTTATGACTATACGGAGCATACACGCAGTAAAAAGACCTATCGTCAGGAGCCTCAGGATGTGTTCATCGTTGAGGGGATTTTGGTCTTAGAGGACCAGCGCCTGCGAGATTTGATGGATATTAAGATTTTTGTGGACACAGATGATGATGTTCGGATTATCCGCCGGATTAAGCGGGACATGGAAGAGCGCGGTCGCAGTTTGGATAGCGTTATTGAGCAGTATTTGGGTGTCGTTAAGCCTATGTACCATCAGTTCATCGAGCCGACCAAGCGCTATGCGGATGTCATCATTCCAGAGGGAGCTTCTAATAAGGTGGCTATTGACCTGATTACGACCAAGATTGAAAAAATCCTTAAGGAAGCCAGAGAAGGCTAGCACACGTAGCTTTCTGCTCTGTCATTTGAGGAAATAATAGTTGTTAATCTGGCGATCGCAGTAGCTGCAAGATTTTTGAAATATAATCTAGCAAGGGGAAGTGGACGGACTGAAATCTATGATTTTCGGAGTCTGGTCACTCCCTTATTTTGTAGGTGATTTATGAAACAATTTGTAAAAAGAGAGTTTCACTCTCGTTCAAAATTTTTTGCCTGCCTCTTGACCTTTTGTGCAGGATTTATCGATGCCTATACCTTCATTGAGAGGGGAGGCACCTTGGTGGCAGGTCAGACGGGAAATGTCGTTTTCCTTTCGGTTGAACTCATCAATCAAGAGACAAGAGGAATCGAAGTGAAATTGGCAACTATGTTGGCTTTTATGCTGGGGATTTTTTTGATGACTGTTTTTCAGCATCATTTTGAGCATTCTTGGCGCAGACTGTCCAGCGTTTTTCCTTTGATATTGACGACAGCTGCCGTTGGATTTTTGCCAGCAAATGTGCCCCATCTCTATATCGTGCCGCCACTGGCTTTCTGCATGGGCCTGGTTGCGACGGCTTTTGGCGAGGTGGATGGCATTGTCTATAACAACTCCTTTATGACGGGGAATATCAAGAAAACCATGGTAGCTTTTGGCAACTATGCTCGAAACAAGGAAGGGAAAGATTTGAAAGAAGGCCTTTTCTTTGTAGCCCTGTTAGCAAGCTTTGTAGTCGGAGCCATCATCTCTACCTATCTGATCCAATTTTACCTCTTGAAGACCATCTGGCTTGTTTCCCTGATTCTAACAGCCTTTCTCCTTTTCCGAGGTGTTCAGTATGTGAGGAGATGAAGTGACTTAATAATTAATTGTCCAACTAACAGTTAGGTGTTTTTCTTTTGATTGCTCCAGTATTGTTCAATAAAGGTAAGATGAGATTCTATCAGCCCATCCATGCTATAATAATGTCAGTAGTTGAAAGGATGATTTGAGATGAAGACTATCAAAAGTACGTTACTTGTAGTATCAATAATACTTGTATTTATAGGTTCATTTATAATAGTTCAAAATAAAAATTTGTTTACACATGGAACTAAGCAGGAGAAAAAGAAAGAGCAAGATCCACATGAAAAACAGCTAGCTTATCTTAAAAAGCATGAAGAAGAGTTGGCTGACTTTGTTAAAGCTTTAAACTCTAAAGTTGAAAGTGTTCAATTTGATTGGGACAGTATGAAAGTCGAAGATATAGGGAACGGCACCCCACAAGGCGGTGGATATATTTTAACTTTGGACGGTAGAATAAATAGTAACAAAGACACTGAATTTACATTAGGAATCCCCTTAAACTACGATTCAAATGAAGTTCCTGAGGAGCTGGTTATTTATGAAATGCAGCCGATAAGAATCTTGGAAGGGAATGTGTGGGATATTTATGAGTAACAGTAATTTAAAAACTTTTGATAATTTTTATGCAATTTAGCGCGGTCTGTCATTTTCTCATATTTACAAGGAGGCCAAATGATGAAAAAAAGAAATATAGCTATTCTATCAATCGTAGCGCTAACCGCTACTCTAGTTATTGGAGGAACAATCATGACAGTTCAAAATAAAAATTTGTTTACAGACGGAACCAAGCAGGAGAGAAAGGAAGAGCAAGATCCGCATGAAAAGCAATTGGATTATTTGAAAGAGCATGAGGAGAAAATTATAGAGTTTGTAAAGTCTAAAAATCCAAAGATTGAATCAGTTCAGCTTATTTGGGATAGTTTAATTGTTGAAGAGATAGGGAATGGGACTCCTCAAGGAGCGGGTTTTAATCTATCGTTGAAAGGAACTTTCAATCATATAAAAGATTCTGATTTTACAGTAGATTTTCCGCTAGAAAATGAGAATGCTATCCCTTCGATAGATTTAATTGGAATGCTAAATCCACCTAGTGTATTAAAAAATGGGGGATGGGACAAATATGAGTAATAGTAATTTAAAAACATTTGATAATTTTTATGCAGATTTAGCACAGTTTGTAAATTTCTAATTTAACGCGAATACTTTTCAAAAGTATTTTTTTAATGCATTCATGATATAATAATGGTAACTTATTATTATGCACAAGGAGGCTAGAAGATGAAACAAAAACAAATAGCAATTCTATCTGTGGTAGCAGTAATAGTTACTCTAGTTATTGGAGGGACAATCATGACAGTTCAAAATAAAAATTTGTTTACAGACGGAACCAAGCAGGAGAAAAAGAAAGAGCAAGACCCACATGAAACACAGTTAGCTTATCTTAAAAAGCACAAGAAGGATATTGAGGATTATATTAAATCTTTGAATCCTAAGATAGAAACTGTTCAAATTGATTGGGATCAAACACAATGGGATCAGATAGGAAATGGAACACCGCAAGGCGGAGGGGATATTATTCAGCTTTATGGAGGCTTTAATAATATAGAAAAATCAAGCTGGAGTGTTGTAATTGATATTGAAAATGAAAAAGTTCTAATTGATACTATTGGAATAGTTAGCCCTTTAAGTATAGGAGGTGATTTGTTTGAGTAACAGCAATTTAAAAAACTTTGATAATTTTTATGCAGATTTAGCGCAGTCTTCTTATAGGGGACGCCCAAACCTTTTCCCTTATGAGAGGTTGCCTGAGCAGAGAAAAGAAATCTTAGATTCGGGGGGATCAATCCCATTTGATTTTTCCCAAGATGTTGTGTATGGGAAAGAAATCACCCCTGGAGGTAAGAAACTCGATAATGATGGCAAAGTTTACCTGCAGCCGGATCCAGATTTGCATGTTGAAAAGGGATTGGATTTACCCTTTGTGGATGATAATGATAAGAAAATTGCTGATTATAAAGAGAAAGCAGGTTTAGGACCTTACCAGAAAGGTCGTTTAACTAATGAGAGAGTTGGTTTTAATGCATATTTTCTAACAGATACACCGACCTTAGGTAAGGATACAAAGCATACTTATATGGCTATTCGAGGTAGTGATGGTTTCAATATTGAGAGAGTTAAGAAAGAAGGAATTAAGCCTTTAAATCTGAATGACTGGCTTATTAATGATGCTAATTTTGCTTTATTTGATTCGCATATACCTCAGGCTAGACTAGCAACAGAGGGAATGAAAGCCACCATTGCAGAAATGAGCGAGAAAGCTCCCCAAGCTACGATGGATCTTACAGCCCACTCGCTGGGGACTATGGTGACAGTTCAAGGAATAGCTAATCTGAGTCAACAAGAATTCGATAAAATTGGAAAGGTCGTTCTTTTCGATGGACCGGATACTACCGATAGTTTGAAAAAAATGGGAGTTGATGATGATAGGATTAAAGCAATCAGCGAAAAAGTGGAATACTATGTCAATCCTTTTGATATTGTTAGTATGCTCAATCGTGAGAATACAATCTATAATTTAGAGAAACCTGGAGAAAAGCCAACTCGTAAGGAATTGGGAACAGCTCATATAGTTGTGCCTCTTCATTATACTCGCTTTGACTATATGGCTGATAGTGCTCATGATTTTGGTGTTTTTCAGGCAGACGGCAAGGGGGGATTTTTAGTCGCTTCAGAAGATTTTCATCCAGAACTTCTGAGAGCAGGGGAGAAGCTTGCGAGATTAGAAGCGAAATTTTTAGATTTGCTTCGTATGCAAGGTTTGACTGATGACGAGGCGATAAAGTTAATAAATACTGTTGTTGACATTTCTTCTTTTGGAACAGCAAATTTTGCGCGTGCAGGTATTTCTACATCTGCTTTCTATGAATTTAAGCGGGATTATCAAGCTATCATTGACGAAGCGCGTAGAGAGTCGATTAAGTGGGACAAGAAGATGATTCCAAGCTATCAGAAACAGCTTAGAAATGGTAATCTTACAGGTGAAGAGAGAATTTTAGTTCGTGCTCGTCTCCTTCAGACTGCAGCTCAGTTGGCTATCTTTGAGATAGAAGATAAAGTTAAGCATGTCAAAACTTTAATGTCGGATGCCAAGGAATCTGTCCAAAAGATAATTAATGACGCAAGAACAGAGGCAGCTGGCCTTGCTACTTATTTGAGTGACTCAGAAGTGGAGAGTTTATTGATTGATTTTGATATAAAGCACTACTGGGACGATTCGGTTGAAACAAATACAAACACATCCGCAAAAGGCTTCCTGACAGAGATTGAACAGTTAGGAACGACTTTGGTCAGAGCTAGTGGAGATTTTGCAGCAGTCGATACTCAGCAAGCTGAGGATTTCAATAATCTCTTAGCAGATGTGAAAGGATCATGGAGGGTTATTGAAAATGCTTATACCAAATGATGATGCGCTCGTAACTAGAGTGGAGTTAGAGAGACAGTTTAAAGAAAAGATGAAGGAGCAGGAGAGGCAGGCTATCAAGGCTTTGATAGTGGCCAAAGAGCTGCTTATCCTTGCAAAAGGATTAGATCTGGCAGCTCAGCTACAGGCGGCAGCTTTGGATATGAAAAATTATGCTTCTACTAACTATGTCAATGATATTAAGGGTGGATTTGAAGGGAAGGCAGCGCAAGCTGCTGAAACTCATCTAACTCAGACGATGCAGATGCCTTCTTTGGATAGCCCGATTAAGGGATAGGAGGTGAGGCAATGCTGGATAAAAAGAAGCTTCAGGAACTGGAAGATGAACATGCTCTAAAAATGCGTGAGTTTGAGCGAGTAGAGACAGACTTAGATACATACTACTATAAGTTTGACAGAGAGACGAACAAACTCTTAGAGGCAATTTCTTATGCATGTAGAGAGGTTCCTTTGACAGCGGCTCAACCTTATATTTTTCAAATAGAGGATAATCTGGATCAATACCATCAGCAATATAAAAAGCGCATAGATGATGTTTTAGAAGCTCGCTATCAGGAGAACAGACGCTTTCAGAATAAGCTGGATGAAGTGAGTAAATAAACTATGCTACGATTGCTGAAAAAATAGAAGAAGTGAGACTTACTTTACTTCTCATTTCTCGTATTTATAGTTTTAAATCCCAAAAAATAATCCAGCATATTAAAAATTTTCAGAAAATATCGACTTTTTCTTGACAGGTTTATGATACTGTGTTAAAATACTAAACAATAAGAAACCATCTCAAAAAGGAGTTAGTCAAACATGAAGTCAACCCAATCTTCAAACTTTGCTTTGTTGTTGCGTTACTCGGGCTAGTGCAAAAGCATTAGTCCTGTTTGGCTTACCAAGCGGGAGTAAATCAACATCTCGCTTGTTCCTCAAGTGAGATGTTTTTTATTTCACCTATCTTACCTCAAGCTCTGATGAGGAAGAAATGGTTTCTAAAGGAGCGACGGGAGTGGGATTACATCTTGATTTTTCTGAAATCAATTTGTCTCATACTGTCTCAGTCATTGAATACGACCTAGAAATTGGGGAAGAGTTTTTCCTAAATGGTCTATGTATCTTAGAAAAGGAGTTGTCTATGACACGCAAAGTTGAGTTTTTTGATACCAGCCTCCGGGATGGCGAACAGACACCAGGAGTGAATTTCTCTATCAAGGAAAAGGTTGCTATTGCCAAGCAGTTAGAGAAGTGGGGGATTTCAGTCGTTGAAGCCGGTTTTCCAGCTGCGAGTCCAGATTCTTTTGCGGCGGTGCAGGAGATTGCTAAAGTCATCACAAAAGCTTCTGTTACTGGACTGGCGCGTTCGGTCAAGTCCGATATTGACGCCTGCTATGAAGCGCTCAAGGAAGCCAAGCATCCACAGATTCATGTCTTCATTGTGACCAGTCCTATTCACAGAGAGTTCAAGCTGAAAAAGTCTAAGGAAGAGATTTTAGAAGCTGTGAAAGAGCATGTCTCCTACGCACGCTCCAAGTTCGATATAGTCGAGTTTTCACCAGAGGATGCGACGCGAACAGAGCTTGATTTCCTTTTTCAGGTGGTACAAACAGCGGTTGATGCAGGTGCGACTTATATCAATATTCCAGATACAGTCGGCTTTACTACTCCGGAAGAGTTTGCAAATATTTTCGACTACCTAGTGGCAAATGTGACTTCTGATCATAAGGTGGTATTTGGTGTTCATTGTCATGATGACCTTGGTATGGCAACGGCTAATACTTTGACGGCTATCAAGCACGGTGCTGGTCGTGTTCAGGGGACTATCAATGGAATCGGTGAGCGGGCTGGAAATGTAGCGCTGGAAGAAGTAGCAGTTGCCTTAGAAATTCGTCAAGACTATTATCAGGTTGAGTCGGATATCGTCCTTAATGAAACCATCAACACTTCTGAGTTGGTATCCCGCTTCTCAGGTATTCCAGTGCCTAAGAACAAGGCGGTTGTTGGTGGCAATGCCTTCTCTCATGAGTCCGGTATCCATCAGGATGGTGTCCTTAAGAATCCACTGACCTATGAAATCATTACACCTGAGCTGGTTGGAGTCAAGAGTAATTCACTGCCGCTTGGCAAGCTCTCTGGCCGCCATGCCTTTGTCGAAAAACTCAAAGAACTGGCTCTGGATTTTGCGGAATCTGAAATTAATGATCTCTTTGCTAAGTTTAAGGTCTTGGCTGATAAGAAAAATGAAGTCACTGACGCTGATATTCGAGCTTTGATTGCCGGAACGACCGTCGAAAATCCTGAAGGCTTCCATTTTGATGATCTGCAGTTGACGACCAATGACGACCATACCATCACTGCGGATGTGCAGCTGGTTAATGGTGATGGTGAGACGGTCAGCTGTGTGGCAGAAGGTAAAGGAAGTGTTGAAGCCATCTTTAATGCGATTGACCAATTCTTTAACCAGTCTGTCCAGCTTTTGTCTTATAACATCGAAGCGGTAACGGATGGTATTGACTCTCAGGCTCGTGTTTTGGTAGCTGTTGAAAATACAGATACAGATACAATTTTCAACTCCTCTGGTATTGACTTTGATGTTCTTAAGGCCAGTGCCATTGCCTATATCCATGCCAACACCTTTGTGCAAAAGGAAAATGCTGGTGAAATCGGCCATCAGGTATCCTACCGCGATCTGCCTGCAAATAATTAGAAGGAAGCGACTATGACAAAAGAAATTGTAGCTCTGGCGGGTGATGGTATCGGGCCAGAAATCATGGAAGCTGGTCTCCAAGTACTGGCTGCTGTTGCGGACAAGTTCGGTTTTACTTATCATATCACGGAGAAAGCTTTTGGAGGTGCTGGTATTGATGCGGAAGGTCATCCTCTGCCTCAGTCAACTCTAGAAGCGACCAAGAAGGCGGATGCTATTCTCCTAGCAGCTATCGGCAGCCCCCAGTATGACGATGCACCGGTTCGGCCGGAGCAAGGCTTGCTGGCTCTACGCAAGGAACTTGAACTCTATGCCAATATCCGTCCAGTTAAGATTTTTGATGCTCTCAAGCATTTGTCGCCTTTGAAGGCAGAGCGAATTGCTGGCGTGGACTTCGTGGTCGTGCGCGAGCTGACTGGTGGGATTTACTTTGGTGAGCATGTTTTGGAGGATAAATCTGCGAGGGATATCAACGACTACAGCTATGAAGAGGTGGAGCGAATAGTCCGTAAGGCCTTTGACATTGCACGTGGTCGCAGAAAGCGCGTGACCAGTATTGACAAGCAAAATGTGCTAGCGACATCTAAACTCTGGCGTAGAGTAGCAGATGAGGTGGCTAAGGATTATCCAGATGTGACCTTAGAGCACCAATTGGTGGATAGCGCTGCTATGCTCATGATTACCAATCCTTCTAAGTTTGATGTCGTAGTAACAGAAAATCTCTTTGGGGATATTCTCTCAGACGAGTCCAGTGTCTTGTCAGGGACGCTGGGAGTTATGCCATCGGCCAGTCATTCGGCTGCTGGGACAAGTCTTTATGAGCCCATCCATGGTTCGGCTCCCGACATTGCGGGGCAGGGGATTGCCAATCCTATCAGCATGATACTTTCTGTGGCCATGATGCTGCGGGATAGCTTTGCGGAGCTTGAAGCTGCAGAAGCGATTGAAGCAGCGGTTGAGAAGACTTTGGCTCAGGGGATTTTAACCCGAGATCTGGGTGGTCAGGCAGGAACAGCTCAAATGACGGAGGCAATTATTAATAACTTATGAAATGGATATTAACGGGTATTTGCCTGCTATGGAACCTTATCGTTTTCCTGCTTTATGGCTGGGATAAGCGAAAGGCTAAAAAAAATCACTACCGCATTCCCGAGAAGACTTTGCTACTGTCAGCTCTTGTAGCTGGAGGTTTGGGAGCTTTATTAGGCGGTCGCCTCTTTCACCACAAGACCAGAAAATGGTATTTCTGGCTGGCTTGGATTTGCGGAATAATAGTGGAAATCGGAATTTTATATTACATATGGAGAAGCTAGTATGGCTGGAAAATCGATTTTTGATAAGCTGTGGGAAAGGCATCTGATAACAGGTGAAGAAGGTCAGCCCCAGCTTATGTATGTGGATCAGCATTATATTCATGAAGTAACCAGCCCTCAGGCTTTTCAAGGCCTTCGAGATGCAGGGCGCAAGGTTAGACGGCCGGATTTGACCTTTGGAACCTTTGACCATAATGTTCCTACGGTCAATATCTATGATATTCGGGATGTGATTTCCAAGGCTCAGATTGATAAACTTTCTGAGAATGTCAAGGATTTTGGCATCGAGCATGCAGCTCATGGATCGGAGTTGCAGGGAATTGTCCATATGGTTGGACCCGAAACGGGCAAGACTCAGCCGGGCAAATTCATCGTCTGTGGCGACAGTCACACGGCCACTCACGGAGCTTTTGGAGCTATTGCTTTTGGAATTGGTACTTCGGAGGTAGAGCACGTTTTTGCCACGCAGACCATTTGGCAGGTCAAGCCTAAGAAAATGCTGGTCAAATTTACCGGAGTGCCACCTAAAGGTGTCTATTCCAAGGACTTTATCTTAGCTTTGATTGCCCGATATGGTGTGGCTGCAGGTGTTGGTCATGTGGTCGAGTATGCTGGTGATGCAATTGAGCATCTGACCATGGAAGAACGCATGACTATCTGTAATATGTCCATAGAGTTTGGCTCTAAGATGGGCATTATGAATCCCGACCAGAAGACCTATGGTTATGTTCAAGGACGGCCGGGTGCTCCCAAGGACTTTGAGGCAGCGGTAGCTGATTGGAAGACTCTGGTCAGTGATCCTGATGCTGTCTATGATAAGGTCATTGAGATTGATGTCTCCGAGCTGGCACCTATGGTGACTTGGGGGACCAATCCTTCCATGGGAGTTGAGTTCGGCGCGGCTTTCCCAGAAATCCGTGATATGAACGACGAGCGGGCATACAATTACATGGACCTCTCCCCAGGTAAGAAAGCAGAAGATATTGATCTAGGTTATATTTTTATCGGCTCCTGTACCAATGCTAGACTCAGCGATTTGCAGCTGGCAGCTAAGTTTGTCGCTGGCAAGCATATCGCTCCCAATCTAACAGCTATCGTCGTACCAGGCTCTCGTCCGGTCAAGCGGGCTGCTGAAAAGATGGGACTGGATAAGATTTTCATGGATGCTGGCTTTGAGTGGCGCGATCCAGGATGTTCCATGTGTCTGGGAATGAATCCAGATAAGGTGCCGGACGGAGTCCACTGTGCCTCTACTAGTAATCGGAACTTTGAGGATCGTCAGGGATTTGGTGCTAAAACCCATCTTTGCAGTCCAGCTATGGCAGCAGCGGCAGCTATTGCTGGGCACTTTGTAGACGTCCGCCAGCTACCGGAGGTCCAGTAAGGAAGTTTTATGGAAAAATTTACAATCTACACGGGGACAACAGTCCCCCTCATGAACGATAATATCGATACGGATCAAATTTTACCCAAGCAGTTTCTCAAGTTGATTGATAAAAAAGGCTTTGGCAAGTACCTCATGTACGCTTGGCGCTATCTGGATAATCAGTACACTGAAGATCCTGATTTCGTCTTTAATAGACCGGAGTACCGCAAGGCGACTATTCTGATTACAGGGGACAATTTTGGAGCGGGTTCCTCTCGGGAGCACGCTGCCTGGGCCTTGGCTGACTATGGCTTCAAGGTAGTTATTGCCGGATCTTTCGGGGATATTCACTACAATAACGAGCTTAATAACGGTATGCTACCTATCGTCCAGCCGCTCGAAGTGCGGCAAGCCTTGGCTAATCTGAAGCCAACGGATGAAGTGACGGTGGATTTGGAGCAGCAGAAGATTTTTTCACCGGTGGGAGAATTCTCTTTTGACATTGATGGAGAATGGAAGCACAAGCTCCTCAACGGTCTGGATGACATCGGCATTACGCTGCAATATGAGGATTTGATTACGAAATATGAAAAAAATCGTCCATCTTATTGGCAGTAACCTTATTTTTGCTATATTGAGAAAATTCTGAAAAAACCTTGTCTCCGATAAAAATATATGGTAAAATAAATCTTAATTTAATAGAAAAGGAAGAAACTTATGACAAAACACATTCAATGGAACGGACAGCTTTCACAAGAAGGTTATGACATCTTGAAAGGCGATGGCGGCTGTATCGTTTGCCCGACCAAGGTGGGTTACATCATCATGACCAGCGATAAAGCTGGCTTGGAGCGTAAGTTCGAAGCTAAGGCTCGTAACCGTAATAAGCCAGGTGTTGTCCTCTGTGGCAGTATGGATGAGCTCCGTGCTTTGGCTCAGCTGAATCCGGAAATTGAAGCTTTTTATCAAAAGCATTGGGATAAAGATATCCTCTTGGGCTGTATCCTTCCATGGAAGCCAGAAGCTTTTGAAAAGCTCAAAGCTTATGGCGACGGTCGGGAAGAACTGATGACAGATGTTCGTGGCACTAGCTGTTTTGTTATTAAGTTTGGTAAGGCGGGCGAGCAGCTGGCAGCTAAGCTTTGGGAAGAAGGCAAGATGGTCTATGCATCCTCAGCCAACCCATCCGGTAAAGGAAACCGCGGCAAGGTCGAAGGAATTGGCGAACGCATCGAAAACGCTGTTGACCTAGTCATTGAAGCAGATGACTATGTAGCCTCTATCCAGCCAGATAAGACAATTGAAACTCGCTATGAGCAAGGCGTTATGGTCTCCATGGTGGACAAGGATGGAAAACTGATTCCAGAACAAGGTGGCCAACGTTCTATCTCACCAGCACCAGTGGTCATCCGCAAAGGCTTGGACATTGACAAAATCATGATGCACCTGTCCGATACTTTCAACTCATGGGATTACCGTCAGGGTGAATATTACTAAGATAAAAAGAAGCTCAGTGTGGGAGGGATATTTCCTCTTTACACTGGGCTTTTTTGTTTGGAATTTTTAGTTTAAAATCTTTACCAAGTTTAAAATTATTTCCAAATAGAACAAAATTCTTGATAGTTGAAATCACAAATGTTACAATGGAACCGTTCGTTTTGGATGATAATGGATTGATTGTTGAGCATTGGGATAATAAGGAAGTCATGCCAAAAGTAGAAGACTTGACCAACCGAGGGAAGTTTTAAAATGAGGACAAACAATGATTGAATATAAAAATGTAGCGTTACGCTATACAGAAAAGGATGTCTTGAGAGATGTCAACTTAAGAATTGAGAATGGAGAGTTCATGATTTTAGTGGGTCCTTCTGGGTCCGGTAAGACAACCATGCTCAAGATGATCAACCGCCTCTTAGAGCCAACAGATGGAAATATCTATATGGATGATAAGAGAATCAAGGACTATGATGAGCGTGAGCTGCGCCTTTCTACAGGCTATGTCTTACAAGCGATTGCCCTCTTTCCCAATCTAACGGTGGCAGAAAATATTGCTCTCATTCCTGAAATGAAAGGATGGAGCAAGTCAGATATTCAGCAGAAGACCGATGAATTGCTGGAGTTAGTAGGCTTGCCTGCTGAAGACTATGCTCAGCGTATGCCGAGTGAGCTGTCTGGTGGTGAGCAGCAGCGGGTGGGCATTGTCCGTGCCATTATCGCCCAACCCAAAATCCTGCTGATGGATGAGCCTTTTTCAGCTCTTGATGCCATCTCGCGTAAGCAATTGCAGAGCTTGACCAAGAGTATCCATGACCAGTTTGGGATGACGACAATCTTTGTGACCCATGACACGGACGAGGCTTTAAAGTTGGGGAATCGGATTGCTGTTTTGCAGGACGGAGAGATTCGTCAAGTGGCGACACCTGAGGAAATCTTATCTGCACCTGCAACCAACTTCGTAGCAGATTTGTTTGGAGGTGTTCAACATGGCTAATTTGTTTTCTACCTTTCAGGATCGCTTTGGCGAATGGTTGGCAGCCTTAGGACAACACCTCCAGCTGTCTCTTCTGACCTTACTTGTGGCCATCTTCTTGACCATTCCGCTCGCTATCTATCTTCATAGTCATAAAAAAGTAGCCAATTGGGTGCTGCAAATTGCGGGAATCTTTCAAACCATTCCTTCAATGGCCTTGCTGGGACTCTTTATCCCCCTCATGGGGATTGGTACACTGCCGGCACTGACTGCTCTGGTGATTTATGCTATTTTCCCGATTTTAGAAAATACTGTCACGGCTTTGAATGGGATTGATCCTAGTTTAGAAGAAGCTGGAATCGCCTTTGGGATGACCAAGTGGGAACGACTCAAGAAGTTTGAACTGCCTCTAGCAATGCCCGTCATCGTTTCTGGAATTCGGACAGCAACGGTAATGATTATCGGAACAGCAACTCTAGCAGCTCTTGTCGGAGCTGGTGGACTAGGTTCCTTTATCCTTCTAGGAATTGACCGTCGCAATGCCAGTCTGATCTTGATTGGAGCTATTTCATCCGCAGTTTTGGCCATTCTTTTCAACAGTCTCCTTAAATGGATGGAAAGAGCTAAGCTTCGGACGGTATTTACAGCTTTTGCGGTCTTAATCCTCGGACTAGGCGCTTCTTACACACCCAGTCTAATTCCCAAGCAGGAGAAGGATCATCTGGTTATTGCTGGGAAATTGGGTCCAGAGCCAGAAATTCTTATGAATATGTATAAACTCCTCATCGAGGAAAATACGGATATGACTGTGACAGTCAAACCTAATTTTGGGAAGACTGACTTCCTTTATCAAGCACTGAAAAAAGGTGATATTGATATCTATCCTGAGTTTACCGGTACGATTACTGGAACTCTTTTACAGCCTGCTCCCAAGGTCAGCAATGATGCTGAAGAGGTTTTTGAAGCAGCACGTGATGGAATCAAAAAACAGGATAATCTAATCTTGCTCAATCACATGGCTTATCAAAATACCTATGCTATTGCAGTGCCAAAGACTATCGCTCAAGAATACAATCTTAAAACCATCTCTGATCTTAAAGCAGTCCAAGACAAGCTCAAGGCAGGGTTTACCTTGGAATTTAACGACCGTGAAGATGGAAACAAGGGTTTGCAATCTCTCTATGGCCTTAATCTTAATGTAGCGACCATGGAGCCAGCTCTTCGCTACCAAGCTATCCAGTCGGGTGATATTCAAATCACGGATGCCTATTCGACTGACGCAGAACTTGCGCGTTATGATTTACAAGTTTTAGAAGACGATAAGCACCTTTTCCCTCCTTATCAAGGAGCCCCTCTCCTGAAGGCTGAATTGCTAGAAAAACACCCTGAATTGGAAGGTATTCTCAATAAGCTGGCTGGTAAAATTAAGGAAAGCCAGATGAGCCAGATGAATTATCAAGTTGGCATTGAGGGCAAAAAAGCGGAAGCTGTCGCGCGTGACTATCTGGTCAAGGAAGGACTTTTAAAAAAATAAGAAATAAAAGTTAGACTTGTAAGGTCTAGCTTTTTGCTTACTTGAGGATAGACAGACTACAGACTACAGATTGAAGGAGATGTGATTATCTTTTAACCAGGAAATCTTCATCCATTTTTGGTATAATAAAGTATCAATTCATGGAGGTGTTTCGATGGCATCTAGTCAAGAATATTTGGATTTTATCCTGAAGCAACTGGAGGGCTTAGGGCAAGAAATTAGCTTTCGCAAGATGATGGGAGAGTATTTGCTTTATTATCGAGGTCGCTTATTCGGCGGGATTTATGACAATCGCTTGCTGCTCAAGCCGGTCCAGCCAGCTCTGGAATTTTTTGAAAATCCGATTTATGAGTCTCCTTATCCAGGCGCAAAATCAATGCTTCATATAAAAGAAGTAGAAGATGCTGCCTTTCTCTGCAGTTTGATTGAAGCTGCCTATCCTGCCTTACCAGCATCTAAAAAGAAAAAATAGACTTTCTTTTACAATAGATATTCTAAAAAGTTGCCGTTCAAATAGACATTTTTAAAATTTTCCTTTATAATGGACTTAAAGGAGGTTTGGTATGCTTTATATTGCTCTTATTGGAGATTTAATTGAATCCAAACAGCTGAAAAATCGTAAGCAGGCTCAGAAGGACCTGCAGGACATGATGGCAGTGCTAAATCAGGATTATCAGGATTATTTGGTGTCGCCTTTCACGGTAACGACTGGAGATGAGTTTCAGGCTTTGCTGCGGCCAAATCCAGAGATCATGCAGCTCCTTGATCAGATTGCCTTGGGCTTTCCTCATCCGATTCGCTTCGGGCTTGGCCTGGGGGAGATTGTGACGGACATCAATCGGGAGCAGAGTATTGGTGCCGACGGTCCGGCCTACTGGAGGGCACGCGCAGCCATTGAGGCTATTCACGAGAAGAACGACTACGGCAGCAGCCGTATAGCTGTATCCTTGGAAGACGAAGAGCTCAGTCAGGCGGTTAATACGGTGCTGGCAGCTACTTCATTCATCCAGAGCAAGTGGAACACCAGTCAGAGAGAGGTTCTGGAGCGGATGCTCATGGAATATATCTATGACGAGAATTTTTCTCATGGGGAAATAGCAGAGCTGCTGCAGATTAGTCCCAGTGCGCTTAGTAAGCGGCTCAAGTCGTCTGGACTGAAGATCTATCTGAGAAATCGCCGTTTAGCTATGAGAATGATTTTACAGGCAGCAAAGGAGGCTGAACAATGACAAATTTTATGGGATTTTCAGAATTTTTCATGCAGAATCCGATTCTTGTATTGACTTTGCTGGCTCATGTACTAGCTGATTTTCAGCTTCAAAGTCAGAAAATGGCTGACCTTAAAAGTCGGCGGATGAATTTCTTAATTCTCCATTTGGGAATTGTTCTCTTGCCTCTGTTGTTATTAGGGATAATCCTACCTAAGTATCTTCTATATTTCGCCTTAGTCTGGCTCAGTCATGCGCTTATTGACTTCCTGAAGAATAGGTTGAATTCATCGATTGTCCAGCATCATGCTCAAAAGTTTGCCTTTATACTGGATCAGGTCTTGCATCTGATTAGCATTTTTGCTCTTTATTTTCTCTTAGGTCAGCAGCAAATTCCAGCAACTAATTGGCTGTCTGAGCGCTACCTCATGCTGCAGGCTCTCTTTTTCTTCGCCCTTACTGGTAAGCCGGTTAATATCCTCTTTAAACTCTTCTTCAGTAAGTATCAGGCAGGAGAAGACAGCGGAGAGACTATTGCGGGGGCTGGAGCCATTATTGGGATTTTAGAGCGCTTGATTATGGGACTTTCTCTTATTTTCGGGCAGTTTACTGCCATTGGGCTAGTCTTTACGGCTAAGTCTATCGCCCGCTATAATAAGATTTCAGAAAGCCAGTCCTTTGCTGAATACTACCTGATTGGCTCGCTTTTTAGTATGATTGCAGTCCTGCTTGTTTACGGCTGTCTTTATTGGTAAAAATAAATAAAAAAAACAGATCATCATAGCAAGGCTGGTCTGTTTTTAAGTTCTTATCTGTAATTCTACTCAATCATGCTATTGACAGCAGTGCCCGTTTGGTAGTCAATCTCTGCGTTTGCAGAGACATTGTCCAAGATGACATGAGACATTCCGTCTTCATCTATTGTTTCCTTACCCCCTAGCTGAATGCTGACAACATTGCCTTCTGAGTCTAATCCGACATACTGGAGCTCAATCTTGCGTGGAAGAAGCTCATTGTCCGTATAAATCGGAGTAACTTTGTAATCCAGCCAATAATCAGGATTTTCCTCTAACCAGCGCTCCAAGCGATGTTCATAATAGATCATGCTATCTGGGTTATTGTCATCCAGTCCTTGGAAACTGCCAGAGTTGAGCCAAGCGGTCATCGGAACGAGGTTTTTCCCTTCGTTATTGAGGCCGCTGAAAGTAAAGCCAATCAGGTGAGCGCGATTCATGAGCCAAGCCCGATCATCTCCATTTCCGTAATAAAATTTGTAATTGTGCCAACCGATGGGATTGTATGTGACCTTGGTCTCCTTTTTCTTTTTAGCTTTGTGTTGCTCCTGCATTTGAACATGAGCAGCAGTAGCCCGACCGTACTTGTCTTTTTTCCCAAGCTTTAGCTGATACTCTCCATTCAACTCCAGAGTGCCGATAGCTGTTTCATCGCTATGGTTGAGCAGCTGGACCTTAATCTGGTTCTTCTGATTCGCAGCAACATTTTCTGTAGGAAGAGCCTGTGAAAGTAACAACAAAGAGCTGGCTGACAGGACAAGCCAAGTGCCAAACCTAAACTTTTTCATAAAGAACTCCTTTTAAATAATATATCTCCGACATCATTCTACTAAAAAATAGATTGTTTGACAACTAAAACTTTTCAAAAATATTACAAAAATAAATATCTGTTCAATAAGTGCGAGGTTTGACTCGGATGCGTATTTTTCCTATAATCATAACTAGAGAAAGCGCTTGTATAAATTACATAAGGAGGTGCTTATGAGTCCATCTTTAGAGGAAATGTCACTCGAGGAGCTGTGGCAGCTTTTTCCAATTTTCCTGAGAGAGCATCAAGCTGATTGGAAAGACTGGTATGCAGAGGAACGGCTTCGGCTTTTGAGTTTTTTGACAGAACATCAGATCGTCCGTCTTAGTCATATTGGCTCAACATCGGTAAAGACCATCTGGGCCAAGCCTATAGTGGATATCATGCTGGAAATCCCCAAAGAAACAGATATGGTGGTAATGAGAGACTTGCTGCTGAAAAATGGTTATCTGCTCATGTCAGAAAGCCAAGGGCGGATGTCATTTAATAAAGGCTACACACCGAGTGGTTTTGCCGAACGGGTTTTTCATCTGCATCTGCGCTATGAAGGCGATCATGATGAACTGTACTTTAGAGACTATTTGCAGGAACACCCTGCTGTAGCTAGAGACTATGAAAAGCTCAAGCTGTCCTTGTGTAAGCAATACGAGCACAATCGTGATGCCTATACAGAGGCGAAAACAAATTTTATCAAGAAGTATACAGAAGAAGCCAAAAGGCTTTATAGCGGAAGATATGAGAGGGAAGACGTATGAGTTATCTAGCAATAATTAGCCTTTTGATTATTCTTGCTTTCCTTTACTTAATGTACCAATCAAAAAGGCCGTCCGGCTTGGTTGGGTTATGGATGATGAAATTATGGAATCGCGTTTATCTGCCCATGGTTGTTTGGGCGGTCAGTCAGCTGAATCATAAGAAACGATATAATGCTATTTTGGATGTTGGAGTTGGAAATGGAGCTTCCTCGAAATATTTGAAAAAGCACTTTCCTAATAGCCAAGTGTTGGGGATTGATATTTCTTCTACGGCCATCAGAGCAGCTGAAAAATCTGCTAGGCCTGGACTAGCATTTGAGGTGAAAAATGTTGAGAATACAAATCTTCCGGTTGAGGAATTTGATTTGATTACAGCATTTCAGACCCATTTTCATTGGTCAGATTTAACTCAAGCTGTTTTGGAATTAAAGAGAATTCTCAAGCCTGATGGAATCATCTTACTGGCATGTGAATGGAGCAAATTAGCTTACTACCTACCAGACTTTAGAAAGCAAGAAAAACTGGAGCATTATTTGTCTAATTTGGACTTGCATCTCATCGATAGCCAAAGAAATGGTCAATGGATTCTTTATAAAATTAAGAAAAAATAAGGAGGTATCCTATGAAACAATTATTTTTATGTTCATATTTTGCGGGAGTCAAGGACTTGTTCAGACAATATGCGTCTGAAAAGCAATTGGGCAATCAGGTACTTTTTATCCCGACGGCTGGAAATGTAGAAGACTATAGGGGTTATATTGACGAAGCCCTGCAAACCTTTGAGGACTTGGGATTTCAAGTAGAAGTCTTGGATATTTCAGCTTGTGATAGAGAAACAGCTCAGGCAAAAATTTTCCAAAGTAAGCTTCTCTATATCTCTGGTGGCAATACCTTTTATCTTCTGCAGGAGTTAAAGAAAAAGGAGCTTTCGTTCTTGATAAAAGAACAAATTGCAGACGGCATGGTCTATGTGGGAGAATCTGCTGGCGCTGTTATCACTGCTGAGAATATTGACTATATCAGACTTATGGACGATAAGGAAGTAGCAGGGGAACTGTCTGATACGGTGGCGTTACATGAGGCAGATTTTTATGTCCTGCCTCATGTTGGCGAAGAATCCTTTGCTGAAAGTGCTCAGGCAATCCTAAATACTTATGGAGACAAGCTTAATTTGCTGCCCCTTAATAATCGCCAAGCAGTGCTGGTGGAGGATGAGGAAGTGAAGGTTTTGGAGGAGGAATAAAATATTTTTGCAATGATTTCTAAAAATATTGCTATTTTAAGAAAAAGAGAGAATATTTCTCAGGAAAAACTGGCCGAGGAAATAGGTGTATCAAGGCAGACTATAGCAAAATGGGAAGCAGGAGAAAGCGTTCCAGATGTGATTTATTCCTCTCAAATAGCTGATTTTTTTGATGTGAGTTTGGATGAACTAGTACATTTAGAGAGCAATTTATTGACAACTCTTAGTATCAAAGGGAAATATATTTTTGGAACAGTAACGGTGGGTGAGCGTGGTGAAATCCACTTACCCCCTCGGTCACGAAATATTTTTCAAATAAAAGCGGGAGATCAGCTTCTTTTGCTAGGAGATGAAAATCAAGGATTGGCGTTATTAGATCCGAATTTTTTTCTAGAAACTCCTAAGTATTTTTCAGAAAAGTAGCAGGCAATGAATGAAAAGGACAATGATGTTAGTTATTTTGATATTGATAGCTGTTATATTGGTAAGTGCAGGGTGGTTTGCTTATCGTAATCTTCACTATGATAAGGCTAATCTTAAATATATCCGACAAGCTGGGATGATAGAAAAGCAAGTGACTTTACCAGATGGATCTCTTATAAATTATGGCGAAGGTCCCAAAAATGGTCCTCCTTTACTCCTGATCCATGGCCAGCAAGTATCTTGGGAGGACTACGCCAAGGTTTTTGGAGAATTGTCTAAGCGATATCATGTATATGCAGTAGATTGTTATGGACATGGTGGGTCTAGTAAAAATCCTGCTAAATATTCAGTACTGGAAAATAGTCAGGATTTCATTTGGTTTATTCATAATATTATAAAAGCTCCTGTGTTCATTTCAGGACATTCATCAGGAGGGCTTCTTGCAACAATGGTAGCTGCACTAGCTCCTGATACTGTTAGAGGACTATTGATAGAAGATGCACCGTTTTTTTCAACAGAGCCTAGTCGAGCATTTTCTACTTTTTCTTGGTTAGGATTTAAAGATATGTATGATTTCTTAAAAAGCGGTAAAAAAAATTATACTGTCTATTTTTTAGAACATACTTATTTAAAAAAACTTTTTGGTGAGAAAAATTTTAATAAAATTGTCAAAAAACCAGCTCTGAACTATATGAAAAATCATCCAGGAAAGATTCCTAGAATTTGGTACTATCCGCCAGAATTACAAGTGAATCTCATCTATGACTTAACAGCTAATTTACAGGATGGAACAGGAAATTACGATCTTCGTTTTGGCACAACGTTTTATGATTTTTCTTGGTTCAAGGGATTTGAACAGGAAGAAATCTTGAAAAAAGTTCAATGTCCATCTATATTGCTTCATGTGGCTCGGCCTTTGAATCAGAAAAAATACTATGATAAAAATGGGGTTCTCTTGAGTGCTATGGATGACAAAGATGCTAAGCAAGTAGACAAACTTTTGTTGAACAATCATCTAATAGATAATATCAAGAGTGGGCATGATATTCATGTTGAAAAACCTGAGATTTTTATTCGGGCGATTGATGATTTACAAAAAAGGTGTAAATAGAATCTTAAAGGTGAGAGATTATTTTACTTGATCTATTGGGATTTTCACTTGACGAAAAGTTTAAAGTATATTTTAGTTGTGCTTCTTATTTTTATTTCAAAAACAGTCATCAGACTGTTTTTTTGATATAATAGACTCTATGAACACAAAAGAAAAAAATTCAAATTATCAACTTTTATTGGCTCAGCTAGAAGCCTTGTTGGAAGGTGAGACCAATGCTTTGGCAAATCTGTCGAACGCTAGCGCCCTGCTTAATCAAGCTCTTCCTAATTCGGTTTTTACTGGTTTCTATCTTTTTGATGGGAAGGAGCTAATTTTGGGGCCTTTTCAGGGCGGTGTTTCCTGTGTCCATATTACGCTAGGCAAGGGTGTCTGTGGGGAATCTGCGGAAAAAGAGCAGACGATTATCGTAGATGATGTGACCCAGCATGCCAATTATATCTCCTGTGATAGCCGGGCTAAGAGCGAAATTGTGGTGCCCATGGTAAAAGACGGCCGCCTTCTTGGAGTGCTGGATTTAGACTCATCCTTGACAGGTGATTATGATAAGGTAGATCAGGAATATCTGGAAAAGTTCGTCCAGATTTTGCTTGAAAAAACGACTTGGAATTTTGAAATGTTTGGAGAAAAAGCCTAATGTATCAAGCTTTATATCGAAAGTACCGCAGTCAGACCTTTGGTCAGCTGGTGGGTCAGCAGGTAGTTTCCACTACTCTGCGGCAGGCTGTTGAGCAAGGCAAAATAAGCCATGCCTATCTCTTTTCTGGCCCACGTGGAACAGGAAAAACCAGTGTTGCCAAGATTTTTGCCAAGGCTATGAACTGTCCTAATCAAAAGAACGGCGAGCCCTGCAATGACTGCTATATCTGTCAGGCTATCACTGAGGGGAGCCTTGAAGACGTTATCGAAATCGACGCTGCTTCAAATAATGGGGTAGATGAGATTCGTGATATTCGGGACAAGTCTACTTATGCGCCCAGCCTAGCCAAGCACAAGGTCTATATCATCGACGAGGTGCACATGCTCTCGACTGGAGCTTTTAACGCCTTACTCAAGACCTTGGAAGAGCCGACAGAAAACGTAGTCTTTATCCTAGCGACGACAGAACTTCATAAGATTCCAGCAACTATTCTTTCCCGTGTCCAGCGTTTTGAGTTTAAATCTATCAAGACGCAGGACATTATTACTCATATTGAGTGGATTTTAGAGCAGGAAGGCATTGATTTTGAGCAAGAAGGTGTGCAGATTATTGCCCGTCGAGCTGAGGGCGGTATGCGAGACGCCTTGTCTATCCTCGATCAGGCTCTTAGCTTAACTCAGGAAAATCGTTTGACTACAGACACAGCTGAAGAAATCACCGGCTCTATCAGCTTAGGAGCATTGGATGCCTATGTAGCAGCCTTGATTGCTCATGATGCAGTTGCAGCCTTGGATAATCTCAATCTGATTTTTGACAGCGGAAAAAACATGGCCCGTTTTGTGACGGACCTCCTGCAATATCTGCGTGACTTGATTATTGTCAGAACTGGCGGGGAGAATCATCATGCCAGTGAGCTCTTTCTGGAAAATCTAAAGACACCGCAGGATACCCTATTTGCCATGATTGATATGGCGACCAAGAGTTTGGCAGATATCAAAAACAGCCTGCAGCCTAAGATTTATACAGAAATGATGACCATTCGACTGGCAGAGACCAGCAGCCTTCCTGCAGCGGCAGCGATTCCAGATAATCTAGCCGATGAGCTTAAGGGACTGAGGCAAGAAATTGATAGCCTTAAGCAGCAGCTGACTAATGGCAATGGGAAACCTGCAGCAGCTGTCAAAACTTCGGATATTCGACCGCAGAAATCTAAGGGCTACCGAGCAGACCGCAATAAGGTCAATGCTATCCTAGAGGAGGCTCTTGACAATCCTAGTCTGGCTCGCAGCAATCTGACTAAGCTGCAGAATGCTTGGGGTGAGATTATTGAAAGTCTGGCTGGAGCTGATAAGGCCTTGCTGGCAGGCTCGCAGCCAGTGGCGGCTAACGAAAGCCATGCTATTTTAGCTTTTGAGTCTAATTTTAACGCTGAGCAGACCATGAAGCGGGACAATCTCAATACCATGTTTGGCAATATCCTCAGCAATGCGGCAGGATTTTCACCAGAGATTTTGGCTATTTCATTGGAAGAGTGGACCAAGATTCGGGCGGATTTTTCGGCTCGCAGCCGCAATGGTAAGGCAGAGGTTGAAGAGAAGGAAGAGGAAAGCTTGATTCCAGAGGGATTTGACTTTTTAGCAGAAAAAATTACCATTCAAGAGGACTAAAAAAAGATTTTTCTAGGTTTTCGTGTTATAATAAATCTATGAACAGACGACAATTTATTGTAATGGCTGTTTTTACGGCCTTAGAAACCTATTTTTTCAATGAATCCATCATGGCGGGGCGCTATTTTATGGCTGCTTTCTGGGCAGTTTTGGTGCTGCGCAATCTGCAGATTTCCTATGTCATGGGGCGGATTGTGGATGAAATCGATAAACATTTAGGACCGAAATAATGAAAACAGGACTGAGTCTTATGACTTAGTCCTTTTGAAATGATTTTTTTGATTACCAACTGCTTAGAGAAACTTCGCCGCTATTAAGCCAGATTTCCTGACCATCTGTCAGCTGGACTAAGAGTTGCCCGCTGTCTGAGATGTCCTTGGCCAAACCTTGGTAGTCTGCGCCTTTTTGGCTGAAGCTTACTTGCCGTCCCAGCACCAAGGATTGCTGCTTGTAGAGATAGATGAGCTCTTCTGGGTCACTTTCGTAGAAGCATTTCCAAATCTCAGCAATGAGCTCATTGCGACTAATGGCTGGTTTCTCTTCAAAGAGGGAGCCAGCTTTTTCTTTGATGTCGGCTGGAAAGTCTGTTATGAAAAAATTAAAGCCAACACCGATGATGACATCGGTGACGAGACCCGTCTCGATAGAAGTTGTAGCCTCGGTCAAGATGCCGGAAATTTTTTTGTTTCGATAGTAAATGTCATTAACCCACTTGATATCAATTTCCATGAGGGTTAGATTTTTCACTGCCTTGTAGATAGCTCCCGCGGACAAGATAGTATAGGAGGGGAGCTGGTCGAAGGGGAGGTTGGGCTTGAGGTGGAGAGACATGTAAAAGCCGCCTTGACTGGGGCAAAAGAAGGCACGACCGAAGCGGCCACGGCCAGCAGACTGGGCAGCGGCCAGATAGAGAGTGTTGGCAGGGCGTCCAGCCTCCATGCCAGCCTTGGCATCCATCTGAGTGGACTGGCAGTCAGGATTGAAGGAGACCTGAACAGGTGAGTGTGTCTCAATCCAATCAGGAATTAGCAAGTCACCCGCTGTCAATCGATAGCCCCGGTTCTTGACGGATTCAATTTGGATGCCTTCTTTCTCCAATTTTTGAATGGCCTTCCAAATAGAAGTTCGTGAAATGCCCAATTCTTGGGCTATTTTTTCGCCGTTGACATAGTCGTCAGCCTGGCTGAGGATGTCAAAGAGTTTTTCGTAGGTTTTCATAGGAGGTCTTTCTAGCTTAAAGGCTGCTTTCTCTTAGTGACAGCTTAGTAGAGAGCTTAATCATGTAAGGGATAGAGTTTTCGTCAGTTTTAATCATCTGGTCCAGCATCTGCAGAGTTTGCTTGCCCATTTCCTCTGTAAAGACTGTCACAGTACTGAGAGGCGGATAGACATATTTGGCAATGGAGGTATCATTAAAGGAAATAATCTGGACATCTTGGGGAACAGCTATTCCCGCTTCCTGAAGAGCACGGAGGGCACCGATTGCCAGAGCATCACTGGCTATGAAGAGTGCTTTGGGCATCTGCTCTTTTTGCTGGTTGATGAGGTCTTTCATCAACTGGTAGCCCGACTCTGAGGAAAATTTGCCTATCTTGACATAGGCCGGCTGATAAAGACCATTGTCACTAAGGTAACGGCAGAAGCAGGCCAAGCGCGGATCGTCAAGACTTGTCGTCCCGTCTGCTGTCTCTTCGCGTCCAGCAATCATACCGATTTCTCGAATGCCCTGCTCAAGAAAATGGTCGAGAACATGAGTAACGGCATGTTCAAAATCCGTTGTCACACAGCTATGGCCTTGGTCGAGCGTATCGCTATCCACGAAAACCAAAGCAGGACTGTATTGCTCCAGCTCCTGCACTTGCTTGGTGCTGAATTTTCCGATGGCAATGATGCCGTCAATCTGTTCTAGCTGGCTCAGAGAGTCGTTGTTGAAAATCCGTACGATATCATAGCCCAGTTTCTGGGCTTTCTTTTCAATGCCTAAGCGGATGGAGTAGTAGTAAAGATCATCCAGCTCTTCCATCTCTGTGTACCATTCAACAATGGCAATGCGATGGGTTTTAGGTGAAGTCTTTTTCTGCCTTTTGCTTTTTTTGTAGTTGAGCTGTTCAGCTATATCGAAAATCTTTTTACGCGTCTCATCGCTGACAGACATGGACTTGTCATAGTTCAAAACCCGCGAAACAGTTGCGGGAGAAACACCAGCAGTCTGGGCGATATCTTTGATAGTAGCCATTTGATTTGGTCCTTTTTAATTTACTGTCTACATAAATTATAACTCAAAAATTAGTAAATAACAAAGATATGTTTAGTAAAACTTAACTTTGTTCTCGAAATGAGCTTGGTGAAAAGCCAAAATATTTTTTAAAGGCCTTTGAAAAGTAAAGTGGGTCTGAAAAACCGACAGAATAGGCGATAAATTGGATAGGTTCGTGAGTACTTTCTAGGAGTTGTTTGGCTCGGTGCATTCGGACATAGTCTAGATATTCTTTTGGTGAGCTTTGGTGTTCTTCCTTGAAAATGGTTGTTAGGTAGCTACGATGAACGGATAACTTAATTGCCATATCTTGAATGGTGAGGTTAGGATTGGGATATTGAGTGTCGATTATCTGCTTGCAGGCTAGATAGAGTTGCTGGCTTGCAGATAGGGTATTTGTTTGGGGCTTACAGGCAACGCTGCCCAAGTGAAAGATGAGTTCATAAAGTTGGCCCATAATGTGGAGTTGAGCTAGTTGGTTAGATTTGGTCTGCTCGGCGAAGTAAACTAAGTTCTCAACAATTTTCCCAATCCTATCTGTTTTTCGTTCCTGGTTAGCAAGTAGGTAGCAGTCTTCGGAAATCTGTGAGTGATTGAAGTAGTCATAAACCCTACCTCCAGTCATTCCCAGCCAGTAGTAGGACCAAGGTTCTTCTTTGTCTGCCTGATAAAAGGTAAGTTCATTTGGCTTGAGCAGAAAGAGATCTCCCGCTTTTAAATCGACAATTTTCCCTTTGTAGTGAAATCTTCCTTTCCCCTTGGTAACGTAATGAAGCACATAGGTATCTCTAATTGCTGGTCCAAAAGAGTAGCTAGGTGTGCACTCTTCGTATCCGTAGAAGCTAAGTGCGAGATCAATTGTTCCGGTTTGGTATTCTGAAAAAACTAGCATATTTCACCTCCTACCTAACATTTTACCATATTTCCCTAACATAATTCTATTTTAGGAAGCGATTTCATAAGGTAAAATATTAGTAAATATGGAGGTTCAGAAATGGCTATCAAAATAGACAAACATCTATTCTACATCAATACAAAAAATTCTAGTCTTATCATTGAGGAAAGGGATGGCTACCTTTTGCTTAAACACTTAGGCAGAAAAATAGAATCCTATCATTTTTCCAATACAGTATTTGAGCGAGATCATGCTTTTTCTGGTAATCCGAGGTCGAATGAGCGGAGTTTTAGCTTAGATACCCAGCGGCAGGTTTTGGGGCAGCATGGTTTAGGAGACTTCCGGCAACCTTCTCTGCAAGTCCAACATGCTAATAATGAAGTAACAGATTTTCGGTTTGTTGAGAGTCAGCTGATTAAGGGAGGTTTGGAAGTTCCAGGATTGCCTAGCCCTCACAGTACAGAAGATGCAGAAACACTGGCCTTTATTTTAGAAGATACAGTAGCTCACTTACGCCTCACTCTTTATTACACAGCTTTTGAGGATAGCAATACCATTGCAACCTTTACTAAGCTGGAAAATATCGGTAGAGAGGCAGCAGTCATACATAAGAACTTGAGCTTAATGGCAGATTTGCCGGCAGGTACTTATGATGTGATTAGTTTACAGGGAGCTTATGCTAGGGAAAAAACAGTTCGTCGTCACAAGCTAGAACAGGGAATTTTCAAAATAGCTTCTAACCGAGGAGCTTCTGGTCACGCGCAGACTCCAAGCCTTATCCTTTGTGATAATGAAACGACGGAAGAGGCTGGTCAAGTTTGGGCAATTCAGCTCCTTTATAGCGGAAACTTTGAAGCTTGGATTCAGCAAAGTCAGTTGAATGAAGTTCGGCTGGGTATCGGTATCAATGAAGATAACTTTGCTTGGAAACTGGAAGCGGGGCAGACTTTCTATAGTCCTGTTGCTCTGTTGAATTATTCGGCTCAGGGTTTGACTGGTCTTAGTCATGAGAGCCAAGCTTTTGTTCAAGAGCATATCATTCCTAAAGCTTTTGCGAAGCGAGAGCGGCCAATTTTAATCAATAACTGGGAAGCAACTTACTTTGATTTCAAAAAAGAGAAGTTGCTAGAGTTAGCAGATGAGGCACAGAAAGTTGGTATTGAGCTCTTTGTTCTCGATGATGGCTGGTTTGGCAACCGTTTTGATGACAATCGGGCTCTGGGCGACTGGTTTGTCAATGAAGATAAGCTAGGTGGCAGTTTGACGGAGCTCATAGCAGAAGTTCATAGCAGAGGATTGCAATTTGGTTTATGGGTTGAGCCAGAAATGATTTCCGTAGACAGTCAGCTGTATCGGGCACATCCAGACTGGGCTATTCAAGTACCCGATCGGGATCATACCTACTCTCGCAATCAACTCGTATTGGATTATGCTAATCCAGATGTGGTAGCCTATATCAAAGAAACACTGGATCAGCTGTTGAGTCAGCACGATATTGACTACATAAAATGGGATATGAGTCGTAATATTACCAATCTTGGGAATGGCACTGACTATCTGGCGACCAAAATGCAGTCGCATAAGTATATCTTGGGGCTTTATGAAATTGTAAAATATTTGACAGAGAAATATGGGAATATTCTCTTTGAGTCCTGTTCAGGTGGTGGTGGACGAAATGATCTTGGTATGATGCGGTATTTCCCTCAAGTCTGGGCTAGTGACAACACCGATGCCATAGCTCGTTTGCCAATCCAATATGGGTCTTCTTATCTTTATCCGACTATTTCAATGGGTGCCCATGTGTCGGCAGTGCCTAATCATCAGATGGGACGAATTACTCCGCTGACAACTCGCGGTCATGTGGCTATGATGGGAAATCTGGGGTATGAGCTTGATTTGACTAGTCTATCAGATGAGGAGAAAGCGGCGATTGCGGACCAGGTGAAGTTGTATAAAGAATTACGGCCAGTGGTCCAGCTAGGACGTCAGTATAGGCTAATCAATCCAGATGTTGGCTCCAATGAAGCAGCAGTTCAATTTAACTATGAAGATCAAACGATTGTAACCTACGTCCGAGTCTTATCAGTTGTGGAAACGATGGAAACAACCTTGAAACTAAAAGACTTAGAGGAAGAAGGGCTTTATGAGCTACAGGGAAATGGCGCAGTTTACTCAGGTGCAGAACTCATGTATGCTGGTATCACTATGAATCTTCCGCAAGGAGATTATCTTAGCAGACAGTTGTATTTTATTAAAAAATAAGGAGGCTAGACCATGAAATGGTATAAAAAGATGAGCTTAGCTGCTATTACAGGACTGTCCCTTTTGGGGCTGTCAGCTTGCAGCAGCCAAGGGGAGTCAACAGATGGTAAGGTAACGATTGAGTATTTCAATCAGAAGGGTGAAATGGTTGATACCCTTCGTGAGATTGCCAAAGACTTCGAAAAAGAAAATCCGAATGTGCATGTGAAAGTGGTGAACGTCCCTAACGCTGGGGAAGTACTCAAAACGCGCGTTCTGGCTGGAGATATCCCAGATGTTGTCAATATCTTTCCACAGTCTATTGAATTCCAAGAATGGGCTAAAGCTGGGTACTTTGAAGATTTATCTAATAAAGATTATCTCAAGCGAGTTAAGAATCATTATGCAAATAAATATGCGATAGATGGAAAGATTTACAATATTCCTTATACTGCTAATGCTTATGGTATCTATTACAACAAAGATAAATTTAAAGAACTGGGATTGAAAGTTCCAGAGACTTGGGATGAATTTGAAAAATTAGTTGATACGATTATAGCAAAAGGGGAAACACCTTTTGCCATTGCAGGAGCAGATACTTGGACCTTGAATGGTTATCATCAATTAGCTCTTGCCACTTCTACAGGAGGTGGTAAGGAAGCGAATGATTACCTACGTTTTTCCAAGCCAAATGCCATCAAGTCTTCAGATTCAGTGCTTAAAGATGATTTCAGGCTGTTAGATTTATTCCGCAAAAAAGGTGCCATGCAAACCAACTGGCAAGGAGCAGGCTATACTGATGTTGTCGGTGCCTTCGCTAGAGGCGATGCACTGATGACTCCAAATGGCTCTTGGGCTATCACAGCAATCAATGCGCAAGATCCTAAGTTTAATGTTGGAACTTTCCCTTTCCCTGGAAAGCAAAAAGGACAAAGCTTGACCATTGGAGCAGGAGACCTAGCTTGGTCTATCTCGTCAAGTAGTAAGCACAAGAAAGAAGCCAATGCTTTTGTTGAATATATGTCACGTCCAGAAGTTATGCAGAAATATTATGATGTGGACGGCTCACCAACAGCTATTGAAGGTGTCAAGGAAGCTGGGTCAGATGCACCGCTAGCCGGTCTTGCTGAACTGGCATTTACAGACCGACACCTCGTTTGGCTAGCTCAAGACTGGACCAGTGAAAGTGATTTTTATACCTTGACTGGAAATTATATTACAACTGGAGACAAAGAGGATATGGCGAAAGCACTAAATGCCTTCTTCAATCCGATGAAAGCAGACGTAGAGTAGGAGTAGATCTACTATGAAAAAATTGATTGAGAAATATTGGGGCTGGCTCTTTGTCCTTGTTCCCCTTGTACTACAGGCTGTATTCTTCTATGTGCCCATGTTTCAAGGTGCCTTCTACAGCCTGACAAACTGGACTGGTTTGACCTATAATTATAAGTTTGTCGGACTCAATAACTTTATGCTTCTCATGAGCGATCCTAAGTTTATGAACGCGATAGGCTTTACATTGATCATTACTATTTGTATGGTGGTTGGTGAGATTATGCTGGGAATCTGGATAGCACGAGCTCTCAACTCGAAGATAAAGGGAAAGACTTTCTTTCGAGCTTGGTTTTTCTTCCCCGCTGTTCTATCTGGATTGACTGTGGCTCTTATCTTTAAGCAACTTTTCAACTACGGATTGCCAGCTATAGGGAATGCCTTAGGAATTGAATTTCTTAAAACCAGCCTTCTAGGAACGAATGGCGGTGCAATCTTTGCAGCAATCTTCGTCTTGCTTTGGCAAGGGGTAGTCATGCCTATTATCATCTTCTTAGCTGGTCTTCAGTCTATCCCGACTGAGATTACTGAAGCAGCTCGAATTGATGGAGCTAGCAGCAAACAAATCTTTTGGAAGGTGGAACTTCCTTATCTGCTACCAAGCGTTTCCATGGTCTTTATCTTGGCTCTAAAAGGTGGTTTGACAGCATTTGACCAGGTCTTTGCCATGACAGGCGGCGGTCCGAATAATGCGACCACCTCTCTAGGACTTCTGGTATACAACTATGCTTTTAAGAGCAATCAATTTGGTTATGCCAATGCCATTGCTGTTATCTTGTTTCTCTTGATTGCGGTTATTTCTATTATCCAGTTGAGAGTATCTAAGAAATTTGAAATCTAAGAGGAGAAGCCCGATGAAAAATGCAGAAAGAAAAGCTAATTTTAGTAAATATATCTTGCTAACACTGGGGTCTATTATCATTTTAATTCCACTCTTAGCAACGATATTCAGTTCCTTTAAGTCTACCAAAGACATCGTTAATAATTTTTTCGGATTTCCGACTCAACCGACCTTAGAAAATTTTCAACGCCTTTTGGCTGATGGTATCGGAGGCTACTATTGGAATTCGATTGTAATCACGGTTCTATCTTTGGCTGTTGTCATGATTTTTATTCCCATGGCTGCTTACTCTATCGCTCGTAATATGTCTAAGAGAAAAGCTTTTGGTATTATGTATACTCTCTTGATTTTAGGGATTTTCGTTCCTTTTCAAGTTATCATGATTCCTATTACAGTTATGATGAGTAAGCTAGGATTAGCCAACACTTGGGGATTAATTATCCTCTATCTTGCTTACGCTGTTCCACAGACTCTCTTTCTCTATGTAGGCTACATTAAGATTTCCATTCCAGACAGTCTGGATGAAGCAGCAGAAATTGACGGTGCTGGAAAGTTTACTACTTATTTCAAGATTATCTTTCCTATGATGAAACCCATGCATGCGACAAGCATGATTATCAATGCCCTCTGGTTCTGGAATGACTTCATGCTTCCTCTCTTGGTACTCAATAAAGACTCCAAGATGTGGACTCTGCCACTCTTCCAATATAACTACACAGGTCAATACTTTAATGATTATGGACCTAGCTTTGCTTCTTATGTTGTTGGGATTATCACCATTACTATCGTTTATCTCATCTTCCAGCGCAATATTATTGCTGGAATGAGCAATGGGGCAGTGAAGTAAGCTCAAGATACAAAGTCCGTAAACTACTGAATTAGTAACGGCTGTGGAAAAATAGGGAATCTGAAAATGAAGCTTCAGCTTCTTGGAAGATTCATCTTTTTCGCACAGAGCTTAGGGCGTTTTCCATTCAGCGCACGGGAAAGAGTATATAAGACAAGATTTTAGAGGAGAAGACTATGGCTATTCAAAATAAGACCATGCTGATTACTTACTCAGACAGCCTGGGGGAGAATTTAAAAGATTTATATGACAATTTAGAAAAGCATTTTGGCGATGCGGTTGGAGGAGTGCATTTGCTTCCTTTCTTCCCATCAACTGGTGACCGGGGATTCGCCCCAGTAGACTATGAAGAGGTTGATTCAGCCTTTGGTGACTGGGAGGATGTAGAAAAGCTGGGCGAGAAATATTATCTCATGTTTGACTTTATGATCAACCACATCTCACGCCAGTCCAAGTATTATAAGGATTTTCAGGAAAAGAAGGATCAGAGTGAGTATCGTGACCTCTTTCTCAGCTGGGATAAGTTTTGGCCAGAAAATCGTCCGACGCAAGCTGATGTTGATTTGATTTATAAGCGTAAGGATCGGGCACCTAAGCAGGAAATCGTCTTTGCAGATGGAAGCACTGAGTATCTGTGGAACACCTTTGGTGAAGAGCAGATTGATCTAGATGTTCGCAGTCAGGTAACTAATGATTTCATCAAGAAAACATTGCGTCAACTGTCAGAGCATGGCTGTGATCTGATTCGTTTAGATGCATTTGCCTATGCAGTCAAAAAGTTAGATACCAATGATTTCTTTGTTGAGCCAGAAATCTGGGATCTCTTAGAAAAAGTCCAGCAGCAAGCGGATGAGTTTGGGACGGATATTTTACCAGAAATTCATGAGCATTATTCTATCCAGTTCAAGATTGCAGAGCATGGCTACTTTGTCTATGATTTTGCGCTGCCGATGGTAACTCTTTATTCTCTATACAGTGGTAAAGCAGAGCGTCTAGTCAAGTGGCTTGAAATGAGTCCTATGAAGCAATTCACAACACTGGATACTCACGATGGTATTGGGGTTGTTGATGTTAAGGATATTCTGACTGATGAAGAAATTGACTTTGCAACCAATGAACTATATAAGGTCGGGGCCAATGTCAAGCGTAAGTATTCCTCAGCTGAGTACAATAATCTGGACATTTACCAGATTAACTCGACTTACTACTCAGCTTTGGGAGATGACGACAAGAAGTACTTCATTAGCCGTCTGATTCAGGCTTTTGCTCCAGGGATTCCACAGGTCTATTATGTTGGTTTCTTAGCTGGGAAAAATGACCTTGAACTGCTAGAAAACACTAAGGAAGGCCGCAATATCAACCGTCATTATTACAGTAATGAGGAGATTGCTGAAGAAGTCAAGCGTCCAGTTGTGCAAGCCTTGCTCAAGCTTTTCAGTTACCGCAACCAGTCTGCTGCCTTTGACCTAGATGGCACTATTGAAGTGAATCTATTGGATGAAAATAGCCTCCGGATTGTCCGTAGCAATGCAGATAAATCAGTCACTGCTCAAGTAGTTATTAACCTCAAAGAATTGACATATAGCGCTAGTGAAAATGGCCAAGCTATCACTTTTGAATAGAGATAAGAAAAGAGAAGAAGAATGGTAGAATTAAATCTGAAAAACATCTATAAAAAATATCCCAACAGCGATCACTATTCAGTGGAAGACTTCAATCTAGATATCAAGGACAAAGAATTTATCGTCTTTGTTGGTCCGTCTGGTTGCGGGAAATCAACTACGCTGCGTATGATTGCGGGTCTTGAGGATATCACAGAAGGAACTGCCTCTATTGACGGTACAGTGGTCAATGATGTGGCGCCAAAAGACCGTGATATCGCTATGGTCTTCCAGAACTATGCCCTTTATCCACACATGACTGTCTACGATAACATGGCCTTTGGTCTCAAGTTGCGCAAGTACAGCAAGGAAGATATTGACAAACGGGTCAACGAAGCAGCAGAAATCCTAGGCTTGAAGGAATTCTTGCAGCGCAAGCCAGCTGATTTGTCTGGTGGTCAGCGTCAGCGGGTAGCTATGGGACGCGCAATCGTTCGGGATGCAAAGGTTTTCCTTATGGATGAGCCTCTGTCTAACTTGGATGCTAAGCTGCGTGTTTCTATGCGGGCAGAGATTGCTAAAATTCACCGCCGTATCGGGGCAACAACTATTTATGTTACCCACGACCAGACTGAAGCTATGACCTTGGCGGATCGTATCGTTATCATGTCAGCGACCAAGAATCCTGCTGGAACTGGAACGATTGGACGAGTGGAGCAGATTGGTACGCCTCAGGAAGTCTATAAACATCCGGCAAATAAGTTTGTTGCTGGCTTCATTGGCAGCCCAGCTATGAACTTCTTTGAAGTGACACTGGAAGATGGTCGTCTTGTTGGACCAAACAGAGACTTCAGTCTCCAAGTCCCAGAGGGCAATCTTAAGGGGTTGCGGGAGAAGGGCTATGAAGGCAATAAGTTGATTTTTGGTATTCGTCCTGAAGATATCAACATGGAACCAGCCTTTCTGGAAACCTTCCCTGAGTCGGTTCTAACTGCGAAGATTTCTGTTTCTGAGTTGCTTGGAGCGGAGTCTCACCTCTACTGTGCGGTTGGTGGCAGTGAGTTTGTTGCCAAAGTTGATGCACGTGATCATATGAATACGGGAAGCAGTATTAAACTTGGCTTCGACCTAAACAAGGCGCATTACTTTGATGCTGAGACGGAAGACAATATTTTCTAATCTATTGCTCCTTATAAAATAATCCAGACAGATTACTGTTTGGATTTTTACAAAAAATCTATCTATAAAATTAGTAAAATTTTACTAAATTTATTGAAATTTTACTCGAAAATAGTTATAATAAAGATAAGAAAACGATTACAATATCGATCATTCATTTTAAAGGAGTTTAGCTTATGTCAAATCTAATTTCAGCGGAGCAAGTCCGCGCAGATTTTGCCAAAGTTTTTGGAGTAGAAGCGGATCACACTTTCTTTTCACCTGGTCGGATCAATCTGATTGGTGAGCATACCGACTACAATGGCGGCCATGTCTTTCCTGCAGCAATTTCCCTAGGAACATACGGAGCGGCTCGCAAGCGGGACGATCAGCTTTTGCGATTCTTCTCAGGGAATTTTGAAGAAAAAGGGATTATTGAAGTGCCGCTGGAAAACCTGCACTTTGAGCCTGAGCATAACTGGACCAACTATCCAAAAGGAGTTTTGTATTTTCTGCAGGAGGCAGGTCATAAGATTAACCGAGGCATGGATGTCTATGTTTATGGAAATATTCCCAACGGATCGGGCTTGTCTTCTTCTGCATCTATAGAGCTTTTGATGGGTGTCATTGCTGAGAAACTTTTTGATTTGAACTTGGAACGTTTGGACCTAGTGAAAATCGGTAAATTAACTGAGAATGAATTTATCGGGGTTAATTCTGGTATTATGGATCAGTTCGCTATCGGAATGGGTGCTGACCAACGGGCTATTTATCTTGATACCAATACACTCGAATATGATTTGGTACCGCTTGATCTCAAGGACAATGTCGTAGTGATTATGAATACCAATAAGCGACGTGAGTTGGCGGACTCTAAGTACAATGAACGCCGTGCTGAGTGCGAAAAAGCTGTTGAAGAACTGAACCGCAAGCTGTCTATCGCAACCTTGGGCGAGTTGGACGAGTGGTCCTTTGACGAGTATAGCTATCTGATTGAGGACGAAAATTGTCTCAAACGAGCTCGCCATGCTGTTTTAGAAAATCAACGTACTTTGCAAGCACGGGCAGCTTTGCAGGCAGGCGATCTTGACAAGTTTGGCCGTCTCATGAATGCGTCCCATGTTTCATTGGAGCATGACTATGAAGTGACTGGTCTAGAGCTGGACACCTTGGTTCACACAGCCCGGGAGCAAGAAGGTGTTCTGGGGGCTCGTATGACCGGAGCGGGCTTCGGTGGCTGCGCCATTGCTTTAGTTGCTAAGGATGCGGTGGACACTTTCAAAGAAAATGTCGGCCACAAGTATCAAGAAGTCGTCGGTTATGCCCCTAGCTTTTACATTGCAGAAGTAGCTGGTGGAAGCAGAGTGCTGGACTAAATCACTGAAAAGGAACTTGGGTCTGGGACAAAAGTCCTAGCCTATCAATTGTCTTTGGATTGTCGAGCAAGACGCAGTGGTTGAGAGGGCTCTATTACGCTGATTTCATCAGCTTTTACAGCCCTAATCAACTGTGCGGAGGTGGGACGACGAAATCGAATTCTAACGAATTACCGATTTCTGTCCCACTCTCTTTACTAGCAAAAGAAAGGAAGATCTATGTCCAAGAAGTTACTGAACGCTTTTGTATCAGCAGTGATTGACAATAGCACTTTTGAGGAAATGGACACCATCTATCTGAGCAATCGTGTCATGGCTTTAGTCGGAGAGGCAGTGGCAGAGCAGGAAACAGAAGCTGAGCAGCTAATTGACCTTAAGGATAACTTGGTAGCCGTAGCTGTGAAGAATGGGAAGATTGGTGATACTCTGGCTGAGCAGGATATACTGGGAGCTGAGCTCATGGACTTGATTACACCAGCTCCTAGCCAGCTCAATCGGGACTTCTGGACGACTTATACCTCAAGTCCCCAGCAAGCTGTGGCTGATTTTTACCAGCTTAGCCAAAAAAATGACTACATCAAAGTCAAGGCCATTTCTAAAAATATTGCTTTCAAAGCGCCAACTGAATATGGTGATTTGGAAATCACCATCAATCTGTCTAAGCCAGAGAAGGATCCCAAGGAAATTGCGGCAGCTAAAAAGGCTAAGAACAGCCATTATCCGGCCTGCCAGCTTTGCATGGAAAATGAAGGTTACCAAGGTCGCTTGGACCACCCAGCCCGCGCCAACCATCGGATTGTCCGATTTGACTTGGCTGGACAGGAATGGGGCTTCCAGTATTCGCCCTATGCCTACTTTAATGAGCATTGCATCTTTCTACACAGCCAGCATCTTCCCATGGCTATCAGCCGGCTGACCTTTGAGCGCTTGCTGGACATCGTTGAGACCTTTCCAGGCTATTTTGCAGGCTCCAACGCCGATCTGCCGATTGTCGGTGGCTCTATCCTGACCCACGACCACTATCAGGGAGGACGTCACACCTTCCCTATGGAAATAGCAGAGCTGGATTGCAGCTTTACCTTTAGCGGCTTTGAAGAGGTGGAGGCAGGCATTGTCAAGTGGCCTATGTCCGTTATTCGTCTAAGGTCTGAGAAGAAGGAACAGTTGATTGAGTTGGCTGACAAGATCTTGCAAGCTTGGCGGACTTATTCTGACCCGAGTGTGCAGGTCTTGGCAGAGTCTGAGGGTGAGCCTCACCATACTATCACACCGATTGCGCGCAGAAAAGATGGATGTTTTGAGCTAGACTTGGTCTTGCGGGACAATCAAACTTCCCCAGAACATCCAGACGGCATTTATCACCCTCATAAGGATGTGCAGCATATTAAGAAAGAAAATATCGGTCTGATTGAGGTTATGGGACTGGCTATTCTGCCGCCTCGGCTCAAGGAAGAACTCAAGCAGGTGGAACTTTTCTTGCTGGGAGAAGACTGTCAGGTTGCGGCCTATCATCAGGAGTGGGCCAATCAACTCAAAGACCAGAATCCAGATGTTACCGCTGAGACAGTGGAAGGAGTAGTTCAGGCCTCGGTTGGACAAATTTTCAGCCGAGTACTGGAAGATGCGGGAGTTTACAAGCGAACGGAGGAGGGTCAGGAGGCTTTCATGCGCTTCGTCCAATCCGTTGGCATCCAGCCCTAGGAAATGTGTTATAATGAATCTAGCGTAACAGGGAAAGGAAGTTTTATGGCAATTTTAGTATTAGGTGGAGCTGGCTATATCGGCTCGCACGTGGTAGACCGTCTGGTAGCGGCAGGCAAGGAAGAGGTAGTCGTCGTTGATAATTTGGTGACCGGTCATCGGGCAGCCGTCCATCCGAAAGCAGTCTTTTATGAGGGGGATTTGGCGGATAAGGACTTTATGCGTGATGTCTTTGCCAAACATCCATCTATCGATGCAGTCATTCACTTTGCTGCTTTTTCACTGGTGGCAGAGTCTATGGTGGATCCGCTGAAGTATTTTGACAATAACACAGCTGGCATGGTTTCTCTCTTGGAGGTCATGCAGGAATGCGACGTTAAAAATATTGTCTTTTCTTCAACAGCGGCGACTTATGGCATTCCTGAGGAAGTTCCGATTCTGGAAACGACTCCTCAAAAGCCTATCAATCCTTATGGTGAGAGCAAACTCATGATGGAGACCATTATGCGCTGGGCAGACCAGGCCTATGGCATCAAGTTTGTAGCCCTGCGTTATTTCAATGTGGCCGGTGCCAAACCTGACGGCTCAATCGGCGAGGATCACGGACCAGAGACTCATCTGCTGCCCATTGTGTTGCAAGTGGCTCAGGGCAAACGTGAGAAGATTGCCGTCTTTGGTGACGATTACAATACTCCGGATGGGACCAATGTACGCGATTATGTCCATCCTTTCGACTTGGCTGACGCCCATATTTTGGCTGTTGAGCACCTGCGTACCGGCCATCCTTCAGATGCCTTTAACCTTGGCTCTTCGACTGGTTTTTCCAACCTGCAGATTGTAGAAGCAGCACGAAAGGTGACCGGCCATCCTATTCCTTTGGAAATAGCAGAGCGGCGCCCAGGGGATCCGGATACGCTGATTGCTTCCTCTGAGAAAGCCAGAAAAGTTCTGGGCTGGCAGCCGAAATTTGACAATATCGAAACCATTATCGAAACCGCTTGGAAATGGCATTCAAGTCATCCAAATGGCTATGATGATAGAGGATAAACTGACAAACCAGCTAGAAAAGCTGGTTTTTTACTTTGAATTATAAAACCCTTCTTTACAAATTTTTAAAAGCATTTTATAATAAAAGGAAGATTGATTGACATATTATCTATAATCTTGTTTAGTTGCTACTAACTCTTAGTATGTCTTGATAAATAAGGTAGTTACAGATACAAAAAGAAATAATAATGTAAAATAGTGATTTTTTTGCACCACTATCAGATGAGACAGATGTTGACAGTTTGTTGTGTAAGGGCTTTAGTGACTTATGATATAATGAAGTCATAAAAGTTTGAGAAGTCTCTTAATCTTTTCAAACTGATTTTCATAAAAAGAATAGGAAATAAGTATGCGTTCGATTCTTGCCTTATATATCACCCTGATGCCGGTCATTCTGGCTGGAGTTCTGAATATGATCTTTTGCAAGTCTTCATTGCTAGAGGCGGCTTATCGACCAATGGATGGTGGGTTGATTTTAAAGGATGGGAAGAGGCTGTTTGGGGCTAACAAGACCTGGAAAGGTTTTCTAGGCATGATTGTCTGGGGAGCTTTGGCGCAGATCCTCTGGGGATTGCTCTTAAAGGGTATTCCCACCCTAGAGAAGCTGCACTTGGTCTATGCCTTCTACGAAAATACCTTGCTGTTTAATCTGGTGCTTGGAGCTCTTTTGGGGCTGGCCTATGTTTTGTTTGAGCTGCCCAATAGCTTCATCAAGCGTCGTTTGGAAATCAGAGAGGGCAAGACAGCAGAGAACGGCTGGAAATGGACCTTTATCTGGATTGACCAGATTGATTCCTTGATTGGCTGTATCATTTTCTTGCTTTTCTATATCCCTCTGTCCTGGCAGCAGATGCTGGGCATTCTAATCCTAGGGGCAGTCACGCATCTAGGAGTCAATCGTCTGCTCTACTGGGCTAAACTTAGAAAAAATCGTATGTGAGATGGGAGTTTTTGATGAAAGAACTATGGCTGGAAAAAGAGCCTTCGGCCGTCTATGGCGGTAAAATCAATCAGTTAATCAGTCTCTGTCAGTTGGGGCTTTCGGTTCCTAAGGCTCTGATTTTGCCGGCGGACCAAGTAATGGCCTGGCTAAGAGGAGCTCTGCCAGAATACTCAAAAGAGGGACTTAAAGAGTTAATTCATTTGGGCAAGGAGGAAATTGCGGAGTGTTTGCTGCAATATCCCTTGGATTCAGCTTGGCTACAGGAGTTAGCAGCTTTTTGTCAGAAAAATCAAGTTTATATCGTTCGCAGCAGTGCCCTATTAGAAGATGGACAGGCCATGTCATTTGCCGGTCAATATGACTCGATTGGCAACTGCCGGACACTGTCAGAAATTGAGCAGGGCATTCGTTCTTGTCTGCTTTCTCTTTTCAACCCAGAGGCGCTAGCTTATTGGCATCGTCAGGGTCTGGCTGAGCAGGATTTTGCCATGGCCGTGCTGATTCAGGAGCAGATAGAGCCTGACTTAAGCGGTGTCTGCTTTTCCCTAGACGTAGCGACTAATCAGGACCAGACCATTCTGTTGGAGTATGTAAAAGGATCGGCTGAGAGCTTGGTTAGCGGTCAAGTCAATCCTAAGCAGCTGACTCTTTCTTGGTACAAGCCGGACTGGAGCCAGTTTGAAAAAGTTGAAATGCCTCTAGCAGTCTTGCAGAACCTGCACGAGCAAGTTTTGCAGATTGTGGCGTATTTTGGTCGGCCGATGGATATTGAGTGGTGCGCTGTCCAAGAGCAAGTCTATCTGCTGCAGGCTCGGCCCATCACGACAGTATCAACTAAAATCGACAGTGGCCGCTGGACGACGGCTAATTTTCGGGATGGAGGCGTGGCGGCTCAGCCCTGTCCCAACCTGATGTGGAGCCTTTACCGCCATTCTTGGCAAGAGGCTCTTTCTAGCTTTTTGCTGGCAATTGGCCTAGAGCCAGATGGTGTGATGCCGCCACTGATGCGCCTGCATTATGCCCGACCTTTCTGGAACTTAGGCGTGGTCAAGCAAGGTATGGAGCAGATTCCGGGTTATATTGAGCGAGACTTTGATGATGAGCTGGGAGTCAACAAAGACTACCGAGGTCAAGGTTTTACCAGCAAATTAAGTCCAGTCTTGCTCTTGAATTTCCTGCGGGTAGCGTTAAAAACGCAAAAAGTAACTAAGACTTTTCTGCAGCAGGCGCCAGAGAAGCTGCAAGAGCTGCGCCAGCAATTTACCCGCCTTCATCAAGAAATACGAAAACTAGACGACCAAAGCCCGCTGCAACAAGTCGAGAGTCTTTGGCAGTTAGTGCTAAATCAGGCTTATTTAGACAGTGAGGGAACTTATTTCTGGCAGGCCTACATCAATACGGTCCAGCTGTCTATGAAAAAGACCAGTCTGCTCAAATGGCTGACGGTTGATGAATTTTTCCAACTGATTGCTAAGTTGGGAAATGTTTCGCATACCAAGCCTTTGGCTAGGATGCTGGAAGTTGCGGATCTTGTTTTGGCAGACGAGAAACTGACAGACGATTGGTTGAAGCTATCGGTGGAAGAATTGCAGAAACTGGCTGCACAATATCCTGAGCGAGCAGATTTCATCAAGATTCAGGATTTCCAAAAGGATTTTGGCTATCACTCGGCACGGGAGCTGGACTTGCGAGTAGCTAGTTATGAAGAAGATTCTCATCAAGTTATGACAGCGGTCCAGCAGTTGATTGCTGATTCAGCGTATTACCAAGCAGCTAGAGCTTCGCTCAGTCCTGTCTCAGAGTCTGAGCTGAATTTGACTCATCTATCTCGAGCCAAGCAGAAAAAGATAGAAAAAATCAGCGAAGACTTGCGGAACTTGCTCTGGTGGCGGGAGGAGTTCAAGGATATTTCCACGCGCTATTACCACCTCATTCGTCAGATTAGCCTCAAACTCGGTCGAGCTTATGAAAAGCGAGACTTTCTGAAAAATGAACAAGATGTTTTTTACATTAAGAAAGAAAGCCTGACTTCCTTTATGGAAGGGCAAAAGACTGCCGACCAGCTTCAAGAAGAAGCAGCAGATAATCAGCATTATTGCAAGGCCTATCGGAATTTTGAGCCAGCGGGAGATTTGACCGACAAAGAGATGAAATTGGAAGAGGTAGCCCATGAGAGTCAGGCTCTGCTGACGGGAATGCCAGCCAGCAGCGGTCAGGTAACCGGTCGGGTTCGAGTTCTCTTGGATTTGGCTGATATTGAGACAATTGAACCGGGAGAAATCCTTGTCACTCGCTATACAGATACGGGTTGGAGTTATGTTTTCGGTATTCTGGGTGGACTTGTGACAGAGTACGGTGGAGTTCTCTGCCATGCCTCCATTGTCGCTCGGGAATGCGGAATTCCAGCTCTAGTCTGCGCCAAGAATGCAACTCAGCTGCTAGAAACTGGCATGCTGGTAACTTTAGATGGAAGAAGAGGAGAAATAAGAATTCATGAAGAAGAATGAACCTTTGTTTATCGGTGAATACGACAAATCTGTTATCTTGACTTATATGGGCGCTGCTTTTGCACTGTTGGCAGTCTATGCCATCATTCAGTCCCAGCTGCGGCTAGCTATGATGGCCTTTATCGTTAGCGGTATCTGTGACCTTTTTGATGGTGTGGTGGCGCGACGGATGAAGCGGACTGAAAGTCAGAAGCGTTTCGGCATTGAGATTGACTCGCTCTGCGACATGATTAGCTTTGCGGCTCTTCCGGCTGTGCTCCTCATGACTCAGCTGCCCTTGGGAGTGGCCAATATCGTCTTGGCTGTCCTCTATGTCTTAGCTGCGGTTACGCGCCTGGCTCATTTTAATCGCTTGGCCAAGCATGATGAAGGATCTGGCTCTTATTTTATTGGCTTGCCCGTGACTTACAGCGCCCTCTTTTTCCCTCTGACCTATCTGGTCTGTCAATGGCTGGCGCCTGGTTTCTTTGCTTGGGTGTGGCTGGTTTTGTCTCTTTTGCTGACCTTCCTATTTGTCTATAACTGCCGTATTCCCAAGCCGAATAAGCTGGCCTATCTGGTCTTTGCGATTCTAGCTGTTGCAAGTCTGATTGGTCTGGGGGTTATTCCGCATGGTTAGGGTCTATCAGAGAAGGACTGGTCAAGTACTGGAACCAATCGAATACAAGGCGGGTCTGCTAGATAAGCTTTATGGAACTGCTTGGGGGCGCTTCCTGCTCCCTATCTTGACCCGACCTAGCCTGTCTTATCTTCTGACTTTGAAAGACTACACTCCTTTTTCTCGCAAGAAAATAGCAGCTTTTGTGGAAAATTATCTGCTGAATCTGGCCGACTATGAAGATGTCCCCTATTCTAGCTTCGCGGCTTTTTTCCAGCGAAAAATCAACCCTGATTTGCGTCCGGTCTGTCCTGATAGTCAAGTACTGGCTGTGGCGGATGCCAAGCTGGAGGCTTTTACCATCAGTCAGGACTTACGGCTGACAATTAAGGAGCAGACATACAGGCTAGCTGACTTACTGCTGGATGAAGAGTTGGCTCAGCTGTTTAGTGGCGGAACAGCGCTGGTTTATCGACTGGGAGTGGAAGACCTGCACCGCTATCTGGCAGCTGAATCCGGCAAAATTACCCAAAGACGAAAAATCAAGGGACGCCTGCATACGGTCAGACAGGTAGCCCAAAAGCGGCGCTTGATTTACAAGGAAAATAAAAGAGAATACTGTCTTTTAGATACCGACCTAGGACCTGTCCTGCAGATGGAAGTAGGGGCGCTCTTGGTCGGTAGAATATATAATCACAGTCAGGACTATTTGGTTAGGGGACAGGAGAAGGGCTGCTTTGGTCTGGGCGGCTCAACCATTCTTGTCCTCTATCCGACAGACACCATTCGCTTGGATCAGGATATCCTGACTTACTCAGACCTCGGAATAGAAACCCAGATTCAAATGGGTGAAAAGATTGGAGAAAAGCTATGTTTAAACGATTAGCTGTTTATTATAAGGAAATGTTTCCTTTGCTGCCGCGCTTTTTTGTGGCTGCCATCATGTTTTTTGAGATTTACTTTGTCCTCTTGCTCAATGACGGAGTGACCACCTTTCACTTTGACCATCAGGAGTTGATTGGGATCTTTACCATTTTCGTCTTTCTGATGATTCTGCGGATTGCAGATGATTTCAAGGACTATGAGACCGACAGACGGCTCTTTCCTCATCGGGCTCTGCCATCTGGCCGGGTGAAAAAGAAGGACTTGGCTATTGCCCTCAGCTTTATCGTAGCTGTGTCTGTGCTTCTCAACATCCTCTTTATGAACAATATCGGCTGGTTCCTCTTTCTCTATATTTACGGAACTCTTATGTCCTTTTGGTTCTTCAAGCGTGACAAGATTCAAAATTCTCTGCCACTGGCTCTAGTAACCCATAATCCGGTCATGATGATTTTGAATCTCTATACCATCTCTTTCGTCTGCTACAAGTACAATCTGCCTCTCTTGTCCCTTCCGACCGTCTTGCTGGCCTTTACCATGTATTTCCCAAGTCTGATCTGGGAAGTCTGCCGCAAGATTCGGGCGCCAAAAGACGAGACCGAGTATGTGACTTATTCTATGCTGTTTGGCTACAAAAAAGCCACTCGCTTTATCGAGGTGGTGACTCTGCTGGATATCTTGACCAATTTTGTCCTCCTCTGGAATATTTCCCATGTCGGAGTGGTAGTCTTGGTGCTGAATGTCATCTGGATGACCGTCCAGTTTGAGCAGTTTATCAAGGATCCGACTCGCTTTAATATCCGGGAGCGGGTGGAGCGTTATACTTATATCACGGAGACGACCATGGTTCTGTCCGTTGCTGTTTATCTCTTGATGGGGGTACTTTGATGAAAAGGATCAAGCAGACAGGGCTTGATCAGGTCGGAGGCAAGGCCTATCATTTGCTGAAAATGCAGGCTGCTGGATTGCCGATTCCTGACTTTGCAGTGTTTGCTTTTGACTTTTTTCAAAAATCTGCCAGTTCTGCTGACTTGGAGCGGATGGAAGCATCCTATCGGTCTGGGGAGTTGGACTTGTCCCAGTTAAGTCAGCAGCTGCAGGACTGGGCCAGAGAGCAGTTTAGTCAAGAAGATTTGATAGCGGCAGAAAACTGGATTCAGCAGGAGTTTTCTCAGAAAGACTGTCGCTTTGCAGTCCGCTCATCTGCTACCATTGAGGATGGGAAGGCCTCATCCTTTGCCGGTCAGTTTGATAGCCAGCTTAATGTCAGTCCAGAAGGGCTTAAAGAAGCTATCCAAGCGACCTTGCTCTCTCTTTATCAGGAGTCGTCTCTTAGTTATCTATTTGAGCAGGGACTATCCTTGGAGCAGGCGCAGATGATTTGCCTTGTGCAGGTCATGCAGGAGGGAGACTTGTCTGGGATTTACTTCACAGCTAATCCCAAGGGCATTCTGAACGAGCACATTATTGTCATCGGTCGGGGCTTGGGCAATAAGGTTGTCGAGGATAAGATTCCTACAACAATGGTGACGCTTCATCCCAAGGATCAGCTCTTTTATACAGAGCAGATGGAGGACTCACCAGACGTATCACAGGAACAACTCGAGGAGCTACAGGCCTTGGCTGGTCAGGTAAGTCAGCTTTTCGGACCTTATATGGATATGGAGTTCACCTTCGCAAATGGCCAGCTCTATCTCTTGCAGGCTCGACCTATTACCACCTTGCCAGAGGGACAGCGGATTATTTTGGATAACAGCAACATTGTCGAGAGCTATCCGGGCGTTTCCAGTCCTCTGACTATTAGCTTTATCCAGGAGGCTTATGCCAGCATTTTCCGCAGTCTGGCCCAGCGCTTGGTTGGCAAGGATGCCCCTGAGTTGGCTGCCTATGAAGCCACCTTTCAAAATATGCTGCAGCCGGTCAATAGCCGAGTCTATTACCAAATTCAGAGCTGGTATCAGCTGCTGCAGCTTCTGCCTTTTTCAAAGAAAATCATTCCAATCTGGCAGGATATGCTGGGAGTGAGAGAGACAGAAGTGCCTCAGATGCCGGTGCACCTGTCTGCTTTCAAACGTCTGCAAATCATGCTCCGTATCATCAGAGAGTTTTGGACAACACCCAAGCAAATGCGGCAATTGGAAGAGCAGTTTGCCCAGATTCAGCGCGAATACGAAACGAGCTTTTCTCCCGACGCAGATGCGGAGACCTTGATTGCCTTGGTCAGCAAGCTGAAAGAGGATATTCTGGCTCACTGGGACATTACGCTGGTTAATGACCTCTATGCTTTTGTCTATACTGGACTCCTGAAGAAGTCGCGTCGCGGCGGGGCTGTTCAGGCTGAGATTGCAGGGATTGAGCAGATTGAAAGTATGCGACCAGCCTTGGCGCTGCAGGCTTTAACAGCTCAGCTGAAAGCAGAAGAAAATGCAGCGATTAGACAGGCCATGGCAAGTGAAAGTCCAGCAGTCTTTCTAAGCCGCCAGCATCCTTTGGTTCAAGAAATAGTTCATTTTATCCATGAATTTGGTGATCGGGCTCCGGAAGAATTGAAGTTAGAAACTCCCACCTTCCGAACGCATCCAGAGCGTCTGCTCAAGCTCTTACTGCAAATGTGCCAGCAAGATGAGAAGAAGTTGGCACCTCAGAAACTTGAAGAAGAGGTGCAAAAATCAGGCTGGTGGGCGAATTTTCTTCGCAAGCGAGCTATGACTGGTGTTAAATATCGGGAAAGCTCCCGCTTAAACCGTACACGGATCTACGGCATGATGCGGCAGATTTTCCGAACGCTTGGTCAGCAATTAGCCGAGCAAGGGCTGCTGGCTACGCCTGACGATGTTTTTTACCTGACAAAGGAAGAGTTGTTTGAGTTGACCAGAAAGCCCAGAGATATCAGTGGCTTGATAGCCGAGCGTCGGGAGAAGTTGGAGGCGGATAAGGAACTACCAACCTTTAGTCGCTATGTTTTTGCAGGACAGGTCTTTGAGAAATACCTGAAACCGCAAAACCACACCAGCAGTCACAATACGGGTAATCAAGCTTTACAAGGGATTGGCTGCTCGCCTGGCTGCGTCAAGGCTCAGGTTCTGGTAGTAGAAGATGTGCAGGAAATTGAGTCTGCTCAGGACCGAATTATCGTGACTAAGATGACCGATCCAGGCTGGGTCTATCTTCTGACCCAAGCCAAGGGTGTCATTGCCGAGCAGGGGTCTTTGCTCTCGCACACGGCCATTATTTCCCGCGAGTTAGGCATTCCTTCTATTGTCAATGTCAGAGGTGCCTGCAGCCAGCTGCAAAATGGTGACTGGATTGAGATGGATGGCCTGACTGGCAAGATTCGACTGATCAAGGAGGAAGACCATGCTGGAAATTAAACCAGTCAAACCCAATACTGCAGAGCTGGATGATTTTCTAGCCCTGCCCAAGCAGATTTACCAGCCAGACCACCTCATGCAGTCGGAAGAGGAAGAACTGGCTTTGATTGAGGGCAGTCACCCGCTGAGTTCTGACTTAGATACCTATGCCTTTGTTGGCTATATGAACAGTCAGCCCTGCATTCGAGGCCTCCTGACCTTCTATCCAAACGATGAGGCTGCTTACTTGGGATTTTTTGAGTCAATCAATGACCAGCAAATTGCATCTGCTTTTATTGAGCATTTAGCAGGTTTTGCTCGCAGTCTCGGAGCGATTAAGTTAATCGGTCCCGTACAGGCAAGTTTTTGGCTGGGTTATCGAATGCAGCTGACTGGAACAGAGGAGCTCCCTTTTACTGGAGAACCTCATAATCTAGACTATTATCCTGAGCTATGGCAGGCTTCTGGTTTTGAGCTCAAGGAGCGCTATCTGTCCAATTTTTATCCCAAGGTAAGCAATCAAACTCATCATGACAAGCTAGCTCATCGATTTGAGTCTTTTGAAGAAGCGGGATTCACTATTTGCTCTCCAAAGAAAAAGGAGTGGGATCAAGTTTCGCTGCAGGTTTTCGAACTCCTCAATCGGCTTTATCAAGATTTCCCAATTTATCGGTCTATTTCCAGTCAGCAGTTCAGTCAGATTTTTCAAAAATACCAGTATATTCTTGATTTTTCCATGGTTAAGCTGGCCTATATGGAGGGCAAGCTAGCTGGTTTTCTGATTGCCATGCCGGACTACGGCTCTCTGGTTTATCAAAAACTGACTCCTCTCAACCTGGCCAAGCTTTTTTGGACCAAGCGCTTTGCCAAACGCTATATGATTATGTATCTGGGAGTAGATGAGGAATTCTTGGGATTGGGCTCTGCCTTGGCTTATCCGATTTTTAAAGAAACGCAAAAGCGTCAAGCCTCAGCTATTGGAGCCTTGATTCATCAAAAAACAGTCACGCGCCACTATGCGGCAGAACTGCAAGGAGACAAGCATGAGTATGGTCTCTTTGAGTTGGATTTGTAACAAAATAAATCACATTTAAAAAAACAGATTTTCTGACTGAAGATTTGTTTTTTATTTTTCAGGTAAAAATGAACACTATTTCCAGGCTGTTCAAAAACTTGATGATTTCAGCCTTCAAAGATATATTTTTAAGCAAAAGCATTGAATTTTTGTAGGAAATTCTGTAAAATTTTAAGAGATTATTATATGGAGAAAAGGGAATTATTATGGAAAAAAGAATCACTGGTGATACGCTCCAGCGCTATTCTTTTAGAAAGTTATCAGTAGGACTGGTTTCTGCCACTATCGGAAGCTTCTTTTTGAGTACCGCCATAGGGGGAAATATAAGCACGGTTGAGGCTGCAGAAGTCTCAGCAGGCAAAACCGTTCCAGTCCAGTATCACTACGTAGTAGAGTCTGAACTGACTGAAGCTGAGAAGAATGCTGTTGTTAAGGAGCTTCCAAAGTTTGTGGAAGAAAACTCTGATGCTTATTACCTGGTTTACCGTCCAAAGACCCAGGGGCTTTTGGCAAAAAGTTTGCCAAAGACGGGCTACTCAAGTCTGTGGGAAGCAACTTTTGCAGCTGCTGGGCTGACTTTAGCAGTCTTAGTAATTGCTCGAGGTAGAAATGGCAAAAGGTACCTGTCTTCTATTTTGCTGGTGACAGGTCTAGGCTCTATTCTCCTAGCTCCTTCTGTATTTGCAGTGACCAATATTGAATTAGCCGCTTACAATCAAAGGCTGAATTTGACAGTGGGAGATAAGCTGCCTGAGCCTTTAGAGATTGCTGGTTTTGAGTATGTTGGCTATCTGAAAAGCGGTGAACAGGGCAAGGAGAACGCAGCAGGAAGTCATCAGCTTCCTACGGCACAAAAGGACTTGTCAGCTGTTGAAGTCGATCAACAAGCGGGCAAATCTGCTAGTCTTTCTGGGAATCCGGGTACTGCCAACAAGCCTGTATCTACTGAAACAGAGAAACTGACAGAGCAAGAAAAAGAGATTATTGCTGCCAAAGAGCGTGAATTTGCTCGGCTTTCTCCAGTCACTGAAGTACCAGAGCTGGAGTTCAAGAGCCAAGAAAGCAGCCAAACTCAAGTGCTGCCTTATCAAACAGAGTACCAATATTCAAATGAGCTAGCAGAGGGGCAATCTCAGGTTATTCGTGCCGGAGTTGCAGGGACTCGTACAGTTATCACTCGCAATTATATTGCAGGTAAAGAAATTGTAAAAAGCGAAGTGATTTCAGACCAGGTAACTGCAGAGCCAGTTTCGGAAATTGTATTGGTTGGAACTGCTGCAGTAAAATCTGTACCAAAAGAAGCGCCAGTGCATAAAGTCCCAGAATTGACGACTTATGGTACGTCACTAGATACCGCACCCGTAAATGAAGTTCCCGAATTGACGACCTATGGCACAACGCCCGATACTGCGCCAGTCCAAGAAGTACCTGAGCTAACGACTTATGGCACTGTACCAGACACGGCTCCAGTACAAGAAGCTCCAGAACTAACAACGTATGGCACTGTACCCGATACAGCGCCAGTACAAGAAGCTTCGGAGTTAACTACTTATGGCACAACGCCCGATACTGCACCGGTTCAAGAAGTGCCTGAGCTAACAACTTATGGTACCGCACCAGATGACGCACCCGTGCAAGAAGTCCCAGAATTAGAGCTGACTGCGATGGATGAAACAAGAAGAGAAAAGATCGATTTTTCCGTCGAAGAACAGTATACTGATGAGATTCCAGAAGGCAGTCGCCAAGTTGTCACACCAGGTGTACAGGGTGAGCGAGCGATTACCACTCGTATCTATACCTCGAATGGCCAAGAGGTTGACCGCCAAGTTTTATCGGATGAAGAAATTCTTGCAGCAGTCACTCAGATTATTAAGGTCGGAACAAGTAAGTCAAGTCTGATTCCAGCTGATGCGCCAAAAGCAGATGCCCTTCAAGAGTATCCACTGATTTATACAGATGAAACCCGCGTAGAGAAAATCAACTATACTATTCGTGAAGAAGAGACAGACGAGCTAGTCCAAGGTACTCGTCAAATTGCAACTCCAGGTGTTGAGGGTGAGCGTACGATTAAAACCCGTATCTACAGTTCCAATGGTCAGGAGATCGACCGCCAAGAGCTGTCTAATGAAGAAACTTTAGCTCCAGTAACACAAATTGTTAAGGTTGGTACTGCTAAGCCAACCATGGTTCCAAACGATGCGCCGAAATCAGAAGTTCTTCCAGAATATCCGCTTACTTACTCGGATGAAACGCGTGTTGAGAAAATTGCCTTCAACATCGAGGAACAATACACCGATGAATTGCCTCAGGACGCCCGTCAAATCGCGACTCCAGGTGTGCAAGGCGAGCGAACAATCAAGACTCGCATCTACAGTTCCAACGGCCAAGAAGTTGACCGCCAAGAGCTGTCCAACGAGGAAACTCTAGCTCCAGTAACGCAAGTTGTCAAAGTCGGAACAGCTAAGCCAAATATGGTGCCGAATGATGCACCAAAAGCAGACGCCTTGCCAGAGTATCCACTGACTTATACAGATGAAACGCGTGTTGAGAAAATTGCCTTTAACATCGAGGAACAATACACCGATGAATTGCCTCAGGACGCCCGTCAAATTGCCACTCCAGGTGTGCAAGGTGAGCGAACAATCAAGACCCGTGTTTACAGTTCCAACGGCCAAGAAGTTGACCGACAAGAGCTTTCCAATGAGGAAACACTGACTCCAGTAACACAAATTGTTAAAGTTGGTACGGCCAAGCCAAATATGGTACCGAATGATGCACCAAAAGCAGAGGCTTTGCCAGAGTATCCACTGACCTATACAGACGAAACGCGTGTTGAGAAAATTGCCTTTAACATCGAGGAACAATACACCGATGAATTGCCTCAGGACGCCCGTCAAATCGCTACCCCAGGTGTTGAGGGTGAGCGAACTATCAAGACTCGTGTCTACAGTTCTGACGGTCAAGAAGTTGACCGTCAGGAGTTATCGAATGAGGAAACACTGGCTCCAGTAACGCAAGTTGTCAAAGTCGGTACAGCTAAGCCAAGTATGGTACCGAACGATGCACCGAAAGCAGAAGTTCTTCCAGAATATCCGCTGACATACACCGACGAAACTAGAGTTGAAAAAATCAACTTCACCATTCGCGAAGAAGAAACGGACGAATTGGTTCGTGATGCCCGTCAAATTGCGACTCCAGGTGTTCAAGGCGAGCGTACCATTAAGACTCGCGTTTACAGCTCTAATGGTCAAGAAATCGATCGCCAAGAATTGTCCAACGAGGAAACTCTAGCACCTGTTACTCAAGTTGTCAAAGTTGGTACGGCTAAGCCAACTATGGTACCGAATGATGCACCGAAAGAAGCAGCTTTGCCAGAGTATCCACTGACTTATATAGATGAAACGCGTGTTGAGAAAATAGCTTTTAACATCGAAGAGCAATATACAGATGAACTTGTTCGTGATGCCCGTCGAATTGCGACTCCAGGTGTGCAAGGCGAGCGTACTATCAAGACTCGTGTCTACAGTTCCAACGGTCAAGAAGTTGACCGCCAAGAGATATCCAACGAGGAAACATTAGCTCCAGTAACACAAATTGTTAAAGTTGGTACAGCTAAGCCAAATATGGTACCGAATGAAGCACCAAAAGCAGACGCCTTGCCAGAGTACCCGTTGACTTATACAGATGAAACGCGTGTTGAGAAAATCAACTTCTCAACTCATGAAGAAGAAACGGACGAATTGGTTCGTAATGCCCGTCAAATTGCAACCCCAGGTGTCCAAGGTGAACGGACAATCAAGACCCGTGTCTATAGCTCCAACGGCCAAGAAGTTGACCGCCAAGAGCTGTCCAACGAGGAAACTCTAGCTCCAGTAACGCAAGTTATCAAAGTCGGAACAGCTAAGCCACATCTGGTTCCAAACGATGCGCCGAAAGCAGCAGCCTTAGAAGAGTTCGATTTAATTCCACTTCATAATCTGTTGGCGGAAGCAGAACAGATTAAAGCTCAGGCACGTTATTTCAACGATAGTCAGAGTCAACAATCTAGCTATGATACTGCTTTGACAGCAGGTCAAGCGATTCTGAGCCAATCACATGCTAGCCAAGCAGAAGTTAACCAACTGGTGGAACGAATCAATCAAGCCAAGGCACAGTTAAGCGGACTTGAGGTTGTCAAAACTGCTCTTCAAAACGAGTACGATTTAAATCAAACTATCAAAGCGACTCCAAAATATAAGAATGCAGATTCAGATAAGCAGACAGCTTATAGGGACGAACTGGTCAAGGCAGAAGGAGTTCTGAACAATCAAACTGCTACACAAGTGCAGGTCAATCAAGCTTTTGCTAGCCTGACAGCAGCCAAAGAAGCTCTAAATGGAGTGCCTAAAGTCAAGCCGTCAGTTTCCATTCTAAGTCTGACAGAAAATCCTGATGATAAGTCGGTTACGGTTCAATACAGACTTCAAGACCAAACTCAGTCCTTCCGTTCAGCGACTGCAGAATTGTATCAGGGAGATCAGCTTGTCCGCACTCTTCCGATTACCAATTTCGCAGGAAGTCTGAAGATTGGCGACTTAGACTACTACACAGGATATACCCTGAAAACCAAGCTGACTTATGAACTGGATAATGGCAGCTTCACAGACCTTGAAACCGACAGCCGCAATTTTGAATTGGAATACAAGAAGATTGCCTTTCGAGATATTGATTTGGTTGAGTTTTACAGAAAAGAAAACGACCAGTTTAAGCGCGTCGTGTCCATGAGCTCTATGCCTACGGATTTGTCTACCTACTTTGTCAAAGTCAAATCAAGTGAATCTAAAGAAATGCTCCTGCCGGTTCACAGCATTGCAGAAAGCCAGAAAGATGGCAGAGCTGTCTACAAGGTAACGGTCTCTCTACCTGAGCTGGTTCAAGAAGGTGAGACAGGCTATAAGTCTGGCTATGACTTCTATATCAGTAAGGCAGTTGTTTCTAGTCAGCAAAATCTCTACACCAGCTTTGCTGGCTTGATAGACGCGATGAAGCAAAATATGGCTGGCAACTATGTTCTGGGAGCTGATTTGGATGCTAGCGAGGTCAGTCTGGCACCTGCGGACTATGTCTACCTCAAAGGGAACTTCACAGGCAGTCTGACTGGTAGTCATAATGGCAAGCAGTACGCAATTTATAATCTAGCCAAACCTTTATTTGAAAACCTCAAGAGTGGTTCCTCTATTTCCAATCTGGACCTGAAAGAGGTTAATATTGTAGGCACCTATGACTCAGCGGCTTTGGCTCGTAATGCAGAAGGGGCTCGAATCACAGACGTTTCCGTTCAAGGTAGAGTAGAAGTAAAAGAAAATGCTTCACAGGTAGCAGGTTTAGTCGTTATTGCTAACAATACCCAAATTACCAATAGCTCCTTTACTGGAACTATCGTGTCAAATGATAAACAGGGCAAAGAATACAATGTTGGTGGTTTGGTTGCCAATCTTAAGGGAGGAAACTCCTTGATTAGCCAAAGCAGGGCAGATGTGACCATTCTAGCAGGCGCTAGAGCGAATAACCAACGCTTCGGCGGCCTGGTTGGCCGTTTAGAAAACAATGCCCGCATCAGCCGTTCTTATGTAACTGGAAAGATTCAAAACTCTACTAAGAATGGTCAGATTGGTGGTGTGGTTGGTTCCAATTACTTCAATGGCTTGATTGATAATGTCATCAGCAATGTCAGCGGTACAAATGTTTACAGTATTTCTGGCGATCAGGGATATGAGAATAACCGTATCACAGAAGCTTATGCCGTTGAAGGAAATACAACACTGGAAAATGACAAGTTTGTCACATCAACACTGACTCTGAACGAGGCAGAAGAGAAGCTAGCTAGCTTAGATATTACGACAACGCTAGAAGACACGAATCTCAACCTTTATTCTGTCAACTATGCTCAGGAAAAGAATGCTCGAGAAGACCGTCTAATAGCTTATGCTAACATGGAAAAACTCCTTCCATTCTATAATAAGGAGACCATCATTGCCTATGGAAATAAACTTCCAGATAATCACAAGCTCAATAAGGAGTACTTGCTGGATGTTGTTCCAATGAAGGGCAACCAGATTATCACTGATATCAATAGCAACAAGACAGCGATTAATCGCTTGATGCTGCACTTCGAGGATAATACAGTTGAATACCTGAATCTGACCTATAAGGGAGATTTCAAATATAAGGCAATTGCAGAATATACTGTAAATGGCTTAGACCTCCTTTATACACCAGAAGCCTTCCTATCAGACTATAGCAGAGTTCTCAATCAAGTGCTGCCGGAATTGAACAAGGTTACCCTTGATTCGCCAGCTATGCGGACTGTTTTAGGCGTGAATGCTGACACTTCTCTGGATGATCTCTATCTGGATACTGCCTTTGACCAAGTCAAGACCAAGCTGTCAGAAGAGCTGCGCAAGGTACTGGCTATGGACAAGTCTATCAATACGGAAGGTAATGTTGTAGCAGACTATATAACTCAGCAAATTAAAGACAATAAAGAAGCCTTCTTACTTGGTCTAACCTATCTCAACCGTTGGTATAATATCAACTATGACAATATCAATGTCAAGGATTTGTCGGCCTATAAATTTGACTTCTTTGGAAATCATAATGCTTCAACCTTAGATACCATTATTTCACTTGGTAAGTCAGGCATGAACAATCTTAAAGCAAAGAACAACTATATGGCTTATGATACATCGCTCTCTGAGGCGACTGGTAAGCGAGGGATCTTTAACTACCTGGAAGGCTATCGTCAGCTCTTCCTGCCGGGCAAGAGCAATAATGAATGGCTCAAGACCAATACAAAAGCCTACATCGTTGAGGCTAAGTCGGATATAGCAGAAGCGAGACAGCTTCAGGATGCAGCTGAGGACAAGAGCAAGTACTCTGTCGGCGTTTACGACAAGATTACTGCTGATAATTGGGAACACAAGGGCATGCTCCTGCCACTCTTGACCATGACTGAGAAGGGTGTCTATGCTATCTCCAATATGTCCACCATCTCCATGGGGACTTATGACCGTTATCGCCTTGATGCCAATGGCAGAGTGCGAACAGATGCCGAGCTAGCGGAATATGTCGAAGACCGAGTGAGAAAAACAGCTGAGTACCAGCGCGATCATTATGACTTCTGGTATAAGATTCTAAGCGATGAAAGCAAGGACAAGCTCTTCCGTTCTGTTCTGGTTTACGATGGATTCTCATTGGTTGACAAGACAGGTCAAAGATATTGGGCTCCAGCTAATGACAAGAAATCACTGGCTATGCAGGAGTTCTTTGGACCAGCTGGCAAGTGGTATCCAAGCAAGGGCTACAATGCCTATGCTACGGGAAGCGTAACCCACTTTGATGCAGCTAAATTGTTAGAAGACTATGGTAACTCAGTCTACACGCATGAGATGACCCATAATTCTGACGGAGGCATCTACTTTGAGGGCAATAGCCGCCGTGAAGGTCTGGGAGCTGAGCTCTATGCTCGCGGACTCCTGCAGTCCACTCCAAGTGCGGATGAGGCAACCATTACGCTCAATACCCTCTTCAAGGTCGACAAGGATTCTAAGACGCGTCTACACACATATAACTTCAAAGAACGCGTTCAAAATGCAGAAGATCTGCAACACTATGTCCATGGTATGTTTGACATGATCTACACGCTGGATTACCTAGAAGGTACTTCTATGCTGAAGCAGAGTGATGATGCGAAACTTCAGTGGTTCAGGAAGATGGAGAATTACTACGTTACTGATAAGTATGGTAAGGAAACCCACGCTGGAAACCAGACACGAACCTTCACTGCTGAAGAAATCAAGCAGCTGAAGACCTTTGACTCTTTGATTGAAAATGATGTTATCACTCGTCGGGAGAACAAGGATAGTGGTAGATATGCACGAAATGGCTATCTCAGTCTCAGTCTCTTCTCACCAATCTACTCAGCCTTGAGCAATCCAAATGGAGCTCCGGGCGACGTTATGTTCCGCCGCACAGCCTATGAGTTGCTGGCAGCCAAAGGCTACCATGAAGGATTTATTCCTTATGTTTCTGGTAAGTACTCTCAGGAAGCCTTTGATGAAGGCAAGAAAACGTGGGACGGATGGTCCGGAAGAGATGTTGGTCTCGTGACTGACCAGAAAGTCTTGGAAAATGTATTCAAAGGTGAATATGACTCTTGGGTAGCCTTCAAGAAGGCGATGTATAAGGAGCGGATTGATCAGCTGACCAAGCTCAAACCAATCACCATTGAGTACGAACTCAGAAATCCAAGCAGTACTAAGAAAGTAACCATTCGCTCTTATGCAGATATGCAAAGGCTGATGGACGCAGCAGTAGCAGAGGATGTGAGCAACATTGCCAATGCTACAAGCCGTGTCGATGCCAGCTGGGTCAACCTGCTCAAGAAGAAGATTTACAATGCTTATCTTCGTGAGACAGATGACTTCAGAAAGTCAATCTTTAATAAGTAAGCAATAAGTTGTTTTCCGTATATATTTAAAAATGCCTAGACTGTAAAAAGTCTAGGTATTTTTTCTGCTATTTATTTCTAATAAAACAATAATAATCCATCCGAGTTAGATAAAAAAACAATTTGTAACTTTTTTGTAATGAAAGTAGACAAAAAGCAGATAATTGCCACTAAAAAAAGTAGTTCACAAAGAGTCAATTATAATATTTTATGTTATAATTGATATGTATATGTCATATTCGCTTATCATATACAAACACATTCATTTTTAGTTTGGTAATAAATCTTGATTTAGAATCGACTGAAAATGAGGGGGTAGACAGGTGATGGTGTGCCTGCCAGCATTTGTCAAAAATAAAATTTAAAAAGAAGGAGGACCGCATTCAAGGTGAAACAAACTTATCATAAAGTGTCTCATGCTCTGATGACTTTGCTGCTTTTGGTATCAACCTTTATTCCCTTGTTAAGCTCAAGTCCTAGGGTTTCTGCTGCAGAGTTAGGTGATGGCGACTATCAACTAACTACAAACGTCACTATTAATACTAATCCTTTAAAGGATACAGGCTACGGTGAAGGTAAATTTTACATTGCTCCGACCTATACATTTGCAGATAGCAAAGTATTAAATAATGGTGATACCATGGTTTATCGAGTTCCATCACAGTTCAAAATTGAGCGAACTTTGGAGGAAAACATAAGCGCACCGGATGGCACTGTTGTTGCCAAGTTAGTGACAGATCCTGTTACCAATACAGCAACCATTACTGTCACAAATGCTGAGTATTTTGCGAAAATGTCAGATACCAAGCGTATTCAATCTTCTTTCACAGTGGTTTGGGCTGATAATATGCCTTATGACCAAGAACAAGAAGTTAACTTTCCGGGTGCTAGGACTTACAAGCTGAAGCGTATCAAGGTTGATGAGGAGCCTCAGGGTTATTCCAAGTGGGGTGTTCAGGATTCTAAGGATCCAAACTACGTCAACTGGCGTATTCGTGTCAATCGCGATGTCCAAAATCTTGGTCAAGTTGTCATTGAGGACGCTATTCCAGAAGATCAAGAACTGGATGAAGAGACAGGGATTAAAGGTTACTACTTTACTGAGTGGGAAGGTGCTTCTGGCACACGTCAATCATTTAATTCGAGCCAGATTGTGACAGTCACAGACTCCAATCATTTCACAGTTAATGCTGGGGAATTGAATGGAAGAGGGATTTATGTTATTTACCGGACTCGTTTGACTGAGCCAGTAGATAAGGTAACCAAAAAAGCCTTTAACGATGTAACCGTTACGTCTAATGGGCAAAAGATGCCTGATTTGTTAGCACGTCCATTTGCACCTTTGACAACTCTTGATGGTGTCGGGGAAGGTACTCGTTCGGATGAAGTTATCTTCAAAGTCAAAAAGGAATTGACTGGCCGCAATTTGGAGGATGGTGAATTTACTTTTGATTTGATCAATAAGGATGACAACGATAAAGTTGTTCAAACGGTAACCAATAAAGCTGGTGCCGTAACCTTTAAGAAACTTCGTTTCAAAAAAGAGGGAACCTTTAACTATGTCATTCGTGAACGAGCAAGCAATCTGCCAGGTGTGACAAACGATGCCAATTCAGACATCAATGTTACTGTTACTGTAACAGACAACAACGGCGTTAAGACAGCAGCGGTTAATTATGACCGTGAGGCTTTCACCAATACCTACAAGTTAGAGCCAGCAACTGCAGCGATTACCGCTAAGAAAGTTCTGGATGGTAAAGCACTTGAAGCTGGAAAGTATACTTTCAAACTGACTGAGGTTGGCGGAAATAACGTGGAACTTCAAGCAACAAATGATGCCAATGGTAATATCAAGTTTCCTGAAATCAACTATGATAAAGAAGGCACTTATACTTACAAGCTGACGGAAGTAGCTGGAAATGAAGCTGGAGTGACTTACGATAGCGCAGAGCATACAGTGACTGTCACAGTGACTGCAAGCAAGGGCAAGTTGGAAGCTACCGTCGAAGGTAATAATCCAGTATTCACAAACACTTATAAAGACTATGGTGTTAGCTATGAGTTTCTCAGCAGCAATGCAGCCTATCCAAATCTGCCAAAAGAAGTAACTGATTTGCTTCCAGCAGATGCTAATCGCTACACTAGTGGTATTAATGTAGACGCTAAGCAACCTGCTAGAACAAGTGTTACAGTTACTGAAGGCACATGGACTTTCGAAGGCTATGCGGAAACGAATAGCCAGACTGTTGCGGATAAGGACCTTAAATTTACTGGTAAATGGAATTTCACTCCAGCACCGAAATATAAGGCGACTTATGAATTTGTAAGCGCAGATCCGAATCGTAGCTTGCCAGAAGAAGTCACAGCATTGTTACCAAATGATGCCACTGAATATGCAGACGGTGCTGCCGTTCAAGCGGTTCAGCCAGTTAAGAAAACTGTTGAAGCAAGTGATGGTACTTGGAAATTCCTCAAATATGACGCAGATAGTAAAACTATTGCAGGCGCAGATGTCAAATTTACAGGCACATGGACATTTGAAGCTAGACGTCCACAAGGACCAGGTACACCGCCACCTTCTTCAGGTTCGACACCACCATCATCATCTGGTGATAAACCAGACGGGTCGAAAAATGGAACCCCAGGTAATTCGACAGATAAAGATGGAAAAGATGTTACTGGATCAGCAACTGGCAAAAAAGTTTTGCCGAAAACTGGCAGCGAAACATCTATCTTTGCGATAGCAGCAGGATTTGCTCTGATTCTTTTATCAGCTCTTGTCTATCGTTTCAAAAAAGCTAATTAATATTAGCCAAACGAATCATCTCAGCTAGCTGAGATGATTTTTTCTCGTCTTTGTACCTAGATGATTTTAGCTTTTCTATGAGGAAGAATGGAAATGAAATAATAGAAGTAGAGGTTTCAAAATTTCTCAAAATCATTAAAAGCCTGCTGAAAATCTATTTGCTCAGGCTTTCTTTGTGCTATAATAAAGAAAAACGATGAGGAGTCATTCATGAATCAAACTGTTCAATATTTACAAGAATTAACGGCTATCCCTTCCCCAACAGGCTTTACGGCTGAGGTGGCAGACTATTTGGTACACACGCTGGAAGGATTGGGCTATGAGCCTGTTCGGACCAATAAAGGCGGTGTTCATGTTGTAGTTAAGGGCGAAAATGATACCCAGCATCGGGTAGTGACTGCCCATGTGGATACTCTTGGTGCTATTGTCCGTGCGATTAAGTCTGATGGTCGACTTAAACTGGATCGGATTGGCGGTTTCCCTTGGAATATGATTGAAGGAGAAAACTGTCTAGTCCATGTGGCCAGCAGTGGCAAGACCGTCAATGGGACTATCTTAGTTCATCAGACTTCCTGCCATGTCTATAAAGATGCTGGAACGGTTGAGCGTACTCAGGACAATATGGAAGTCCGTTTGGATGAAAAGGTGACGAGTGAGAAAGAAACGCGGGATTTAGGAATCGAAGTAGGGGATTTTATTTCCTTTGATCCGCGTACCACTGTTACAGAGTCAGGCTTTATCAAGTCTCGCTTTCTGGATGACAAGGTCAGCGCAGCTATTTTGCTCAATCTTTTGCGTGTATACAAAGAGGAAAAGGTTCAGCTGCCGGTGACGACTCATTTTGCTTTCAGTGTCTTTGAAGAGGTTGGTCATGGAGCTAATTCCAGTCTGCCGGCGCAAGCGGTAGAGTACTTAGCGGTTGATATGGGCGCTATGGGTGACGACCAGCAGACGGATGAATACACGGTTTCTATCTGTGTCAAGGATGCTTCAGGACCTTATCACTATGGCTTCCGGCAGCATTTGGTTAAGTTAGCTAAGGATCAGGACATTCCTTACAAACTGGACATCTATCCATTCTACGGGTCAGACGCCTCTGCTGCCATGAGTGCAGGAGCAGAAGTCAAGCATGCCCTGTTAGGTGCCGGCATCGAATCCAGCCACTCTTATGAGCGTACCCATATCGATTCGGTTGTAGCGACAGAGCGTATGGTGGATGCTTATATAAGAAGTGGATTGGTGGAGTGAGTGAACTTCATTCTATCTTATTGGCGGGGATTTCTAAGTAACATCAGTTCTATAGAAAACAAGACCTCTTCCTCAACTATCTCAAAGGCTAGAAACTTAAAAACCGATTCGCAGTGAACTACGAATCGGTTTTTAGTTTGCTATATGTAAGTAAATTGATTACCTAACACTCCAGACACTGACTGATTTTTCCTCCACAGGAAATTCTCCCCAGCCTTGGTCGTCAATTGTTACGATTTGAGAGCTGTTGCCCAGATAATCGCTGAATTCTCTGCTAGCCCATTCTGGACCGACAAACATAGATTTGCTTGTTGCTTGGTCATTACTGATAAGGACAGCGATTGGCTGACCATCATCGTCCTTACCTTGGCGAGTCCAGCCGATACAGTTGGCATCGTCAAAGTAGTCGGTCTGATCACCATAGGCTAGATTGAGACGGATGTCTAGGAGTTTATCCAGTAGCTCTTGAAAGCTCTCTTGGGCAAATTCTCCGCTAATGCCATAGTAGTCTCCATAAAAGACGCAGGGCAATCCAGCTTCTCTTAGAAGTATGAGAGCATAGGCAGCTGGTTTGAACCATTCTTCGACAGTAGATTCCAGAGCCTGACCTCTCTGAGTATCGTGGTTGTCCACAAAGGTTACAGCCGATTCAGGATGATTTTTTGCAAGTGTCTGATCAAAAATAGTGCGCAAGTCATAGTCTGCTCCAGATTTGCTGGCATCAAATAAATTATGATGAAGTTTAACATCGACTAGGTCAAAGCGGTAGTCAATATTTTCTAGATAATCGTTATTGGCTGTTTCGTCACTATTCCAAAATTCCCCAAAGACATAGAAATCGTCACCGTATTTTTCAGTAATATCGCGGATGAAATTCTTCATAAAGAATGAATCAATGTGCTTAACAGCATCTAAGCGAAAGCCATGAACACCAGTGCTTTCAATAAACCAATGAGCCCAGTCGTAGAGATTCTGGATGACTTCGGGGTGCTTGAAATCAATATCCGCATACATGAGATAGTCGTAGTTACCATTCTCATTGTCTACTAGCTCATCATCTGCCCAACCTTTATTGTCCCCTTGGATGAGAAAAATGCCTGACTTGTTGTTTTTGGCATCATAGTCAGTGCCGGTGAAGTGGTACCAGTGCCATTCAAAGTCATTATAGGCTTTTTTGCGGCCTGGGAAGACAAATTTAGTCCAGCCTTTGATCTCGAAAGGTTCTGACAAGACCTTTGTGCGGTCGTTAGGATCAACTTCAACGACGGTAAAACGCTCTTTGTAGTCAGCTGCGGCCTTGTGATTGAGGACAACATCCGCCATAGCTTCGATGCCGTTCTGCCCAAGTGCCTCAATCGCTCGGAGGTATTCTTCCTTCAATCCATACTTGGTGCGTACAGTCCCTTTTTGGTCGAACTCTCCCAAATCAAAGAGGTCATATACGCCATAGCCGACGTCATTAGAGCTGGTTCCCTTGAAAGCGGGTGGCATCCAGACCTTACGAACTCCTTTGGCTGCTAAGTTAGGTGCGTCTTCCGCTAAGCGATTCCAATGCTGACCGTCATCTGGCAGATACCATTCAAAATACTGCATTAAGGTTTGGTTTTCCATATAAATTGTCCTTTTCATTCTCACTGATTGGCTTTATTGTACCAAAAGAAGCAGAAAGGCGCAATCGTTTGTGTTTTTCTGCTTCTATAGATATTTTGACGTTTTTCATAGATAAAAGATAGAATAGATTGAAATAAAAGCGCTTACATAGTATAATGGGCTTATTATAAAAGATTTTATCTAAGGAAAGGTGTCTTTATGAGAAAGAAAAGACTAGTTACATTACTCTTACCAAGTTTGTTACTTGCACCTTTGGTATTGGCGCAAGCTGTTCAGGCGGATGAGGCGACTCAAGCTAGTAGCGAGCGCACGGATAATCTCAAGACAGAAACAGTTGCAAAGGCTTCTGAAACTGGCACTCAAGTCCAAAAGCCAGAGGTTTTAGCTGCTCAAAGTCAGACAGAGCCTGACAATTCCTTGCCTGAAAAGGAAGAAAAGTCTCTACTTGCTCCAGAGGAAGCAGTCCCTAGCCTTGATCCGTCAGATGAGAAGGCGCTTTTGGCCTTGGCTAAAGATGTCAGCTCAGCACCTTCCGCTGGCTCAACTGCTGTGAAAGGCCAAGATTTGTCTGCCTATACAGGCGGTCTTTCAAATCCTTCCCTCACAGATAAGGAAATAACCCTGCAAGAGGCTGTAGATGAATTGCTCAAGTGGGCAGCAGTCAGTGATTATCAGTTGGGCAGCAGTGCCGAGGATAGAGCAAATCTAGCAAAGAGCTTAGGGATGATTGAAAAAGAGGCTGATTTGACAGCCAGTGTCCAGGGTGCTAATCTGCAATCTATGTATTCAGTTGCCAAGCGGCTGCATGATGCTTATCGCTCTGAAAAGAAAGAGCCCCTCTTTTTGAATGGTCGTTCACAGCCAATTTTTCCATATAGTAGTGGTGAAGACAGATATGAGGAGTATACTTATGAAGGCAGTGAGATTGTTCGTTTCCCAGTCTATGTAGAGACTGACTACGATACGGATGGTGACGGTAAGCTTGATTTAGTCAAGGCTATTGTGCAGCTTCCTAAAGCAGCTGCTAAGGGTGATTATAAGGCTGCGACAATCTTGGAAGCTCGTCCCTATGTCGCTGGAACCTTGGACGAAGACCATGTGACGCTGGAAAGTCTCAATCTGCCGACAAACGGTTCTTATGACATGAAGAGCCTCCGCAATCAGCCAGCTCAGCGCCAGCCAGTTTCTAGCATGAGCAGTATTGATGCAGCAAAAAGAGCAATGTCATCGGATTGGTATTACTACAGTCCATATGAGGGGATTTATGACTATGAAAACTTGAACTGGTATGATTATTTCCTCGTCCGAGGTTATGCCTTTGTTTCTAGCGCTGGTCTAGGAACCAAAGGTTCTGAAGGTTTTAATACAACTGGCTCTGATTTAGAAATTGAAGCATTTAAAAATATTGTCGAATGGGTCAATGGTAAACGAACGGCCTACACAGACAGAACTAACAATATCGAAATCAAGGCCGACTGGGCTAATGGCAAGGTCGGTATGACTGGTCTGTCTTGGGCTGGTACGACAACTTTCGGTGTGGCAACGACTGGCGTTGAAGGCTTGAAAACCATTGTTCCAGCAGCTGGAATTGCCAGCTGGTATGATTATTTCAATAGTCAAGGGTCGGCTTACACCAATCCGCCCTACAGTGATTTATCTTGGCTGTCGCTCTATGTTGCTACACGGTTGCTAGATCAAAAAGACTGGTCTGCTATTAGTAACAAGTATGCTGACTACATTAATCAGTTAAATAAGGACCAGAATGCGCACGGCCGTAACTATAGTCCGGTATGGCAGGAGCGGGATTACACGCTACATCCAGAAAAGATAAAGACCAGTGCCCTGCTAGTTCATGGTTTGAATGATGACAATGTCAAAACCAAACACTTTGAGCTCATGTATGATGCGCTAAAAAAAGCCGGTCAAGATGTGAAACTTTATCTTCACCAAGGAAATCATATCAATCCAGCTGCCGTATCTAGAGGCTTTGGTATTACAGCTAACAAGCAAGATTTTTATGACTTACTCAATACCTGGTTCTCTCATTACCTCTATGATGTAGAAAATGATGTCAGCAAACTTCCAGCTGTTTTAGCGCAAAATAACTATGATCCAAATAAATGGACCAGTTATGATGATTGGAAAAGCAGTAATCGCTTGATTCTGACAGCTCAGTCCAAGCGCTTAGAAGAAACGATTTCCAGTGACTACGCGGGAGCGGGAATTGATACCAGCAAGCGTGATGAAGCGGTTAGCAAAGCTTCTTCTAAAGTTAATTTGACCTTTATGACAGATGTCAAAGAGGATATGACCATTAAAGGACATATCCCAGTCCATTTCAAGGCAGCTCTGGCAAAGTGGGGCGGCAGTAATCTGCAGGTCAATGCCCTCCTAGTAGATGTATCAGACCAAGAGTTTGATGTGGTTGGAAACGGCGCAGCCAGTGATGAAAGTCAGAAAGACGGCTTTTGGATGGGCAGCAATCTCAACAATATGGATATCAAAAATTTTGCGACTATCAAAACCAAATACAAAGTCATTGCAAAAGGATGGGTCAATCTGGCTAATCCAGAATCGGGCTATACACCGTCTAGCTCGCAAAATAGTATTGATCCTCAAATTGGTCAATTCCAAGACTATACAGTCTATTTGCAGCCTAATCTCTATACGGTGAAAAAAGGTCATAAGCTGGCTCTTGTTTTCAACACGTACGACCCAAGCGACCTCACGATTGATCGTCAATATGAAGTAACTTTCAAGACGGACTCCATCAGTGCGCTAATACCTACTTTGGAAGCTAGTCGTTTGCAAAAGGCGAACTATATACCGAATGCTCTTGATACAGCTTATGCAGCTCTACCAGAGATTATTGGTGCCAAATTAGTTGTACCAGCAATTTTAGAAGTTCCTGAGTATATCTTTGACAGCGAAGAAGGAAAAGAAGTTCCGTCAGTTCAGTTGGCGGTTCACTATGCAGAACATTATGATCAGGCAGTAGGAAAAGTTCAGAAGATCAGCAAGCAGCAAGCTCCAGCTGCCTTACCTAAAACCGGAAGCAATTCAGATAAGGGAATCCTGCATCTTGGCCTGGCTCTGCTGGTCAGCACACTAGGCTTATCTAGTTTAGCAAAGAAATACAAACAACCGTAGTCGTTCTGTTTAATAAAGCAGCTGGAATTTCATAGTTAGATGAAGTTCAGCTGCTTTTAGCTTTATCTTGTAGCAGTCGTTAGGCAGAGACGAGACAAAAAGCCGCAAAAAGAGTATACTAATCTGTATAGAAATCGGTAAAGGAGCTCTCTTATGATTGAATTTAAAGATGTCACTAAAGTTTATGAAGGAACGGTAGCTCTCAATCAGCTGAATCTAACCTTGCAGAGCGGAGAAATCGTCGGTTTGATTGGTCACAATGGCGCGGGAAAATCTACCACCATTAAGTCCTTGGTCAGCGTCATCAATCCTAGTAGTGGACAGATTTTTGTAGATGGGAAAGAATTATCAGCTAATCGCTTGGAAGTCAAGAAAAAAATCGGCTATGTAGCTGATTCACCAGATTTATTTTTGCGCCTAACTGCCAATGAGTTCTGGGAACTGGTAGCGACTTCTTACGATATGACAAATGCTGAAGTCGAAGAGCGGTTGGGAAATCTGCTCCATCTTTTCGACTTTGGCTCTCATCGCTATGAGGTTATTGATTCATTCTCTCATGGGATGAGGCAAAAAGTCTTCGTCATAGCGGCACTTTTGTCTGATCCGGATATTTGGGTGCTGGATGAGCCGCTTACTGGTCTTGATCCGCAGGCAGCTTTTGACCTCAAGCAGATGATGCGCCAGCATGCAGATAAAGGAAATACAGTTCTCTTTTCAACCCACGTCTTGGAAGTTGCAGAGCAGCTCTGTGATAAGGTGGCTATTCTCAAAAAAGGGAAATTGATTTTCTATGGAACCATTGAAGAACTAAAAGGCCAACATCCAGAACAGTCTCTTGAAACCATTTATCTTGGTCTAGCAGGCCGCAGAGAAGAGGTGAGTCCTGATGCGCATTAAAGCTATAAAAAAAACTCGTTGATATCAACATCCTCTATGCTATTCAGCCGTCTCAGCTGCAACAGTACCGCAAGATGCAAGCTAAGAATCCTGAGCGCAAGGTCAATGTATCGCTGAAGGCCATCCGCATGTATCTGATTTTAGGACTGGTCTATCTCTTTCTTTTCGGCTTGATGGGCTCCCTGAACCAACTGGTTGGCAATCCGGGGCTCTTTGCCAATTTGGTTTCCGCTTTTGCTCTCTTTTCTATGTCTCAGGGCTTTCTGGTTTTTTACAATGTCTTTTATGAAAGCAAGGACTTGCAGTCTTATCGTCCCTATGCTTTTAGCGAAGCAGAAATCATCGTCGGCAAAAGCATTTCAGTTATTCTGACCTTGCTGATCGCCATTCTGCCTATGTTCAGTTATTTCTTGGTTCTGGCTTTTCAAGGTGGCAATCCTTTCTTGGCCCTGCCCTTGGCTCTGCTTGCTATTCTGATTTTAAGTTCGGTCATCACCTTTCTGATTTTGATTGCTGTGCATTTCATTACCAAGACAGCCTTTTTCAGAAAGTACAAGACTATCTTGTCCAATGTCATTCTGGCTCTTGTTTCCGTGGGCTCCTTTTTCCTCTATTTTATGATTAATCAAATGAACAGCAGAAGCGTCATAAATCGTACAGAGGTCAAAGCTTTCTTTCCGCCATTTAAAGCCTTTTATGATTTTATCCTTCATCCTTTTCATACAGCTTCCTTGCTGGGATTTTTAGGATGGGTGGCAGTTGCGGCTCTTCTATTTTTCATCGTAAAGACCAAGGTGATTCCAGAGTTTTATGAGGCAGCTCTCATGACTGGCTCTTCAGTAGGTAAGCGGGAGCGCGTGCATGACATCAATATTGCGGAAGCAAAAAATCTCAAAAAGTTTGTCTGGCGCTACAATATCAGGCTCTTGAGCGAGGGTTCTGTCATTATGCAGGCCATCTTTATGTCGGCCTTTCTCCCTTACATTGTCATTTTCAGTATGGGAATGGGGATGATACAAGGCGGCCTGTCTTTAACTCCTTATCTGGGACCTCGCTTTCTCTTGCCAATGATGGCTCTGGCTGTTTTGATTGCAACACTAAACTCAGGCGGCAGCAACCTTACAGCTATTGGGATTTCTTTGGAAAGGGAAAATTTTGATTATCTCAAGGTTCTCCCCTTTGATTTGAAGCAATATATTCATCTGAAGTTTTGGCAGCTCTTTGCCGTCCAGTCTATCCTGCCTCTGACCTTGCTTTTGATAACTAGCCTTGTTTCCGGTATGCATCCAGTGACTTTCTTGGGCATGGTGATTGTTTGGGCCTTAATTAGCCTAATGTGGAGTTCTTGGGGTTACTACCGAGACTACAAGCATCTTGTGACTAATTGGTCCAATGTCACAGAATTGATGAGCCGAGATAATAATATGGTGAAAACTCTCTTAGCCATCGCTCTGATTTTAGGAATGTTGATTGTCATTACTCTTCTCTTCTTTATATCCAATGTTCTTGCGCCTCTGGTAATTTATGTGATAGTCGCTCTAGTTTTAGCAGGCTTAGCTGTGTTGTCTTATATAGTCCACAAACACTACATGAAGAAGCTGAATGAAGAATTAGCAGTATTTTATTAAACAAGCATCAGAAAGTCGAAAGACTTTCTGATTTTTTTACTGAAAATCATCAAAATAACAGCTCTGTACATTTGCAGAGCTGTTATTTGTTTTTCTTTATTTTTTCTACATCCAGTGGCATGAAAGTCGCCATAACTCGACCGATTAGTTTAGGCTCTTCCTCATGCGGGATAAACTTATCACTGTATTTTTTATTAAGGGAAATTAGACGAATACCGGATGGATCGTTGAAGACTCTTTTTATAATGGTTTGACCGTCATAGTCGATAGCATAGATAGCGCCGGCAAGCTCGAAATGAGTCTGCTTGATTAGCGCTACGGAATCTCTTGGATACTTGGGCTCTAACGAGTCAGTTCGTACCCAAAGGGCAATATCGTAGTCAATTTCTCTGTCCAGCCAGACTAAATCAGCTTGTTCAGGCTTATGCTGAGAGAGATAGTAATTTTCATAGACCAAGTAGGGGAAGTAGTCGTCCTTTAAGCTAGCTTGTGTTTCTTGCTCAGTCAGGCTAGCTTCCAGTAGCTTTAATCCTTGCTCCTGTCTGTTTTGGTCAAGTTGTTGATAAATACGATTTAAATCGGGAAATTGTTGAGGGATGTCTGCAATTAATCGGTAACGAGGATCGATTTCTTCAATCTCTACCTCAAAAAAACTTGCAATCTTTTCTAGATTGGCTGCGATAGGCAGAGATGTCCCTTTGATATAGCCAGTCAGTGTACTAGCGGGAATGCCTGTTTCACGAGATAGCTCAACTTGTTTTTTACCTGTTTCCTTGAGAAGTTCTTTGAGCTTTTTAGAAATGAGAAGACTTGCTTCCTTATCTTGGGGGCTTGCGGCGCCTCTTCCTCTGGCCATAATATCAACTCCTTTACTTGGTTTTATTATAGCGAATTAAATCGAAAAAGTAAAGGATTAGGCTAAAATAATTGACCTAATCCTTTACTTTTTAGATACTGTATTAAATTTCGTAGCCCATTAAGATTCCGCCTTCCTCAGCGTAGAAGCTGCAGAGACCTGAAGTTGGTATTGTTTCGATTTGAGCTTGGGGATACTTTTCTTGTATCAGCTGACTAAATTGCTGGCAGAATTTTTCGTTATTGCGGTGAGCGATGATGAGTCGGCCACCTTTGTAACCAGCTTTGAGTAGCTCTTCGATTGCAGAAGCAAGAGCCTTTTTCGGGCCGCGTGCCTTTTGCAGAAGCTCTAGCGTGCCAGTCTGGCTAGCTTCACCGACCATACGGATATTGAGCAAGCCGACAACGGTTCCCAGAAGTTTGCTAAGTCGGCCGTTTTTGACCAAGTTATCTACTTTTGCTAGAACGAAGAGAAGTTTTGTTTTCTCATGATAGCGATTAATGACTTCAACAACTTCATCAAAGCTGAGATCTTGCTGGATGAGTTCATTGAGTTTAGTCACAAGCAAGTCCACCTCTCCGCCAGCAGAAAGACTATCAATGACATGAATCTGGGCATCAGGATGTTCTTCCAAAAAGATTTTCTTAGCAACCTGTGCACTATTATTACTACCAGATAGAGTGCCGGTGATGGTTACAACAAAAATCTTGTCTGCTCCCTCAAAGCTTTTGAGATAGTCATCTGGACTAGGGCAGGCTGACTTTGAAGCAGCAGAAGAAGCATACATCTTCTCCATCATTAGGTCAATATCAAGCTGCTTATCATCTACAAAAATCTCATTTTCCACTTGAATGGTTAAGGGAACACTTTCAAACTGGGTGTCTTTAGCCAAGTTTTTCATTTCACGAAAGTCACAGCCAGAGTCAGCTATAATTTTCCAAGTCATATTTTTCTCCTTTTTTGTCAAGTATGTACAATAAAAAAATTGACAAAAAACCTGTCTTTTTTTAAAATTATAACATGAAGAATGCTTACTAAAAAGCGGAAACTGTCAGCTGATACAAGAGGGAAGAAATTGTTATGTCGGAAAAGAAAATATCGGAAAAATCACTCGCGAATTTAAAGAAATACAATCAGGAATCCAATCAAATCACGAGAGAGTCTCTGGAAATTTCTCTCATGCAGCTGCTGGAGAAGAAAGAACTCAAAAAAATTACTATTTCAGAGCTGGTTGAGCGGGCAGGGGTTTCCCGTGCGGCATTTTACCGCAATTATAGCTCTAAAGAGCAGATTCTGGAAGAGATTTTTAAAAACACTGTTCAAGGTATTACGGATAAATTGGAAGAGTTTAACTTTAAAACTGAGATGTACCAGATCTGGCTTTTTCTTTTTAAAGAAGCCAAGAAAGAAGCTCGGGTTATCAGTCTAGCCATTGACTATAATTTTGAAAAGCTGCTTACTCAGGCCGTATTCGATTTTTTGGAAAAGCGTAATCGTAATCGCAATGCTAAGAAAATGACTAACTCTTACACGAATTCCTTCTGGAGTTCGGCAGTGGTTTCCGTTCTTTCCAAGTGGATTAAGGACGGGATGAAGGTTCCAGCTGAAAAAATAGCTTCTTTAGGCCTACCTCTTTTCCCACAGAAAAAGCAAATCAAATAAAAACAAGTGAGTCATTAGGGCTCGCTTGTTTTTAGGTTCTGTAAGAAGTCGGTTAGTTCTTTTTGATTTCTTAATTCGTAGAATTTCTGAGGAAAAGTTTGTCGGATTTTCTTATATCTTGCCAATGCGGTCTGACGTCGTCCTTTCCAAAGAACCCAGCAGATAAACTCCCAGTCAAACTTTTCGGGGCAGCCTGGAGCCATACTTTCTCTGGTCCGGTTGCGGTATTTTAGATAGCGTTTGAAAGCTCGATAGAGGCAGTTCCAGCGAGAGAAGTTCAGAAAGATAATTTGATCGGCTTCTGCCATCCGCCGTTCATAAAAACACCAAGAGTAGTTGCCATCAATGACCCAGTCGGTATTTTTTGATAAAAAATTATCCATCTGTTCACTCATCCAATCACGGTCACTATCCTTCCAGCCAGGTTGGAACTGCAATCTATCCATGTGAAGTTTGGGAATGGAGTAGTGGTGGGACAGTTGTGCTGCTAAAGTGGATTTGCCAGAACCGGAATAACCGATAATTGCTATTTTCATCTCTATCTCCTTTGTGTGAGAAACAAAAAAAGCTCCTGAGAGCTCCCTTTGTATGCATTATTTAGCAAGTTTAGCTGAAAGGCGTGCTTTATCGCGGCTTGCTTTGTTTTTGTGGATCAAACCTTTTGTTTCTGCTTTATCGATAGCTGAGCTAGCAGCACGGAAAAGTTCTTCAGATGGGTTTGCTTCAAATGCTTTGATTGCAGTACGCATAGCTGACTTTTGAGCTGAGTTTTTTTCGTTATGTTTCACGTTCAATTCAGCGCGTTTGATAGCTGATTTAATGTTTGCCAAGTTGTTTCACCTCCATTGAAAATACTAACTATCTAATTATATATGAAAAGTTAGGATTTGACAAGCTTTTTTATTTTTTTAAGTAAATTTCATCAATTTCATGATTTTCGGCTTTGTGCAGGATAATTTCTGCCCGATTGCGGGTTGGCTCAATGTAGTCTAGCAGGTTGACAAGGTTAATGCTTTTCCAGACATTATGGGCGAAAGCTACCACTTCCTCTTCTGCTTGAGTGGTGAAGCGGTGATAGTAGTTTTTGGGGTCGTTTTCAGCCAGCGTCAGCATTTTTTTAAAGCGATCTAGATACCAATTTTCAATATTTTCGACTTCAGCATCAACATAGATAGAAAAGTCAAAAAAATCTGTCATATATAGGCGCTCGTTCTGAGGGTTCTGGAAAACATTGATGCCTTCGACAATAACAAAGTCAGCAGCCTTTACCTCTTGCATTTTCTGAGGGACGATATCATAAGTTTCATGCGAGTAGACTGGAATTTGGAAATCCTGACCGTTTTTTATGCTGTCCAGAAAGGAAAGAAGCAGCTCCATATTATAGCTTTCTGGGAAACCCTTGCGGTTTAAAATGCCATGATCTTCCAAGGTTTTATTCGGAAATAAAAAACCATCTGTGGTAACTAGCTCGACTGTTGCATTTGAAAAAGTCCGAGAAAGAAGAATCTGCAGCAAACGGCTGGTGGTGGACTTTCCAACGGCCACACTGCCAGAAACTCCGATAATAAAAGGTTGTTTTCGGCTTTCCTTTTGTAGAAAAATCCCCTTGGAAAAAGCCAAGTCTTCCTTAGAACGTTTATAAATCTGAATGAGGTTAGTCAAGGGTAAATAAATGTCCGTAACGTCCTGCAGGCTAATCTTATCATTGAAACTCTTGATAGAGTTAAGTTCAGCCTGAGTCAGGGGCGGAGTTGTTTTGCGGTGCAGGTTTTGCCATGTATGGCGGCTGATTTTTTCAAAGTGAAGAAATTCGTTAGTCATAAGTTACTCCTGTATGATGGACTTTAGTATAACATACTTTTTGGAGAAATGAAAACGATTTACAATTCTAGGAAAATTATGATAAAATGGTTGTATGACTAAAATGTATTTTGCAGAAAATCCTGATGCCAAACATGATATTCATGAATTAAATGTGGAACTGTTAGGACAGCGGCTGACTTTTTTGACAGATGCTGGTGTTTTCAGTAAAAAAATGATTGATTATGGCAGTCGGGTTCTTTTGTCTGTCTTGGACTTTGAAGCTGGAGAACGGGTGCTGGATGTTGGCTGTGGTTATGGACCATTAGGTTTGACCTTAGCCAAAGTGTACGGAGTAGCTGCGACCATGGTAGATATCAACCAGCGGGCCTTGGAATTGGCTCAGAAGAATGCTGAGAGAAACCAGGTATCTGCTCATATCTTCCAGTCAAATGTTTATGAAAAGGTCAGTGGCTTTTTTGACCATGTTATCAGTAATCCGCCTATCCGTGCTGGTAAGCAAGTCGTGCACGAAGTCATCAGCGGAAGCTATGAGCATTTGACAGAAGGCGGTGATTTGACTCTTGTGATTCAGAAGAAGCAAGGAGCGCCCAGTGCCAAGTCGAAGATGGAAGCTATCTTCGGTAATTGTGAGATTGTTAAGAAGGACAAAGGCTACTATATCTTAAGGAGCGAAAAATAGGATGCGTGCTGTAGATATTATTCAAAAGAAAAGAGATGGTCTTGAGCTGACCAGTCAGGAAATCCAGTGGCTGATTGAGGGGTATGTGGACGGGACTGTGCCAGACTATCAGATGGCAGCCTTTGCGATGGCTGTCTATTTTAAAGGCATGACGACTCGGGAAATTTCGGATTTAACCATGACAATGGTTGGAACCGGTGAACAGTTTGACTTGTCAGAAATCTCGGGAATAAAAGTAGATAAACATTCTACTGGCGGTGTTGGTGATAAGGTAACTCTGGTCTTGGTTCCTGTGGTGGCTAGCTTTGGTGTGCCTGTTGCTAAAATGAGCGGCCGCGGTCTGGGTCATACTGGTGGAACCATTGATAAATTGGAATCCATTAAAGGATTTCAGGTAGAGCGCAGTCAGGAAGACTTTATCAAGCAGGTGCAGGAAATCGGCTTGTCCGTTATCGGTCAGTCTGATCAGTTGGTGCTAGCGGATAAGTTGCTCTATGCCTTGCGAGATGTAACAGCAACTGTTGATACGATTCCGCTGATAGCTAGCTCTGTTATGAGTAAGAAAATTGCTGCTGGTGCTGATAGCATCCTTCTGGATGTAACGGTCGGTGAAGGCGCCTTTATGAAAAATATTGATGACGCTCGTGTACTAGCACGTACTATGGTAGATTTGGGCAAGGCTGTCGGCAGAAAAACAGTCGCAGTTTTGACAGATATGAGTCAGCCTTTGGGAACCAGCATTGGCAATCGTCTTGAAATCTTGGAAGCCTTGGATATCTTGCAGGGCAGGGGTCGTGAAGACATCACAACTTTCATTTGTGAGTTGGCGCAAATTATGCTCGGACTTGCAGATGTTGAGAAAACGGTGGAAGAAGTGAGAGAACAGCTGACCAACGGTGCTGCTTTGAAGAAATTTGAAGCTATGGTCGTAGCTCAAGGTGGTGACTTGGAAGATCTCTATCGTCCATCAAGTGCAGCTCATATTGTAGATGTGAAAGCAGAACAGGCAGGTTATATCACTGAACTGCCTGCTATGGAATTCGGCCTCTTTGCCATGAGACTTGGAGCAGGACGGGCAGTTAAATCTGACGACTTAGATTATGAAACAGGAATTGTTTTCGGAAAGAAAGTCGGAGACAAGGTCGAAATTGGAGAAGTTTTCGCAAAAATTTATTCAAATGAAAAAATTTCTCAAGAACTAGTTACAGAATTTCAAAAAAATGTTAAAATAGGTGATGAAAGCGTTGCAGTAAGCGAGATTATCGAGGTTATTGCTTAATTCTAGGAGAAACCAACATGAAATTAAACAAATATATAGACCATACGCTTTTAAAACCAGAAGCGTCAGAAGAGCAGATTCTGAAGTTAATTGAAGAAGCAAAAGTTTATGATTTTGCCAGTATCTGTGTCAATCCAACCTGGATAGAGTTTGCTGCGGAGCAGCTAAAAGGCTCAGATGTCAAGGTTTGTGTGCCAATTGGTTTTCCTTTAGGAGCCAACACTTCCGATGTGAAAGCTTTTGAAACGAAGGACGCAATCCAAAAGGGTGCTGGCGAAGTGGATATGGTCATCAATGTCGGTGCTCTGAAATCTAAAGATTATGATTTGGTAGAGCGAGACATCCGTGCGGTTGTAGAAGCTGCTAACGGTACCTTGGTCAAGGTAATTCTGGAAACTTGCCTGCTGACAGATGAGGAGAAGGTTAAGGCCTGCCAATTAGCTCAGAAAGCTGGAGCTGATTTTGTTAAGACCTCTACAGGGTTTTCAACTGGCGGTGCGACAGTCGAAGATGTTGCCCTTATGAGAAAAACAGTTGGTCCTGACATGGGGGTCAAGGCTTCTGGCGGTGCTCGTTCTTATGAAGATGCGCTGGCCTTTATTGAAGCAGGTGCGACTCGTATCGGAACTTCAGCTGGTGTGGCGATTATGAAGGGAGAAGAAGCTAGTGGCGACTACTGAGTTGATTGACTTGGCTGTCCAAGCAAGCAAAAATGCTTATGTTCCCTATTCTCATTTCCCTATCGGATCGGTTTTAGTCGCTAAAGACGGACGGGTATTTACCGGCGTTAATGTTGAAAATGCCAGTTTTGGTCTGACCAACTGCGGAGAGCGGACAGCTATATTTAAGGCGGTTTCAGAAGGAGCTTTAGACTTCGAGGAGCTGATTGTCTATGGTGAGACGGAAAAACCTATATCGCCCTGTGGTGCCTGCCGCCAAGTAATGGCAGAATTTTTTGCTGAGGATTTAAAAGTGACCTTGGTCGCTAAAGATAAATCGACGGTCGTGATGACGGTCAAGGAATTACTTCCATATTCTTTTACAGATTTAACATAAGTCTGTTATCGGTCATCTGACCAAACTCAAACTTGCAACTGTGTTGCACATCTTAATTAGGAGGTTCAGAAATGAACAAAAAACAATGGCTAGGTCTTGGTCTAGTAACTGTCGCAGCATTCGGACTTGCTGCATGTGGAAACCGTGCTTCTCGCTCAGATTCTTCAAACGCGAAAACTGATTTGAAGGCTGCTATCGTAACTGATACTGGCGGTGTTGATGATAAGTCATTTAACCAGTCTGCATGGGAAGGTTTGCAAGCTTGGGGTAAAGAAAACGGTCTTTCTAAAGATAACGGCTTTACTTACTACCAGTCTAATGATGAGTCTCAATATGCGAATAACCTGAACCAAGCTGCTACGGATGGTTATAATTTAGTATATGGTATCGGATTTGCTCTTCGTGATGCGGTTGAATCTGCTGCTCAAGATAACAAAGACATCAATTATGTTATTGTTGATGATGTTATCAAAGGAAAAGAGAACGTTGCTTCAGCTATTTTTGCTGATAATGAAGCTGCTTACCTTGCTGGTGTTGCTGCTGCAAAAACTACTAAGACAAAACAAGTTGGTTTCATAGGTGGTATAGAAGGCGCAGTTATCACTCGTTTTGAAAAAGGCTTCGAAGCTGGTGTGAAATCAGTTGACCCGTCTATCAAGATTCAAGTAGACTATGCTGGCTCATTCGGTGATGCTGCTAAAGGTAAAACAATTGCTGCTGCTCAATATGCTGCAGGTGCAGATGTGGTTTACCAAGTTGCTGGTGGAACTGGTGCTGGAGTATTTAACGAAGCTAAGTCAATCAACGAAACAAGAAATGAAGATGAAAAAGTTTGGGTACTCGGTGTTGACCGTGACCAAACTGAAGAAGGTAAATACAAGTCTAAGGATGGTAAAGAGTCTAACTTTGTTTTAGCATCAAGCTTGAAACAAGTTGGTAAGACTGTCCAAGACATTGCTAACCAAACTGCTAAAGGTAAATTCCCAGGCGGTAAAACTACAACCTTCGGTCTGAAAGACGGTGGAGTTGACTTGACAACTACAAACCTGTCAGAAGATGCGAAAAAAGCCGTTGAAGAAGCGAAAGCAAAAATCCTTGACGGCAGCATCACTGTTCCTGACAAATAAAACAATTTAAGAGCGATCCGACCGTGTAGGGTCGCTTCTTTTTGAAATTGAGACGCCTTTGTGTCAATAGAATTTATTAGCACTGGCTGTGCTAGTAAATTTTATTGAAATAAAATGAAATTCTGGAAAGGAAAGAGCCATGACACATGAAAATGTCATTGAAATGCGAGAAATTACCAAGATTTTTGGTGAATTTGTGGCCAATGATAAAATCAATTTGGAACTCAGAAAAGGTGAAATTCACGCTCTTTTGGGAGAAAATGGTGCCGGCAAGTCAACCTTGATGAATATGCTGGCTGGCCTGCTTGAGCCGACCAGCGGTGAGATTGTAGTGAATGGAAAGTCAGTTAAACTGGACTCTCCATCAAAGGCGGCCTCACTTGGTATCGGGATGGTGCACCAGCACTTTATGCTTGTTGAAGCATTTACTGTTGCTGAAAATATCATCCTTGGAAGTGAAATCACAAAAAATGGTGTGTTGGACTTGAAAGGTGCCACTAAAGAAATTAAGGAACTTTCTGAGAAATACGGATTGGCAGTTGATCCATCTGCTAAGGTAGAAGATATCTCTGTCGGTGCCCAACAGCGGGTTGAGATTCTGAAAACTCTTTATCGTGGGGCGGACATTCTCATCTTTGACGAGCCGACAGCCGTTCTGACGCCAGCTGAGATCGATGAATTGATGAAAATCATGAAGAATCTCGTCAAAGAAGGAAAATCTATCATTCTTATCACTCACAAGTTGGATGAGATTCGGGCAGTTTCTGACCGCGTAACGGTTATTCGTCGCGGAAAATCCATTGAAACAGTTGAAATCGCTGGTGCAACTAACCAAGATCTGGCTGAAATGATGGTGGGACGGGCTGTTTCTTTCAAGACTGCGAAAGAGCCTGCTAATCCTCAAGAAACTATCTTGTCAATCAAAGATCTTGTTGTTGAAGAAAACCGTGGTGTTCCAGCTGTTAAGGGACTTTCTCTTGATGTCCGAGCTGGTGAGATTGTCGGGATTGCTGGGATTGACGGCAATGGTCAGACTGAGCTGATTCAGGCTATTACAGGTCTTAGAAAAGCTAGCTCTGGTGAGATTACAATTAAGAACCAGTCTATTATTGGTAAACAGCCGCGGCAGATAACTGAAATGAAAGTCAGCCACGTTCCTGAAGACCGCCACCGTGATGGTTTAGTCCTAGCAATGTCCATATCTGAAAATATTGCTCTACAGACTTACTATAAAGAACCGCTCAGTAAAAATGGAATCCTGAATTACGGTAACATTTATTCTTACGCACGCAAGTTGATGGATGAATTTGATGTTCGGGCGGCTAGTGAATATGTACCTGCTTCAGCTCTTTCAGGAGGAAACCAGCAGAAAGCTATCATTGCTCGGGAAATGGATCGCGATCCAGACCTTCTGATTGTCAGTCAGCCAACTCGCGGACTTGATGTGGGGGCGATTGAATACATTCATAAACGCTTGATTGAAGCACGGACTCAAGGCAAGGCTGTCCTAGTTGTTAGCTTTGAGCTAGACGAAATCCTCAATGTTTCTGATAAAATCGCCGTTATCCACGATGGTAAGATTCAGGGAATTGTAACTCCAGAGGAAACTAATAAGCAAGAGCTTGGTATTCTCATGGCTGGTGGTAAGATTCAGAAGGGAGCTTCAAATGTCTAAAAAAACACAACAGATTGCGGTTCCTTTAATCTCAGTTCTTCTAGGGATTTTATTGGGAGCGGTTGTAATGGCCATCTTTGGTTATGATGCTATCTGGGGGTATGAGTCCCTCTTTAAAACAGCTTTTGGTTCTTTGAGAAGTTTGGGTGAGATTTCTCGCGCGATGGGACCTCTGATTCTCATTGGTTTAGGCTTTGCTGTAGCCAGTCGTGCTGGATTCTTTAATGTTGGGCTTCCTGGTCAAGCCTTAGCTGGCTGGATTTTGGCTGGTTGGTTTGCACTTTCCTTCCCTGATTTACCTCGTCCTCTGATGTTATTGGCGACTGTAGTCATTGCAGCAGTGGCTGGTGGTATTGTTGGTGCTATTCCAGGGATTCTGCGTGCTTATCTGGGAACGAGTGAAGTTATCGTAACCATTATGATGAACTATATTGTTCTTTTTGTTGGAAATGCTCTTATTCATAGTTTCCCAGAATCTGTGATGCAGAGTGTTGACTCTAGTAAGCGTGTTAGTGCCAATGCGATTTATCAAACAGAGTGGTTGAGAAGTCTTACGTCTAACTCTCGGATGAATATCGGTATCTTCTTTGCCTTGATTGCAGTAGTGGTTATTTGGTATTTGCTTAAGAAAACAACGCTTGGTTTTGAAATTCGTGCTGTAGGCCTTAATCCAAATGCATCTGAATATGCAGGGATGTCATCTAAGCGTACTATTATCGTATCTATGATTATTTCAGGTGCTCTTGCAGGACTTGGAGGAGTAGTAGAAGGACTTGGAACTTATCAGAATGTCTTTGTTCAAGGAAGTTCCTTGAGTGTTGGTTTCAATGGTATGGCGGTAAGTCTTTTGGCAGCCAATTCTCCAATTGGAATCCTCTTTGCAGCCTTCCTCTTTGCGGTTCTGAGTGTTGGTGCTCCAGGTATGAACGTAGCTCAGATTCCAACAGAACTTGTAAACATCGTAACAGCTTCTATTATCTTCTTTGTCAGCGCCCACTATCTGATTGAGCGTATGACAGGTATGACTATCTTTGATTTCCTTAAAAATCGTCGCCAAGAAGCTAAAAAAGTGAAGGAGGGAAACTAGGATGAATATTGTAACGGTATTAAGTTTATTAGTATCATCTATGCTGATTTATGCGGCTCCCTTGATTTTCACAAGTATTGGCGGGGCTTACTCTGAACACGCTGGTGTGGTTAATGTCGGCTTGGAAGGAATCATGGTTATGGGGGCTTTTACAGGCGTTCTCTTTAACCTGACTTTCGAGAAGAGTTTTGGTAGTGCGACTCCGTGGCTTTCTTTGATTGCTGCTGGTTTGGTCGGAGTTGTCTTCTCTCTTATCCATGCTGTAGCAACTATTACTTTCCGCGCGGACCACGTTGTGAGTGGTACAGTGCTGAACTTGCTGGCTCCTGCCTTGGCAATTTTTCTTGTTAAAGCTATTTATAACAAGGGACAAACGGATAATATTCAGCGTTCATTCGGCAAGTTTAATTTCCCTGTCCTGTCTGATATTCCAGTCTTGGGAGATATTTTCTTCAAACATACAAGCTTGGTTGGTTATCTTGCCATTGCTTTCTCTTTCCTTGCTTGGTTTGTCATGTTTAAGACCAAATTCGGACTGCGTCTTCGCTCAGTCGGAGAGCATCCGCAGGCGGCAGATACCTTGGGAATCAATGTTTACCTCATGCGTTATTACGGTGTCATGATCTCTGGTCTGCTCGGTGGTATTGGAGGAGCTATTTATGCTCAGTCTATCTCTGTTAACTTTGCTGTGACAACTATCGTAGGTCCAGGATTTATCGCCTTGGCAGCTATGATTTTTGGTAAATGGAGTCCTATTGGTGCCATGTTGGCGAGTCTCTTCTTTGGAGCTTCCCAAAGTTTGGCGGTTATCGGGAACCAGTTGCCTTTGCTTTCAAGCGTTCCAACGGTTTATCTGCAGATTGCGCCATACGTCTTGACGATTGTAGTCCTTGCGGCATTCTTTGGTAAAGCTGTTGCTCCGAAAGCGGATGGTATCAACTATATCAAGTCTAAATAAACCTTTACACCGGTTCTTTGGAGCTGGTGTTTTTTGGTGTTTGAAAGAAGTTATAATCATAGGAATAGAAAAAGCCTGCTTCAAGTGAAGCGGGCTTTTTAAGATTAGTTGGTTGCAATTTCATTTAGCAGGTCTTCTGCAGTGGTGGTTGGGTTAATTCGTACGCGGTTAAGTGTGAGCAAGCCATTAGATAAGGAAGCTAGTCCGTTATTGGTTGTCAGTCCCATTTTATAACCAAGGCTTTCAGCAATCTGCAAGGTTGCATCACTGTATCGTCCAGATGGATAGGCAACGGTTGTTGTTGTTTGAGACAGTTCTTTGTCCAAGTAAGACTTGGAGTCTTTTAACTCAATTTTTTGTTGGTCTTCTGCAGTTGCTGAGAGGTCAGGATGGTTGACAGTGTGGTCTTCAAAGGACATGCCTTTGTCCTTCATTTCCTTTATCTCATCTAGCGTCAGCATATCTTCACGACCTGCTTGAACAAATCCAGTAATGACATTATTAGTTGCTTTCATGTCATATTTCTGGAGAAGTGGAAAGGCATTAGTATAGAAATCCCTTAAACTATCATCGAAGGTCAGCCAGACGACTTTTTTATTTTCTGGCAAGACATTCTCCGTCAGTACCTTGTATGCTTCTGCTGGTGTTAGTGGATAGTAGCCTGCGTCTTTCAAGGCTTTCAGATGACTTTCAAATGTGGCTGGGTCCACAATCAAACCGGCGTTAGCTGCTTCTGAAGGATCCATGACGTGAATGGCATGATACATCAAGATAGGTACTTGAACTGGTTGGTCTTGTTTGACCCATTTTACCTTGTCTTTGTTGCTGTCATCCGAAGTCGTCTTTTTTTCCCGAGTCGGTGCTGACGAAGTTTTAGATGAAGTATTGACTTGGTTCGTTGACACATTATTAGCTTCTTTTTGATTGTGCGAGTTTTGCAGCTTGGCTAGTAAAGAAAAGCCACCTACAATCAGGACAAGAAAAAGTAATAAACTCGTTAAAGAAAGCAAAATAGCTCTTTTTCTAGCTTTGCGTTGCTGCATGCGATTTCCTCTGTGTTTTCCTGTCATAATATCTCCTTTTTAAAAAAATTACAATTCCTTGCGGAAATTTACATCTATTATAACAAATAAAGAAGTAGTTTTGTAGGCATTTTTATATAATTTTGTTATAATATTTTTTATACAAGAAATTTTCAAGGAGTGCTTCATGTCTATTAAAATAGCTTTACTTGGTTTTGGAACAGTGGCAAGCGGTGTGCCTTTTTTACTGAAAGAAAACGGAGAAAAAATCGTTCAAGCAGCTCATTCAGAGATAGAGGTTGCTAAAGTCTTGGTAAAAGATGATGCTGAAAAAGAGCGTCATTTAGCAGCTGGAAATAACTTTAACTTTGTCACAAATGTTGAAGAAATTCTGAAGGATCCTGAGATTACTATCGTTGTAGAATTGATGGGACGGATTGAGCCAGCGAAAACGTTCATCACTCGTGCTCTTGAAGCTGGCAAACATGTGGTAACGGCCAATAAGGACTTGCTGGCTGTTCACGGAGCAGAGTTGCTGGAAATTGCTCAAAAGCAAAATGTAGCTCTCTATTATGAAGCAGCTGTTGCCGGTGGAATTCCAATCCTCCGTACCTTGGTTAATTCATTGGCTTCTGACAAAATTACCCGTATCTTGGGTGTCGTCAATGGAACCTCTAACTTTATGATGACCAAGATGGTGGAAGAGGGTTGGTCTTATGAAGATGCTCTTGCTGAAGCACAACGCCTTGGCTTTGCTGAAAGCGACCCAACCAATGACGTAGATGGCATTGATGCGGCTTACAAGATGGTCATTCTTAGTCAGTTCGCTTTTGGTATGAATGTTAAGTTTGAAGATGTGGGACATCAGGGAATTCGAAATATCACACCAGAAGATGTGGCTGTTGCTCAAGATTTGGGCTATGTAGTCAAGCTGGTTGGTTCTATTGAAGAAACAGCATCAGGTATTGCAGCAGAAGTAGCTCCAACTTTTCTGCCAAAAGCGCATCCGCTTGCTAGTGTCAATGGGGTAATGAACGCCGTCTTTGTCGAATCCATCGGCATCGGAGAATCCATGTACTACGGACCAGGAGCAGGTCAAAAACCAACCGCAACTAGTGTTGTGGCAGACATTGTCCGTATCAGCCGCCGTTTGAATGAAGGAACAGTTGGCAAGGCCTTTAATGAATTCAGCCGTGAGCTTGTGCTAGCTAAGCCAGAAGATGTGAAGAGCAGCTATTACTTCTCTATCTTGGCACCTGATTCTAAAGGCCAAGTTCTGCATTTGGCTGAGATTTTCAATGCTGAGGATATTTCCTTTAAGCAGATTCTGCAGGAAGGTACAGATGGTGAGAAGGCTCGCGTGGTGATTATTACCCATGCTGTCAGCAAGACACAGCTGGAAAATGTCACTGTTAAGCTCAAAGAAGTTGCTGAGTTTGACTTGCTCAATACCTTCAAAGTATTAGGAGATTAAGATGAAAATTATTGTACCAGCGACCAGTGCCAATATCGGTCCTGGCTTTGACTCCGTTGGGGTAGCCCTCTCAAAATATCTGGAAATTGAAGTCTTGGAAGAAAGTCAGGAGTGGGTGATTGAGCATGACCTCAATCCGAGAATTCCTAAGGACCGACGCAATTTACTGGTTAAGATTGCCCTGCAGTTGGCTCCAGATATTCAGCCACGCCGTTTGAAAATGACCAGTGATATTCCATTGGCTCGTGGACTTGGGTCTTCTAGCTCGGTCATTGTGGCTGGGATTGAATTGGCTAACCAACTGGCTCACCTTAATTTGTCAGATTATCAGAAGCTAAAAATCGCTACCAAGATTGAAGGACATCCTGACAATGTTGCGCCAGCGATTTATGGTAATTTGGTCGTATCTAGTTCATCTAGAAATCAGGTGTCTGCTGTGGTAGCGGACTTTCCGGACGCAGACTTCATCGCCTATATCCCAGACTATGAGCTTCGGACAGTCGAGAGCCGCCAAGTCTTACCAAACCGGCTTTCTTACAAGGAAGCTGTTGCGGCCAGCTCCATTGCCAATGTTGCGATTGCAGCTCTTTTAAAAGGTGATATGAAAATCGCTGGTCGGGCTATTGAGTCTGATTTGTTCCACGAAAAATACCGTCAGCCTTTGATCAAGGAATTTTCAGATATTAAGTTCTTAGCCAGAAAAAATGGATCTTATGCAACCTATATCTCAGGAGCGGGTCCGACCGTTATGGTCTTATCACCTAAGAACAAGACAGAGAAGATTTACCAGCTTTTGCAAAAACAGAATTTCAAAGGGCAAATCTTCCGACTTCAGGTGGATACTGAGGGTGTCCGAGTAGAAAAATAAATCATCGAGAGGTTTTCTATGAGCCTCTTTTTTCTTTTCGTAAGATAAGGATTTGATATCCCTATCTTTTTATACCTAACTGTGCTATAATGGGTCTAGCTTGAAGGAGGATAATTCACTTTATGGATCATTTAGAATTACAGGATTTGGCGAGTGGAGCTGGATCTTTCGGAGCTATCAGGAATGCTCTTTCTAGCCAAACACAGCGTTTTGCTACTAGACAATTATAAGCATTAAAAAGCTGACCTTTCTCAGCTTTTTCTTTGTAATCTATCGTAAATGCCATAGATTTTTGATATAATAGAGTGTATTTTGTTTACATAAAAGAGAGAAAATCATGCAAAAACTAGAGAAATTAAAATCTGAATTAGAGGGAATCGACATTCGCTTCAATGAGCCTTTGAGTCAATACACCTACACAAAGGTCGGGGGTGCAGCCGATTTCTTAGTTTTCCCCCGCAATCGTTATGAGCTGGCTCGCATTGTCAATTTTGCCAATCAAGAAGACATTCCTTGGATGGTGCTGGGAAATGCCAGTAATATCATTGTGCGAGATGGCGGGATTTGCGGTTTCGTGATTATGTTTGACAAGCTCAACAATGTAACGGTAGATGGCTATATGATTGAGGCAGAAGCTGGAGCTAATCTGATTCAGACAACCCATATCGCCCTGCAGAATAGTCTGACTGGCTTTGAGTTTGCCTGTGGCATTCCTGGCAGCGTTGGCGGAGCTGTCTTTATGAACGCTGGGGCTTATGGAGGAGAGATTGCTCATGTCTTGGTATCTTGCAAGGTACTGACTCCTCAGGGTCAAGTCAAAACGCTGGACGTTCGAGATATGAAGTTTGGCTATCGTCACTCACTAGTTCAGGAAACAGGAGACATTGTTATTTCTGCTAAGTTTGCTCTTTCGCCTGGTGTTCACAGAACTATTCGTCAGGAAATGGAGCGCTTAACCCATCTGCGGGAGCTTAAGCAGCCTTTGGAATACCCATCTTGTGGATCTGTTTTCAAGCGTCCTTTGGGTCACTTTGCCGGTCAGCTCATTAGTGAAGCAGGCCTTAAGGGGCATCGTATCGGCGGTGTAGAGGTATCTGAGAAACATGCCGGCTTTATGATTAACGTCGATAAAGGAACGGCCCAAGATTATGAAAATCTTATTGCTCATGTGATTGAAAGGGTGCGGGAAAATTCAGGTATTACTCTGGAGCGCGAAGTCCGCATCATTGGTGAATCTCTGTAGGACAGATTGGTTTCCAGTAGAAGTATGCTGGATAAGGAACTGCAGCTAGCTGCAACTTAGTAAGGGGGTGAAAGCCTATCGACACGGAATTTATAAAGGGCCTTTACAGCCCTCACGAGGTAGCAGCGGTCTGACAGAACCCTTAATCTGTTAATACGAGAAAGAAGGAATTTATGACAATTGAAAAAACCAATCATCGAGTTTAAAAACGTTTCAAAAGTTTTTGAAGATAATAATACTGTCGTTCTGAAAGATATTAATTTCGAGCTGGAAGAAGGGAAGTTCTATACTTTGCTGGGGTCTTCTGGTTCTGGAAAATCAACGATTCTGAACATTATTGCCGGTCTTTTGGACGCGACAGACGGGGATATTTTTCTTGATGGCGTCCGCATCAATGATATTCCCACTAATAAACGAGACGTCCATACGGTTTTTCAGTCCTATGCACTGTTTCCGCATATGAATGTTTTTGAAAATGTTGCCTTCCCGCTGCGTCTGCGCAAGGTTGATAAAAAAGAAATTCAAGAGCGGGTTGCAGAAGTGCTGAAAATGGTTCAGCTGGAAGGTTTTGAGCGCCGTTCTATTCGCAAACTGTCGGGCGGTCAGCGCCAGCGTGTAGCCATCGCGCGGGCAATCATTAATCAGCCGCGGGTTGTTTTGCTGGATGAGCCGCTGTCTGCTCTGGATTTGAAGCTGCGCACGGACATGCAATATGAGCTGCGGGAATTGCAGCAGCGTCTGGGCATTACCTTTGTCTTTGTCACGCACGACCAAGAGGAAGCCCTGGCTATGAGTGACTGGATTTTCGTTATGAATGATGGCGAGATTGTTCAGTCGGGAACACCTGTTGATATTTATGACGAGCCCATCAACCACTTTGTCGCAACCTTCATTGGCGAGTCCAATATTCTGCCTGGAAAGATGATTGAAGACTATCTGGTTGAGTTTAATGGCAAGCGTTTTGAAGCAGTGGATGGCGGGATGCGCCCAAATGAATCTGTCGAGGTGGTGATTCGGCCGGAGGATTTGCGGATTACTCTGCCAGAAGAAGGCAAGCTGCAGGTTAAAGTTGATACCCAGCTTTTCCGCGGCGTTCACTATGAGATTATCGCTTATGATGAACTGGGCAATGAATGGATGATTCACTCAACTCGCAAGGCCATTGTCGGAGAAGAAATTGGTCTGCATTTCGAGCCTGAAGATATCCATATCATGCGTCTCAATGAAACTGAAGAAGAATTCGATGCCCGTATCGAAGAATATGTAGAAGTAGAAGAGCAGGAAGCGGGTCTGATCAATGCTATTGAGGAGGAACGCGATGAAGAAAACAACCTCTAATCTTTTTCTCTTGCCCTACCTGCTCTGGATTTTCCTCTTTGTACTGGCACCTGTTGTCATGATTATCTGGAAATCCTTCTTTAACATTGAAGGGCAGTTTACGCTGGAAAATTACCAGACCTACTTTACATCGCAGAACTGGACCTATCTCAAGATGAGTCTGAACTCGGTCCTTTATGCCGGAATTATTACTGTTGTAACCCTGCTGATTTCCTATCCGACCGCATTCTTTTTGACTCAGCTCAAGCACAAGCAGCTCTGGCTGATGCTGATTGTCCTGCCGACCTGGATCAACCTCCTGCTTAAAGCTTATGCTTTCATTGGTATCTTTGGTCAGAATGGTTCAATCAATCAATTTCTGACTTTTATCGGAGTAGGACCGCAGCAGATTCTCTTTACGGACTTTTCATTTATCTTTGTAGCTAGCTACATCGAGCTGCCTTTTATGATTCTGCCCATTTTCAACGTTCTGGATGATTTGGATCCTAATCTTATCAATGCCAGCTATGACTTGGGAGCCAATCGCTGGGAGACTTTCCGTCGGGTTATTTTCCCTTTGTCATTGAATGGTGTCAGAAGCGGAGTACAGTCAGTCTTTATCCCTAGCCTCAGTCTCTTCATGCTGACACGCTTAATCGGGGGTAATCGGGTAATTACTCTGGGGACAGCCATTGAGCAGCACTTCCTGACCACTCAGAACTGGGGCATGGGCTCTACTATCGGTGTGGTACTGATTGTTGCCATGCTCTTTACCATGTGGGCAACCAAGGAAAGGAGAGGGCGATGAAAAAAATTGCAAATCTCTATTTGGCCTTTGTCTTTTTGGTGCTCTACATCCCCATCTTTTACCTGATTGCTTATGCCTTTAATGCTGGGGAAGACATGAATCGCTTTACAGGCTTCAGTCTCAGTCATTTTCAGAATCTCTTTGAGGATTCACGGCTGATTCTGATTTTGGTTCAGACTTTCTTTCTGGCTTTCCTGTCTTCGTTGATTGCGACGCTGATTGGAACTTTTGGAGCCATCTATATCTATCAAGCCCGCAAGAAATATCAGGATGCCTTTCTGTCTATCAACAATATCCTCATGGTGGCGCCGGATGTCATGATTGGAGCAAGTTTTCTGATTCTCTTTACCACAGCGAAATTCCAGTTGGGCTTCCTTTCTGTGCTGGCTAGCCATGTGGCCTTTTCCATTCCGATTGTGGTGCTGATGATTCTTCCGCGTCTGAAGGAAATGAATGATGATATGATTAAGGCTGCTTATGACCTAGGCGCCAGTCAATTGCAAATGCTGAAGGAAATCATGCTGCCTTGTCTGACTCCAGCCATCATCGCGGGCTACTTCATGGCCTTTACCTACTCGCTAGATGATTTTGCTGTGACCTTCTTCGTTACTGGCAATGGCTTTTCTACTCTGTCTGTTGAGATATACTCCCGCGCTCGTCAGGGAATTTCTCTGGAAATCAATGCCCTGTCAGCCTTGGTCTTTCTCTTCAGTATTGCTTTGGTAATTGGGTATTACTTTATCACCCGTGAGAAGGAGGAGACCGTATGAGAAAGCTCTATTCATTTTTAGCGGGAATTCTGCTGATTATCTTTGTTTTGTGGGGTGTTAGTTACCAGATTGAAAGTCGGACGCAGAGCAAGGAGAGCGATAAGCTGGTCATTTATAACTGGGGTGACTATATCGATCCTGAGCTGCTGACTGAGTTTACTAAGGAAACTGGTGTCCAAATCCAGTACGATACATTTGACTCCAATGAAGCCATGTATACGAAAGTAAAGCAGGGCGGCACAACATACGACATTGCTATTCCCAGTGAATATATGATTGCCAAGATGATGAAGGAAGGCTTGGTGGAAAAGCTAGATCATAGCCAGATTAAAGGTTTGGAAAATATCGGATCTGACTTTTTAGACCAGCCTTTCGATCCTGGAAATCAGTATTCGATTCCTTATTTTTGGGGAACGCTGGGCATTGTCTACAATGAAAAAATGGTTGATAAAGCTCCTGAGCATTGGAATGATCTTTGGCGTCCTGAATACAAAAACTCCATCATGATGATTGATGGAGCCCGCGAAGTCATGGGACTTGGTCTGAACTCGGATGGCCATAGTCTCAACTCCAAAGATGCAGATCAGCTGCAGGAGGCTGTTGATAAGCTCTACACTCTGACGCCAAACATCAAGGCCATTGTGGCTGATGAAATGAAAGGTTATATGATTCAGAACAATGCAGCTATCGGAGTGACCTTTTCTGGCGAGGCTCGGCAGATGCTGGAGGCCAATGAAGACTTGCGCTATGTCGTGCCAACAGAAGCCAGCAATCTTTGGTTTGACAATATTGTCATCCCCAAAACGGTCAAAAATAAAAAAGCAGCCTATCAGTTTATTAACTTTATGCTGAGACCGGAAAATGCTTATAAGAATGCTCTTTATGTCGGCTATTCGACACCAAATCTTCCTGCCAAGGCCATGTTGCCTAAGGAAATTCAGGAAGATGAGGCTTTTTATCCGACTGAGGAAACGATGAAACATCTGGAAGTTTATGAGCAGTTGGGCCCTAAATGGCTGGGGACCTATAACGACCTCTATCTTCAAGTCAAGATGTATCGGAAATGATAGTCAAGCAAGGTTGCTTGATGAATACAAGAAAAACGCCTGGCTCTTAGAGCTAGGCGTTTTTTGCTTGCTTAGTTGGCAGCTTCTGTCTGAGTATTGGTTGCAGTATCTGCCGCAGAGCTAGAGGCAGTGGTGTCGCCTGCTGCTGTATCTGCTGCAGAACTGGATGCACTAGTCTCAACCGCTGCCGTATCGCTGCTGGAAGCAGCAGTATCAGTTGCAGCCGTTGAAGCGGCACTGCTTGTTTCTTTTTCGATTTCCTTGATAATGGTAGTCGTTGCAGTAGAGCTGCTGGTATCAGATTTTGATTTTTCATCCTTATGACTGGTCAGATTCATGATCGTGATGCTGGCAATGATGATGGACAAGATACTGGCAACCGTTGCAATAGTCTTTTGGAAGGCTGAAAGACCAGTTTTAATATGCTGTTTAGTAGGTTTTTTAGATGATTTTGTCTTATTTTTATTGCTGCGAGAATAGTTTTCCATGCTTGCAAGAATCTCCTTTTAAAATTTCAATGATTTCTCATCTCTCATTATACGTTTTTTATCTGAAAATGTCTTAAAAAAATCAAATTTTTATCTATGAAAACGCACACAGAAGATTGCTTTTAAGAAAAGAAACTGCCCAAATTTGGATTGAGCAGCTTCTTGAGCTAGAATAACAAAATAATTACGCCTTCTCATCTTGGAGTGCCGCTTGAGCGACAGCCAATCTTGCTGCTGGAACCCGATAAGGAGAGCAGGAGACGTAGGTGACACCAATTTCTTGGAAGAAGGGGATGGAAGCCGGATCGCCACCGACCTCACCGCAGATGCCGATAGGAAGGTCGGGCTCGACTTGACGGCCCTTGCTGATGGCTATCCGCATCAATTCACCAACGCCGTCCTGGTCAACACTTTGGAAAGGATCAAAAGGAAGGATTTCTTTCTCCTTATAATGGCCGATGAATTTTCCAATATCGTCGCGTGAGAAGCCATAGGTCATCTGGGTCAGGTCGTTAGTACCAAAGCTGAAGAAATCTGCTTCCTGAGCTAGCTGGTCTGCAACCAGACAGGCACGCGGAAGTTCAATCATGGTGCCAATTTCATAAGGGAAGGGCTCCTGACCTTTATGCCTAAAGAGCTTGTTGATATGTTGGATAAGAAAGGCTTTGACAGAGTCCAGCTCGGCCTTGTCTGCAATCAACGGAATCATGATTTCTGGCTTGACGGTCAATCCTTCCTGACTCAGCTTGATAGCACTCTTGAAGACGGCTTCGATCTGCATCTTGTAAATCTCTGGTTGCGTAATCCCCAGACGGCAGCCGCGGTGACCTAGCATAGGATTACTTTCTTGCAATTGTTCAATGCGGCGAGTCAACTTTTCTGGTGACTTGTGTAGTTTGTCAGCCAAAGCCTTGATTTCCTGTGAATCTTTAGGTAGAAATTCATGCATTGGTGGATCCAAAAGACGGATAATCATTGGTTTGTTCTGAACTGCTTGGAACATTTGATAGAAGTCTTCTTCTTGGAACTCCAGCAGTTTTTTGAGGGCGGATCTGGTTTCCAATTCGTTGTCGGCTAGAATCAGGCGCCGCATTTCCAGAATCCTCTCCTGGCCAAAGAACATGTGTTCGGTACGAGCCAGACCTATACCCTTTGCCCCAAATTTAATAGCTGTTTTTAGATCTTGAACGGTCTCTGCGTTGGCACGGACTTTGAGCCGTGCGACTTCGTCTGCCCATGAAAGCAGTTGTTGGAGTTCTTGGTCATTTTCGACTAGGACGGTCGGAATCTCACCGCTATAAATGCGCCCAGAGCTGCCATCAACTGAAATGACGTCACCTTCGGTCAAGACAAGATTTCCGCAGGAAACGGTCTTGCTTTCCTCGCTGATGGTCAGCTCACCGCAGCCAGCCACACAGCAGGTTCCCATTCCCCGAGCTACGACAGCTGCGTGAGAGGTCATGCCGCCCTGACTGGTTACGATGGCTTGGCTGACGACCATACCTTCAATGTCTTCAGGTGAAGTTTCCTGCCGTACTAAAATGACCTTTTTGCCCAAGGAGTGGTAGTCTTTGGCGCGCTCAGCTGTAAATACAATCTCGCCAGTTGCAGCACCAGGGCTGGCTGGCAGTCCTTGAGCCAAGAAAGGAGCATCTTGCAGAGCTTTTTCTTCAAATACAGGATGGATGAGTTGGCTAATCGTAGCAGGAGATACGCGCTGGAGAGCTTCTTTTTTGCTGATAATGCCCTCGTCTACCAGATCCAAGGCGATTTTCAAAGATGCCTTGGCGGTCCGTTTACCGTTTCTAGTTTGGAGAATATAGAGTTTACCTTTCTCAATAGTAAACTCTATATCTTGCATGTCTTTATAGTGGTTTTCGAGTATCTTAGCATAGTCTTGGAAGGCTGCATAGGCCTGAGGGAGAGCTGTCTCAAGTGCCGCAATAGGCTCAGGTGTCCGAATACCGGCTACGACATCCTCTCCTTGTGCATTGAGCAAAAATTCGCCAAATAACTGATGCTCACCGCTGGCAGGGTTTCTCGTGAAGACAACTCCTGTACCACTGGCTTGATCGCTATTGCCAAAGACCATGGCTTGGACATTTACCGCAGTTCCTAAGTCATGAGGAATATCATTCAAGTTGCGGTAGACCTTAGCTCGGGGATTATTCCAAGACTTGAAGACCGCCTTGATAGCAGCATAAAGCTGTTCTTTAGAGCTTTGCGGGAAAGTTTGATGATGCTCGTGATAAAGCTGCTTGTACTGGTCGATTAACGCTTGATGTTCTTCCAATGTGAAATCCTTGGCCTGTTTTCCAGCATTCCTTTCAAAATAGCCCAAGAGGTCATCGAACTCATCCTTGGAAATTCCATAAACCACATCAGCAAACATTTGCAGCAGACGGCGGTAGCAGTTGTAGGCAAAGTCAGCATTGGTCTGCTCAGCCAGAGTCTGGGTTCTTAAATCGTTTAGACCTAGATTGAGAATAGTGTCCATCATGCCTGGCATGGAAAACTTGGCTCCGCTCCGAACAGACACTAAGAGCAAGGCTGAGTCGTTGCCGCTGAAATATTTACCTGTTTTCTCTTCTAAATCAGTAACCGCTTTCAAAACATCTTCTTTTAAAGAAGATTCAAAGAAATAAGGACTTTCTAAATATTCGATACAGCTTTCTGTAGTAATAGTAAAACCTGGAGGGACAGGCAGTCCCAAATTAGTCATTTCAGCTAGGTTGGCTCCTTTTCCGCCAAGCAGAGCTTTGTCATCTGCACATCCTTCCTCGAAGGAGTAAATCCATTTCGCCATATTTACCTCCAAAATTATGAAATATGTGTCATATTGTAGGACAAATACATTGTAATATACATCACATATATTTGTCAACAGAAAAAAGCATCTTGTTTTATTGACAATTTTTCTTTTTTTGTTATAATGTGTTACAAAATGATGATTATTTAAACGTCTGAAAATGAAATATGAGCAATAATTTCTAAATTTTAAGCGAAATCAGGCTAATCATCTATTATAAAGAACGAAGGAGTCAGACCTATTTGAAATTAAGTGAACGGCAAAAGAAAATTGTAGAAATTGTTAAAGAACACCAGCCACTCAGCGGCGAGAAAATCTCTGAATTACTAGATATTTCTCGGGCGACCCTTCGCTCGGACCTGTCTTTTCTGACCTTGGTTGGGATTTTGAAGGCTACGCCTAAAGTTGGTTACACATATTCGGGCTCAGATTTAGAGACGCTTTTCTTTTTCGATACCTTTCGAAAGGAAGTGGCGGAAATTATGACATCTCCTGTTTTGGTATCTCATGATTCTTTTATTCAAGATGCCATTATCACCTTATTTATGTATGATGCGGATGTTCTCTATGTCATTGATGAGCATAAGCTGCTCTTGGGGATTTTGTCGCGTAAGGACTTGCTGCGGGCTTCGCTCAATACTAACATTGACAGCACTCCCGTAGCGGTCTGCATGACCCGAATGCCCCATATTAAAACTTGCTACAAGGATATGAACATTTTGGAAGCGGCAGCAGTTTTGCAGGATTTTGCCATTGATTCGCTGCCGGTAGTGGATAAGAATAATGAGCGTAAGATTTTAGGAACTGTGACCAAGTCAGCCCTGCTGGATTACATTATTCAAGAGGCCAGAAGCGCTGAGGTTAATAGATAAGAGGAATGAACATGAAGAAAGAAATTATTGTTTACAGCATTTCAGATTCTTTGGGGGGGACTTCGCAGAAGTTGCTGTCTGCAGTGACAGCCCAGTACCCAGATATTATTTTTAATAACAGCTATCGTTTCCCATTTATCAACAAAGAAGAAGAATTGCTGGATATTCTGCGTGATGCCATCAAGGACGATGCCCTTGTTATTAGTACTCTGGTCGATGGTAAGCTAGCAGCTGTAGCTAGAGAGTTCAGTCAGGCCAATGGCCTTGCTTATCTGGATTTGATGCATCCATTTTTTGAGATTATCAGAGAAAAAACAGGCACCAGTCCAATAGAAGTGCCGGGTACCTTGCACCGGCTGGACACTGAGTATTTTAATAAAATCTCCGCTATTGAGTTTGCGGTCAAATACGACGATGGCAAGGCACCACAAGTATTTTTAGATTCGGACTTGGTGCTCTTGGGCGTCTCCCGTACATCCAAAACGCCACTCAGTATTTATCTGGCTAATAAAGGCTACAAGGTTTCCAACTTGCCTTTGATTCCAGAAGTACCTCTTCCTCAGGTCTTGGAAAAGGTTGATCCGGAGCGGATTATCGGCCTCTTATGTGAGCCAGAAAAACTGTCTAAGATACGCAGCAATCGCTTGAATTCTCTGGGATTGACCCAGTCGACCAGCTACACAGATTTGGAAAAGATATACGAAGAACTAGACTACTCAAAAGAAGTCTTTAAAAAGTATAGGGCACATGTCATCAATATCACGGATAAATCAATCGAGGAGACAGCTTTCTTGATTGAAGATCATTTGAAGAAATTGAGATAAGAGAGAAGATTGAGAGAGCGGTTATAGAGTGAGGGCATAAGATGGATCAATATAAGCGTATTTTACTGAAAGAATTTGACAGTCGCCAGAAGGTCATTACAGAGCTGACCAATCTAGAGGCAATTTTGAACCTGCCTAAAGGGACGGAGCTGTATATCAGTGACATTCATGGGGAGTTTGCTGCTTTTGACTATATTTTGAGAAGCTGTGCAGGTATCCTCAATGAGAAGATCAAGGACTGTTTTGGGGACAGCTTGTCAGAATCTCATAAGGATCGGCTGTCAGCGCTGGTTTCCTATCCTGAGCTTGTGTTGGGGGAAGAAACTAAAGGCCAAGACTGGTATCAGGAAACCATTCCCCAGCTCTTGAACTTACTGGCTTTTGCAGGTGCAAAATACAGTCGGTCCAAGGTCAGAAAGGCCTTGCCGCCACAATATGCCTATATTATCGAGGAGTTGCTCTATAGTGACAGGGCTCTAGCTGATAAAAAATCCTATTTTGAGAATATCCTGACTTATGTGATTGAATTGCGGGAAGCTGTGCCTTTTATCCTAGGCTTGTCCCGAAGTATTCGGCAGTTGTTGATCGACCATCTGCATGTGGTTGGAGATATTTTTGACCGAGGAGCTGGCAGTGCTCAGGTCATGGATGAACTGCAGCATTTTCACTCGCTTGATATTCAGTGGGGTAATCACGACATTATCTGGATGGGAGCCTTTTTTGGTTCCAAGTCTTGCTTGCTCAATGTGCTGCGCATTGCAGCTCGCTATGGCTATCTATGGGATATCGAGAAAGATTATGGTTTAAACCTGCGTTCCTTGACTCTTTTTGCGGACAAGACTTACCAGTCTAATCCTAAGTTTAGACCCATTCTAGGCGGCAGAGAGCAGGAGTTTTCAGATGAGGAAATTCTGCAGCTGGAAAAGGTTCACCAAGCCTTGGCGATTATCCAGTTCAAGCTGGAAAATCAACTCATCAAACGACGGCCTGAATTCCAGATGCAGGACCATGTTATGCTGGACAAGATTGATTATTGGGAAGAAAGTGTTACGATTGACGATACCAAGCATCCTCTGGTTAACACCTGTTTCCAAACTATCAATCCGGAAAATCCGTCAGCTTTGACACCAGAAGAAAATCAAGCTGTAGACAGTATGCTGGCCTCATTCCAAAGTTCTCTTAAAATGGCTGAGCATATGAGTCTTCTGATGAACAAGGGCTCTATGTATAAGATTTATAACCATCACTTGCTTTTTCACGGCTGCATTCCTCTGGAGCCGTCAGGAGAATTCCAGCCTTTCATTCTCAATCAAGCCCATTATGCAGGCAAGGAATTGCTGGATTTCTTTGAGTATCATATTCGGCAGTCGGCCAAGAACAAGGAAGTGGGTGATGATTTGTCGACTGACTTGATTTGGTATTGCTGGAAAGGTAAGCTGTCTCCTTTGTTTGGCAAAGAAAAGATGACTACCTTGGAGCGCTATTTCATTGAAGATAAGGACACCCACAAGGAAGCGGAAAATTCTTATTTTTCTTATCGTAATTCTGAGAAAGTCTGTCAGCTGATTTTGGAAGAATTTAGCCTCTTTTCTCAAGAGTCTAGGATGGTCAACGGTCATACTCCGGTTAAGACGGGCAAGGGAGAGTCGCCTATCCGTGGTGGAGGTCTGCTCTTTGTCATTGATGGTGGCCTCTGCAAGGCCTATCAGAAGAAGACTGGAACGGCTGGCTATTCACTGCTCAATAATTCCTATGGCTTCCAGCTGGTGACCCATCAGCCTTTCCAAAACGCTCAAAAAGTTGTAGAATCGCCCTTTGCTCAAACCTCCCTGAAAAAGGTGATTGAAAATGTAGAGGAACGAACCCTCATCAAATCTACTACCATTGGTCAGAGTTTGTTCGCTCAACAACAGGAACTCTTTGGCTTATTGCATGAGTTTTATGACCGTTGAAGTTTAGCCCTAAGTTCTAAGAATTTAGGGCTTTTTCTTTCTTGTTCCAGTTTCTCTTTCGTGTTACAATAGGAGTATTGAAATTTAGAGGAAAGAACATGATTTATTTAGATAATTCAGCGACAACCAAACCTTATCCCGAGGCTTTGGCCGCTTACACAGAAGTAGCTTCTAAAATCTGGGGAAATCCATCCAGTCTGCACAGTTTAGGCAGTCAGGCAACCCGTCTTTTAGAAGCTTCTCGTCGGCAAATAGCAGAGCTTTTAGGCAAGTCTTCGTCAGAGATTTTTTTTACGTCTGGAGGGACAGAAGGGGACAACTGGGTACTTAAGGGAGTTGCTTTTGAAAAAGTTCCTTTTGGCAAACACATCATCGTATCCAACATTGAGCATCCAGCGGTTAAAGAATCAGCTCTCTGGCTGCAGAGTCAAGGGTTTGAAGTGGATTTTGCCCCAGTTGATAAGGCAGGTTTTGTTGATGTAGATAAGCTAGCAGAGCTGATTCGACCAGACACCACTCTGATCTCCATCATGGCTGTCAATAATGAAATCGGCAGTATTCAGCCCATTCAGAAAATATCCGAACTGCTAGCAGACAAGCCGACTATTTCCTTTCATGTGGACGCTGTACAGGCTGTTACGAAGATTCCAACAGCTGCTTATCTGACGGATCGCGTGGATTTTGCGATATTTTCCAGTCATAAATTTCACGGTCTGCGGGGTGTAGGCTTTGTCTATATCAAGTCTGGCAAGAAAATCAGTCCGCTTTTGACTGGTGGAGGACAGGAGTCGGACAAGCGCTCAACAACGGAAAATTTAGCTGGCATTGCAGCGACAGCCAAGGCTCTACGTTTGTCCATGGAAAAGCAAGAAGCATTTGCCCAGCGGACGGCTCAGATGAAGCAAATTCTCTTTGAAGAGCTGCAGAAGTATCCAGATGTGATGATTTTCTCAGATATAGAGGATTTTGCACCCCATATACTAACCTTTGGTATCAAGGGAGTGCGGGGTGAAGTCGTCGTTCATGCATTTGAAGACTACGAGATTTATATCTCGACGACCAGCGCTTGCTCTTCTAAGGTTGGAAAGCCAGCAGGAACCCTAATCGCTATGGGTATCGAAAAGTCTCTCGCTCAAACTGCTGTCCGTATCGGTTTGGATCTTGACAACGATATGAGCCAGATGGAGCAGTTTTTGACGACTTTTAAAATTATTTACGAAAAAACCAGAAAAGTAAGGTAAACAATGCAATATTCAGAAATTATGGTGCGCTACGGCGAGCTCTCAACCAAAGGGAAGAACCGCATGCGCTTTATCAACAAACTTAAACGCAATATCCAGGCTGTCTTGTCAGTCTATCCGCAGGTCCATGTCAAGGCTGACCGTGACCGGACCCATGTTTATCTGCACGGTACAGACTATCAGCCAGTCGCTGAGTCACTCAAGCAGATCTTCGGGATTCAGAATTTCTCGCCATCTTATAAAATCGAAAAATCTGTACCAGCCCTAATCGAAGCTGTCCAAACCATCATGAAGCAAGTCTATCAAGAGGGCATGACCTTTAAGATTTCCAGCAAGCGCAGTGACCACAGCTTTGAATTGGATAGCCGCGAGCTTAACCAGACGCTTGGTGATGCTGTTTTTGAGGCTATTCCCAATGTTCAGGTCAAGATGAAAGCACCAGATATTGAGCTGCGGGTCGAAATTCGTGAAGAAGCGGCCTATATCTCGTATGAAACGATTCGTGGTGCTGGAGGACTGCCGGTTGGCACTTCAGGAAAAGGTATGCTCATGCTTTCTGGTGGGATTGACTCACCGGTGGCGGGCTATCTGGCTCTTAAGCGCGGTGTGGATATTGAGGCGGTTCACTTTGCCAGTCCGCCTTACACCAGTCCAGGTGCTTTGAAAAAAGCTCAGGATTTGACACGGAAACTGACCAAGTTTGGCGGCAACATCCAGTTTATCGAAGTGCCTTTTACAGAGATTCAAGAGGAAATCAAGGCCAAGGCTCCAGAAGCCTACCTCATGACACTGACTCGTCGCTTTATGATGCGTATTACAGACCGGATTCGGGAGGAGCGGAGCGCTCAAGTCATTATCAACGGAGAAAGTCTTGGTCAGGTGGCAAGTCAAACGATTGAGAGTATGCAGGCTATCAACGCTGTAACCAATACACCGGTTATCCGTCCTGTCGTGACCATGGACAAGCTGGAAATCATTGACATTGCTGAAAAAATCGATACTTTCCAAATCTCTATCCAACCATTTGAAGACTGCTGTACCATTTTTGCTCCAGACCGACCTAAAACTAATCCGAAAATCAAGAATGCTGAGAAGTACGAAACTTACCTAGATGTTGAAGGCTTGGTAGAGCGTGCCGTTGCAGGCATCATGATTACAGAAATTACACCACAAGCAGAGACTGATGAAGTTGACGAGCTGATTGAGGGGCTGTTGTAAATAGCAAGTGTGAAGTAGTCTTTGTGCATCAGCAGATAAAATCTAAAGATAATCCATAAAAATCCGTTTTCATGTGATGAAAAAGCTTGCTAAAGAGCTGCAGAAGTGCTATACTTATAGAGTTGACTATGCACATTCCTGTGCAACCGCACGATCATCGTTGCTCACTCAGTGAGATAGAAGCGGTTCGTCCCACGATGCTAGGCGAGTCTTCACAAAATTCGGGGAAACCCCAAAAAATCATAGGAGGTGCATAATGAGCACATACGCAATCATTAAAACTGGCGGAAAACAAGTTAAAGTTGAAGTTGGTCAAGCAATCTACGTTGAAAAGTTGAACGCTGAAGCTGGTCAAGACGTTACTTTTGACGAAGTTGTTCTTGTTGGTGGTGAAAACACTGTTGTCGGAACTCCGCTTGTTGCTGGAGCTTCTGTTGTCGGAACTGTTGAAAAACAAGGCAAGCAAAAGAAGGTTGTTACTTACAAGTACAAACCTAAAAAAGGCAGCCATCGTAAACAAGGTCATCGTCAACCATATACAAAAGTTGTCATCAACGCTATCAACGCTTAATTTTAAGGAGATTAAATGATACAAGCAGTCTTTGAAAGAGCCGAAGATGGCGAACTGAGGTGTGCAGAAATCACAGGTCACGCCGCGAGTGGTGAATACGGCTTTGATGTCGTATGTGCGTCCGTTTCGACGCTCGCCATTAATTTTGTCAATTCAGTTGAGAAATTCGCAGGCTACGAACCAAACTTAGAATTAAACGAAATAGAAGGTGGTTATCTGAAGGTTGAAATTCCTCAGGATATACCATCACACCAAAGAGAAATGACTCAGCTTTTCTTTGAATCATTTTTCCTAGGAATGGCAAACTTATCGGAGGACTCATCTGAGTTCGTCCAAACCAGAGTTATCACAGAAAACTAACACGGAGGAAAAACATTATGTTAAAAATGAATCTTGCTAACTTGCAACTATTCGCCCACAAAAAAGGTGGAGGTTCCACATCTAACGGACGTGATTCACAAGCGAAACGTCTGGGAGCTAAAGCAGCTGACGGTCAAACCGTAACTGGTGGTTCTATTCTTTACCGTCAACGCGGCACTCACATTCATGCAGGTGTCAACGTTGGACGCGGTGGAGACGATACTTTGTTTGCAAAGGTTGAAGGCGTAGTACGCTTTGAACGCAAAGGACGCGATAAGAAACAAGTTTCTGTTTACCCAATCGCTAAATAATTAATAAGAAATCCCCATGCTCAATATCCGAGCATGGGGATTTCTTATTAGAGACGGCACGATAAAGCATTTGTTTAATAATTCATGATGATGCTCATCAATTTTAGCATACAAACTCTGATAATATTCTAAAATTTTAATTTTTAGACTAATAAATATCTGAAATCGCTTGCAGTTCCTATTTTTTTATGTTATTCTATATAAAATAGATGCAATCATGTTTCTAAATCTAAAAAGATAAGGAGAAATTATGGAAAAAGAATCATTTAAACTTCCAGGCTTTTCATTGTACAAATTGAAAGTTGGATTAGCATCAGCAACTCTTCTATTTGCCTTTTCACAAGCTTCGCATGTTTTTTCAGACCAGGTTGGCACACCACCTTCAAGCAGTATAGCAAAAACTGAAGCAGTAAGCTCTCCGATTGAAGCTGCTGGTGCTGAAATTGCTGCTGATACGACAAAACCTGTTGTTGAAGAATCTGCAGCGAAACCAGGAGATTTGATCGATGTCTCAAAAAATGTATCGCCTGTTGATGTCAAAGAAAGTCAAGAAGGCAATCAAACAGTCCGTGTAGAAACGGCAACCGTTGATGTTACAAAGACAGAAGTGGCTCCGGCAAAGGTTGATAAGGCGCCAGAGCCAATAACTAGACGTACTGAAAATACTTTATCTGGCACAGATGAAAATGGGAATCCCTATACGCAGTATGAGCGAGTAGATAAGACTACAACCATCACCTACACCTCAACGCCACCAACTGTGACAAAAGCAGGTTCAGCTGATATTGTCTTTGTTGTCGACCGTTCAGGATCCATGGGCAGCACAATTGATATTGTTCGTGCAAATATTAATGAATTTGTACGAAATATTACTAAAGAGGGTATTACAGCACGTTTTGGTCTGGCAACATTTAGCGATGAAGTCTACGGCCGTAATTCTGGCAGCAAAGATGAAGATACGGTTCTAACATGGTTTGGTTCATCTTATTTTACAACTGATCCGGCTGAGCTCGAAAAGGCATTGGCTGCGATTCGTATAGCGAGTGGAGGAGATACTCCGGAAACACCAACTCCTGCCCTGAACCAGATTATTTCGACCTATGATTGGTCTAAGTCATCTAAAAATAAGAAATTCGTCGTTTTATTGACAGATGCTGAAATGAAAGAAGATCCTTCAATTCCAACAGTTGCTGATACACTTGCGGCTCTAAAAGCTGCTGGTATAGAAAGAACTGTAGCGACGGTAAAAGCGATTGAGGGAATTTACAAAAATTTTGCAACAGAAGGCAGAGTGCTTGATATCGAAAATAACTTGGCTGATGCTCTGACAAAGGGAACCACTTCATGGATTGTTGAAAGTGTTAATGAAGCTCGTTACTATAAGATCATAAAAGATAGTTATCAATTCTATCTTGAGCGTCGTACTACAATGCCTACATCTACCGTCTACCATGTTCAGGCACCAACACTTTTGGCTAAATCAGAACAGTCTCTTCCTAAAACAGGAAGTAGCGAAAAGGCAGTCTATAGTGTTGTGGGGCTTGGTTTGCTTCTGGCTGGATTGGGACTAGGTATTAGTGTAAGAAAATCAAAAGAACAATAACCATCTGCTTATAAAAAATGAATTTTCTATTTGAGTGATTTTGAATAAAATAAATACCAGAAACGAAGACATACGTCCTCATTTCTGGTATTTTTCGTTATGGTGTAACTTCTTCATCTTTTATATTAACAACGCCATACCAATTTGCATAATAGGTCTTTCCGTTGTAGTTGACAATGCTTTCCCTATAAAGATTGCCATACTCACCAAAGTAATAATAGTACTTGCCGATCTTATAAAGTCCGTTTTTATAAGGTGTTCCATCTTCTCCAAAGTAATAAGTGTATTCAGAGTAACTAACAAATCTGTTTTTAACCATTTCTCCGTAAGAATCAAAGAAGTATTGCTTGCCGTCAACACTGTAAAGATTGATGACCCTTCGTCCTTTTTCGTCAAAATAATAGACCTTACCTGTTGGGCTAGTATAGAAAGAGTTTTTTAGATTCGTCGGAATTTGTTCTCCTGGATCATCCCGAACTTCGTATATAGATCTATTAGGATCAAGTGCATAGTATTTACCCTTGTAAAGAACGATTCTATTTCTAATCCTTTCACCAGTTTCTTCATCAATAGAGCTAGGAAGGTCACGCTTAGGAGCTTCCGGAACCTTGATAGGTCCTGGATCATCAAAGATAGTAGGGTCGTCCTCAATATCTGGTACACTAGGATCGTAAATACCAACTTCACGTCTAGAAACCCAGTCAGGGATTGACTTGTTCTCCGCTCGAACTGTTCCAGTGGAAATCAAAGCAGCGGCTAAAGTCGCAGCAGAAGCGAGAGAGAGGCCCAGCCAATAGCGGCGGTTGAACATTGCTTTGGTGTTCTTTTCTTGTCTCATAGCAAATCCTTTCTATGCAACTGTTACTATAAGATTAAAGAATCTCATTTTTAACAGTTAGGTTATGTTATTTCTATAAAATTATACCTCTGTAACATTTCTATAATATTGTAATATTATTTCATTTTTATAGAGATTATATTACTAATTGGTGATAAAAACAAACAATCATTAGATAATATGTAAACGTTTACAAACATCGTTTTTTATGCTATTATTATAGGGATGAAAGGAGAATGCCTATGATGAAAAGGTATAAATTGCTATTGGCGCTTGCCTTATCATTACTAGTTTTTTGGCCATTGGGAGCCATAAAAGCAGATTCGGTTAATCAGCCGCCAGAATCTGCTAACCAGTCTGAACAAGCAAGTGCAGCAGTTGTAACGGACTCTTCTGATAGTGGTGTAGGGGCTAGGGGCACACCAAGTCAGGATAGTCAGATTGCTGCAAAAGCTCTGACGGTCTCTGATACTTCGGCAGTTGCAGGTACTGAAACGGCTGCTTCAACCCAAGAAGCCAATACTGGTAATTTAGTAGAAGATTCTGCCAAACCAACGACCGCCCAGTCTGCAGAAGTTTCCTCTACTGCCAATCAAGATCAAGGTCAGGCTGAGACTGATGCGCCGCTGGCTTCTAAGAGAGTCCAGCAGCTTGTGGCGGATATGACGCTTCGTCAGAAGATTACCCAGATGCTGATGCCAGATTTCAGAAAATGGCAGCAAGAGGGCCAGGCCTCTCAGTCTGATATGACGGAGCTGAATAAAGAGGTTGCAGAAGCGGTTGATAAATACGACTTTGGCGGAGTTATTCTTTTTGCTGAGAATGTGAAAGGAACTGCTCAAACCTTAGCCTTGACGCAGGCTCTGCAGCAAGCAGCTATCAGTAACCAAGCTAATAATGGCAAGTTGCCGCTTTTGCTCGCGATTGACCAAGAAGGTGGTATCGTCTATCGTTTGGGCAGCGGGACTGCTCTTCCTGGCAACATGGCAGTTGGTGCGACGCGTGATCCAGAATTAGCCAATCAAGCAGGTCAAATCATCGGACGAGAGCTATCGGCTCTAGGTTTGAATGTAAACTTTGCTCCTGTTTTTGATACAAATAACAATCCGCAGAATCCCGTTATTGGTTTGCGTTCCTTCTCTTCTGACCCTAAGGTGGTTGCCCGTTTGGGAACGGCTATGATGGAGGGGATTCAGAAATATAATGTCGCAGTAGCGGCTAAGCATTTCCCTGGGCATGGTGATACGGCGGTAGATTCTCACACTGGTCTGCCTCTGGTAGATAAGTCCTATGCGGAGCTAGAAGCGCTGGAGTTGCTTCCTTTCAAGGCTGCCATTGACAAAAACGCTGATATGCTGATGACTGCCCATATCCAATATCCTCAGATTGAAAAAGACACGGTTATATCTAAGCAAACTGGGGAAACCATCTATATCCCTGCCACCTTGTCTGATGACATTATTACTGGCATTGTTCGCAAGAAATTTGGCTACAAGGGTGTAGTAGTATCTGATGCTATGGGCATGGATGCAATTGCCAAAAACTTCGGAGAATCTGAAGCGGCTATCATGGCTATCAAATCAGGTGTAGATGTGGTGCTGATGCCAACCGTCTTACGTAGCAAGAGTGATTTAGCTAAAATCGATAAGATTATCAACGATATTGAACAGGCAGTTCGGAGAGGCGATATTCCAGTCAGCAGATTGGATGAGTCAGTGACTCGCATCTTGAATCTAAAAGAAAAAAGAGGTATTTTAGACTTTGACCCATCTGAACGTACCCAAGCTAAGGCTGAAGCAACTGTTGGCTCAGAGTTTAACAGAGATACTGAACGAAAAATCGCTGCTAGTGCAGTGACCGTAGTTAAAAACGATGATACTGTTCTGCCCTTTAAGGTCAAATCTGGCGACAGAATTTTGATGCTAGCGGCTTATGACGATGAAGTGCCTGGACTAGAGCTGGGTGTCAAGCGTCTGATAGCGGACGGAGTGATTCCAGCAGGTGTCACATACGAAGCGCTAAACTACAACAAAACAACCAAGTTAGAAGATTTGAAAGGGAAGATTGACCAAGCAACTCACCTAGTCTTGATTTCTGAAATTGGACGTCAATCTCAACTAGCCAGCGATTTTTGGCTGACAAGAGTTCCGACAGAAGTCGTGGACTATGCAAATGCAACTGGAAAACAAGCAGCTATAATGAGCATTTCTAAACCTTATGATGTAGCGAATTACCCTAATGCCAAGGCTATTGTAGCAGTTTATGGAAACAAGGGCATGGATCCGACTGAGTCTCTGAAGCCTGACAATGCCTTCGGCCCTAATATCCCAGCTGGTGTGGAAGTCATTTTCAATGGTCAAAATCATGTTGGGAAGTTACCGGTAAATGTGCCGCTCATCAAGGACGGTATCATGTCAGAGACAGAGGTGGCCTATCCTATAGGGCATGGTCTCTTTTATACCGATCCAGTTAAGGATATAAAGGTGAATATCCCTGCATCTGCTCAGCTAGATCAGCCTTTTACGGCTACCGTTACCCTAGGTGGACTAAACGGTTTAGAAAAAAATGACTACCGTCTTGCCCTTAAGATGGATACTCAGCACTTCAGCATTCTGCCAAGTTCAGGCTATACCATCTCTGGTGACACTGTTTTGATTTCTAAAAAAGCCAATGATACCAATCCAGTTGAGATCAGCTTGAAAGGATTAGGAGAGGGTCAGTTCAGTCCAGTGCTTTCCTTGACCTTGATTGACAGTCAAGACAGAGAATTCAGCATGGGAGAAGGTTATTACAAGGAGCTTGTTCAGATTGCTGCAGCTGGGCAGAACACGATTCCAGACCAACAAACTCCTTCTCAGTTGAGTTTGCGTTCTGTTGAACCTGTAAGTTCTCGTCGGCAGCTAAGTCAGCAGGCTGCACAGTTTAATCAGCTTCCAAAAACAGGAGACAGCAGCAGTTTGTTCTTAGTCTTGCTGGGTGCCTTGTTCTTGTTTGGGGCTGTCTATCTGTATGACTTGTCCTCTCGCTGACTATAAGCAATAAAAGAACGAGCGAGCAGTGTTGAAGAGCTCACAGTTTTACTTATTCTTGATAAAATAACAAAAAGGAAGAATCCAAAGCAAGTTTGCGGTAAAAGCGGATTCTTCTTTTTTTGCTTGGAAATTTGCAGGAATGCGGTAACAGAAAGCTTTGTGTATTTCCTAAAAACACACGGGCTTGAATATTTTACTCATCTGTCATCGGTTTACTATTTACTTTTTATACGCTTTTTGGTATAATAGTTCATGTTATAAAATGTAACATCAAAGGAGGTTCTATCCATGAAAGCATCAAAGTGGTTGATTGCGACTGGAGTCGCACTGAGTGCCGGGCTATTGCTAACGGCTTGTAGCCAGTCTTCATCTAGCACAAATAATTATACTTACGTTTATAGTTCAGACCCTGACAGCTTGAACTATCTTGCTACAAACCGTGCAACGACAGGTGATGTCATTTCCAACCTGGTTGATGGACTTTTTGAAAATGACAAGTACGGGAATCTGGTTCCCTCTATCGCGAAGTCATGGACAGTTTCTAAGGACGGTCTGACCTATACTTATAAGCTGCGTGATGATGCTAAATGGTACACATCCGATGGTGAAGAATATGCAGAAGTAAAAGCTCAGGACTTTGTGACTGGCTTGAAGTATGCAGCAGATGAAAATTCTGAAGCTATTTATCTCGTTCAGGACTCTGTGAAGGGCCTGGATGCTTATATCAAGGGTGAAGATAAGAATTTTGACAATGTTGGTGTCAAGGCTATTGACGACCATACATTGCAATATACTCTGACCCGCCCTGAGCCTTACTGGAACTCTAAAACAACCAGCACAATTCTCTTCCCAGTCAATGAAGAGTTTCTGAAAGCAGAAGGAAGCAATTTTGGCTCTGTCAAGCCATCTAGCATCCTCTATAATGGTCCTTACTTGCTCAAGTCTCTGACTTCCAAGTCTGTGATGGAATTTGTCAAGAACCAAAACTACTACGACAAAGACAATGTCACTCTGGATAGCATCAAACTGACCTACTATGATGGAAATGATCAGGAAGCGCTGATTCGTAACTTCAGCGATGGCGTTTACAGCACAGCTCGTCTCTATCCGAATAGCTCAGGCTTTGCTTCAGTCAAGAAGAAATATGCGGACAATATTGTATATAGCCCGCAGGATTCTACTTCTTATTACTATAATTTCAACTACAACCGTCAGTCTTACAATCATACTTCTAAAACAACAGATGCTCAAAAATCTGCTACTAACGAAGCAATCATGAACAAGGACTTCCGTCAGGCTATCAATTTTGCCTTTGACCGTACATCTTATGGTGCGCAAGGAAATGGTGAAGACGGAGCGACTAAGGTCTTGAGAAATACATTGGTACCACCTAGCTTTGTCCAAATTGGCGACAAGGATTTTGGAACTGTTGTTGGAGAAAAATTAGTCAACTATGGCAACCAATGGCAAGGAATTGACCTCTCTGACGCTCAAGATCCTTACTACAATCCTGAAAAGGCTAAGGCGAAATTTGCAGAAGCGAAGCAAGCCTTGCAGGCTAAGGGAGTTGAATTCCCAATTCACTTAGATATGCCAGTTGATCAGTCTAGCACGATTGGCGTTCAATGGGCTAGCTCAACCAAACAGTCTATCGAATCAGCTCTTGGAGCGGAAAATGTCGTCATTGACCTGCAAAAGATGAGCACAGACGATCTTAATAATATCACTTATTTTGCTAACTCTGCTGCTCAGAAAGACTATGATATGTCTACTGGTGGCTGGACTGGTGACTATCAAGACCCATCTACCTACCTTGATACTCTCAATATCAAGAATGGCGGAAGCTTGCAAAACTTTGGATTTGAACCAGGTCAAGACAATGATAAGATTAAAGAGCTAGGCTTGGATACTTATACCAAGATGCTGGAAGAAGCTAATGCTGAAACCAACGATGTGCAGTTGCGTTACGAAAAGTATGCAGAAGCGGAAGCTTGGTTGCTAGATAGCGGCTTGATTATTCCGACTGTTTCACAAGGAGCAACACCGTCTGTTACTAAATCAGTGCCATTTACAAAAGCCTACTCACCAGTTGGTGTCAAAGGTTCAGGCTACAACTTCAAGCTGACTCAGCTTCAGAAGGATGTTGTAACGACCAAAGAATACGAAGCGGCTAAGAAAAAATGGAAAGAAGAAGCTACTGCGGCAAATAAAAAAGCCCAGGAAGAACTTGCTGACCACGTTGAAAAATAAAAAATGATTAACTTAGCGACATTGGGGCTGGATTTTTCCAGTCCCTTTTTGAATGGCTTGACTAAGGTTTTTGTAGTAAAATAGAAAGAAATACTGGAAGGAAGTGAAAGTGATGAAAGTAAGTATTTATAGTGCATTGCCTGAGAAAGAAAAGCAGGTATTGTTTGAATTAGTTCAAGAGTGTAATAAGGCAGACGGAGGCTATCGACTGCCCTATCTGGATAATAATTATAATGCAGATCCTGAAATGCCAGCCTTCTTCTTGGCTGAGATGGATGGCCGAACCATCGGCTTTTTATCAGTCTACGCGGATGAACCTGACCAAGCTGAGGTGTCTCTCTATGTTCTGCCATCGTATCGGCGTCAAGGTGTGGCTTGTCAGCTTCTGGCTGCTTTTTCCAAAGTAGCTGATAAGTATGATTTGACCGAGATTGAGTATGTAGCAGAGCAGGCCTTTTTGAATAATCATCCTGATTTTGTTCGGAGATTTGATTACCAAGAGGATGAATCAGAAATCTGGCTGGCACAGTCTGCTCAAACTTTTCCTCTGGAAAAGAGAGAAGGGATAGAAGTCTTGCAAGGAAGTTTGGACTTGGCAGAGGAAATTGCTGCTTTTCAGTCCCAAGTCTTTGAGACACCGCTTGATGTTTCCTTGAAATATGCCAGAGAAGCCGTCAGCAGCGCATCCAGCTTGCTCTATATCTTGAAGAAAGATGGTAGAGTTGTAGCTTCTATATCAGTTGATACGGATTTTGGAACCAATTATTTCTTTGGATTAGCGGTTGATCAAGATTTTCAAGGGCAGGGGCTAGGAAGCTATCTCTTGCTTGCAAGTATGCAGGATTTGAATAAGCTCAATGGACAGGAGTTTCAGATTGTCGTAGAAAAGCAGAATGCCCGAGCTTTGAAACTCTATAAAAAGCTAGGCTTCAAAGAGATGACAGAGGTTGTTTATCTAAAAGAAAAATAGCAAATTTTTCTCAGAATACTCATTAACTTAAAAGGAGAGACTGGCTTCTTACAGCTGGTTTCTTTTGTTCTGCCTTGGTTTATGGTATAATGAGACGATATGTAAAGAAGGAAAATGTTATGAATATTCAACAATTGCGTTATGTGGTCGCCATTGCTAATAGTGGGACCTTTCGAGAAGCAGCGGAAAAAATGTATGTCAGCCAGCCTAGTCTGTCTATATCTGTCCGTGATCTGGAAAAAGAGCTAGGTTTCAAGATTTTTCGTCGGACCAGCAGTGGTACTTTTCTGACTCGCCGAGGAATGGAATTTTATGAAAAAGCTCAAGACTTGGTCAAGGGTTTTGATGTTTTTCAAAATCAATATGCCAATCCTGAGGAGGAGCGGGATGAGTTCTCAATTGCCAGTCAGCACTATGACTTTCTACCGCCTTTGATTACACAATTTTCTCAGACCTATCCTGAGTATAAGAACTTCCGAATTTTTGAGTCAACAACTGTGCAGATCCTAGACGAAGTCGCGCAAGGCCACAGTGAAATTGGCATTATCTACCTCAATAATCAGAATACCAAAGGCATTATGCAGCGGGTGGAAAAGCTAGGCTTGGAAGTAGTGGAGCTAATTCCTTTTCAGACTCACATTTACCTGCGGGAAGATCATCCTCTGACTCAAAAAAATGAGCTAGTCATGGAAGATTTGGCGGCTTTGCCGACTGTTCGCTTCACCCAGGAAAAGGACGAGTATCTCTATTATTCAGAGAACTTTGTTGATACCAGTGCCAGCTCCCAGATGTTTAATGTGACAGACCGTGCGACTTTGAATGGGATTTTGGAGCGAACCGATGCTTATGCAACTGGATCTGGCTTTTTGGACAGCAATAGTGTAAATGGTATTACTGTCATCAAGCTTCGTGACAACTTGGACAACCACATGGTCTATGTCAAGCGTGAAGATGTGGAGTTGACTCAGGTCGGAGAAGACTTCGTATCAGTTATGAAAGAGTATTTTGCGCAGAAAAAATAAAGTATGAAAAGAAAAATTATTATTCCTTTTGCAGTCTTGGTTCTTATTGCTGTGGACCAACTGGTCAAGTTATATATTGTCGGCGGTTTTAAGCTGGGGCAGGTCAAGAGTTTCATTCCGCATCTGGTGAGTCTGACCTATCTTCAGAATACCGGCGCAGCCTTCTCCATGCTGGAAAACCAGCAATGGCTCTTTACTTTGGTGACATTTTTGGTCATTGGCGGAGCTGTTTACTACCTCATCAAGCATCTCCATGCCTCAAAGTGGATGTTGGCTGGGCTGACCTTGGTGATTGCTGGTGGTTTGGGGAACTTCATTGACCGGATTCGCCAAGGTTTTGTCGTGGACATGTTTCAGTTAGATTTTATCAATTTTGCTATTTTCAATGTGGCGGATATGTATCTGACCTTTGGTGTAGCTATTTTACTACTGATGATTTTGAAGGAAGAAAAAGATGGAAGTAAGAATTGAGGCTTCGGTAGCTGGTCAGCGATTGGACAAGGCGGTTGCTGAGCTGACAGACCTGTCAAGGAGCTTGGCTCATGAGCAGATTAAGGACGGCCAGATTTTGGTCAACGGACAAGCCAAAAAAGCCAAATACGCTGTCAAAGAAGGCGATGTTATTTCCTATGATCTGCCTGAACCAGAAGTCGTCGAATATGCGGCAGAGGATATTCCGCTAGAAATCGTCTATCAAGATGAGGACGTAGCAGTCGTCAATAAACCTCAGGGAATGGTCGTCCATCCTTCTGCAGGCCATACCAGTGGTACACTGGTCAATGCCCTTATGTACCACATCAAAGACCTGTCTGGCATCAATGGAGTTCTCCGGCCGGGGATTGTCCATCGGATTGATAAGGACACTTCAGGGCTTCTCATGATTGCCAAAAATGACCAAGCCCATGTGGCTCTGGCTGATGAGCTCAAGGATAAGAAATCCCTACGCAAGTATTGGGCTATTGTTCATGGAAATCTGCCTAATGACCGTGGAGTGATTGAAGCACCGATTGGCCGTAGTGAAAAAGATCGCAAGAAGCAGGCGGTAACGGCCAAAGGCAAACCTGCTCTGACACGTTTTCAAGTCTTGGAGCGCTTTGGTGACTATACTCTGGTTGAGCTTCAACTGGAAACGGGACGGACTCATCAGATCCGAGTTCATATGGCCTACATCGGACATCCTGTAGCTGGTGATGAGGTCTATGGACCGCGTAAGACCTTAAAAGGACATGGCCAATTTCTGCACGCGCGAACTTTGGGCTTTACCCATCCTCGAACTGGTGAAGTGCTGGAATTTACAGCTGAAGTGCCAGCTATTTTCCAAGAAACTTTGGAAAAGCTGCGACAAGAATAGTCAGGTTCATTCATTATTAAAATACAAATTTTCCTCTGACCGCTTCAATCGCGGTCGTTTTTATTATTGACTTTCAGTCTGTCTCGCTCCGCTAGGTGCGAGACAAATAAACCACCCGCTATGCGGGTGCGCATCGAAGGTTATACCAAAAAACTCCCAACGCGATACAATAAAGGTGTTCAAGCTAATTGTGAAGCGAAAGGAGAAAAATATGGCGCAAAAGGCACATAGTTTATCACACACAAAGTGGATGTGTAAATATCACATTGTGTTTACACCTAAGTATGGACGAAAAGTTATCTATAATCAATACCGAAACAGTTTGGGAACCGACATTTTTGGTCGGAAGGTTATTACGTGAGTACAGTAGGCCTTAATGAAGCCACCATTAAGAAATATATCCAAGAGCAGGAAAAGCATGATATAGCGTTGGATAAATTGAGTGTAAAAGAATATGAGGATCCCTTTAGGGATAGTGGTAAGTAATGCAAACACCTCTTTGAGAGGATTGTGACGAGTCAAGAGCAATGAGGCTTGAACAAAGTGAAAGCCAGCGTCTTTAGGCGCTGGCTGGTGATGTGGGCTTATAGCCCGGGGACAAACCACCCGTTAGACGGGTGGTTATGATTTTTCTGTAAATCGTGGTATAATAAGACAATCTAGCAGTGAAGGAAAAGGAAATGAAAGCAAAGCGAATCGTATTTAAGGTGGGGACTTCGTCATTAACCAACGCAGATGGCAGTCTGTCACGCGCCAAGGTAAAGGAAATTACTCGGCAGTTGGCTCTCTTGCATGAGGCGGGACATGAGTTAATCTTGGTCTCATCAGGAGCTATTGCCGCAGGTTTTTCTTCTCTGGGCTTTAAAAAGCGTCCAACCAAGGTGGCGGATAAACAGGCATCAGCTGCTGTTGGACAGGGTTTGCTTTTGGAGGAATATACAACCAATCTTCTTTTGAAGCAAATCATTTCTGCTCAGATTCTTTTGACCCAGGATGATTTTGCAGATAAGCGTCGGTACAAGAATGCCCATCAGGCCATATCTGTCTTGTTGAATCGCGGCGCTATTCCTATCATCAATGAAAATGACTCGGTGGCCATTGAGGAGCTCAAGGTCGGGGATAATGATACACTGAGTGCTCAAGTAGCAGCCATGGTTCAGGCGGACCTCTTGGTGCTTCTGACAGATGTAGACGGACTGTACACAGCTAATCCCTCTACCAATCCAGATGCCCAGCGTCTTGAAAAGATTGAGAAGATTTCTTCTGAGTTGATTGATATGGCAGGCGGTGCAGGAACGAGCAACGGAACTGGCGGCATGCTGACAAAGATCAAAGCTGCAACGCTTGCGACCATGTCTGGTGTTCCGGTCTATATCTGCTCCTCACTCAAGACGGATGCTCTGCTGGAAGCTGCGGAGGAAAGCAAGGATGGCAGTCTCTTTTTGGCCCAAGAAAAAGGTCTAAAAACGCAGAAGCAATGGCTGGCTTTCTATGCTAAAAGTCAAGGGGAAATCTATGTAGACCAAGGAGCAGCCGACGCTCTCAGAAATAATGGAAAAAGTTTGTTGGTATCCGGTCTTGTATCTGTATCGGGGAACTTTGCCTATCAGGATACGGTGACCGTTTATGAAGAAGGCAGCGGAGCTATTCTTGGTAAAGGGCGTGTGCGTTTTGGTAAGTCTGCTCTTAAAGATATGCTCAAGTCTAATAAACCTAAAGGTATTGTCATTCATCGAGATGACTGGATTTCTCTGACACCGGAGTTAAATGATTTATTTGCAGAATTTTAGAAGACGAGGAAAGGAGAAGCGATGACCTCAACACAAGCGATTTTTGAAAAGGTTCAGAAAGTCAAGAAGACGATCAATACGGCCACAACGGCTGAGAAAAACCATGCTTTGGAAGAAATGGCAAAGCAGCTCTGGCTTTCTCGTGCTGATATTTTAGCGGCCAATGAATTGGATATGACCGCAGCTAAAGGTAAGATTTCAGATGTGATGCTGGATCGCCTCTATCTGGATGAGGAGCGAATTGCTGCCATGGCAGAGGGTATTCGTCAGCTGATTGACTTAGAGGATCCTGTAGGGCAAGTCTTAGAAAGGGCCGAGCTTGAGAACGGCCTTGTCATCAGTAAACAGCGGGTGGCTATGGGCGTAATTGGTATTATCTACGAAAGTCGGCCTAATGTCACCTCTGACGCTGCGGCTCTGGCCCTAAAGAGTGGCAGCGCAGTCGTTCTCAGAAGTGGCAAGGATGCCTATCAGACTGCGCTAGCTATTGTCACAGCTCTGAAAAACGGCTTGGCTCAGACGGAGATTTCGCCGGATTGTATCCAGTTGGTTTCTGATACCAGTCGGGCTTCCGCCCAGGCTATGATGAAGGCCAAGGGATATCTGGATTTGCTAATTCCTCGTGGTGGCGCGGGACTGATTCAGGCGGTCGTAGAGAATGCGACTGTGCCGGTTATTGAGACGGGTACTGGAATCGTCCATGTCTATGTAGATAAGGATGCTAATCAAGACAAGGCTTTGGCCATTATTGAGAATGCCAAGACCAGTCGCCCCTCTGTCTGCAATGCCATGGAAGTATTACTGGTTCACGAAGAGATTGCAGCTGCATTTTTACCACGTTTACAAAAGATTTTGGTGACAGATCGTGAGAAAGCGCAAGACAACCCTGTTGAACTACGTTTGGATGAGAAAGCAGCTCAGTATATATCAGGCTCGCAAGCTAAACCAGAAGATTTTGATACCGAATTTTTGGACTATATCTTAGCGGTCAAGCTGGTTTCCTCGCTGGAAGAAGCGGTGGATCATATTGAAGCTCACAGCACTCATCACTCGGACGCCATTGTGACGGAGAACGATGCAGCGGCAGCTTACTTCACAGAGCAGGTGGATAGCGCAGCAGTTTATGTTAATGCTTCAACCCGCTTTACAGATGGCGGTCAATTTGGCCTTGGCTGCGAAATGGGGATTTCTACTCAAAAACTGCATGCCAGAGGTCCTATGGGGCTGAAAGAGCTGACCAGCTATAAGTACGTCATCCAAGGGACTGGTCAAGTGAGGAAATAATGATGAAAATTGGATTTATCGGTCTGGGAAATATGGGCGGCAGTCTCGCTCGTCTAGTTGCCCAAGATGAAAGATTTAGAAGCAAATTACTCCTGGCTAATCGCAGTCGTGACAAGGCTGAAAAGATTGCTGAAGAACTTGGTGGGCAGCCGGTCAGTAATAAAGAAGTTTTTGCTCAGGCAGAAGTGATTTTTCTGGGAATCAAACCAGCTCAATTTGCTGACTTGCTGACTGAATATCAGGAAGTTCTAGAAAAACGAGAGTCTCTTTTGCTGGTTTCAATGGCTGCTGGTCTGACCTTGGAGCTATTAGAAAAATTGACATCTAGCCACCATCGTTGGATTCGGATGATGCCTAATACTCCAGTAGCCGTAGGTGAGGGCGTTATTACCTATGCCTTATCCCAGCAGGCAAACCCAACGGATGAAGATTTGTTGCGGGAACTTCTGTCTTCGGCTGGTCTTTTGGTCAAACTAGAGGAAAAGCAGCTGGATGCGGCGACAGCTCTTGCTGGCTGTGGACCAGCTTTCGTCTATCTCTTTATAGAGGCCTTAGCGGACGCTGGTGTCCGAGCAGGACTCAGTCGCGATATATCCCTGCAGCTGGCCAATCAGACACTTTTAGGAGCTGCTAAGCTAAGTCAGGTCAGTGGGCAACATCCTGCTCAACTCAAAGACCAGGTCTGCAGTCCGGCTGGTTCGACCATTGCTGGGGTGGCCAGTCTGGAAGAAAATGCCTTTCGAGGAACAGTCATGGATGCCGTTCAAGCTGCCTACAAGAGGACGCAGGAGTTGGGGAAATAAAGAAATCTACCAGTTTTAAGCTGGTAGATTTTGTATAGGTTGGTAGTCAAATCAGAGGGGGAATTATGTTCTTTCAACAATTTGCAGATGAAAATTTTATCTTGAATAATCTTCATAAATGGTACGGTCATGATTGTCAGATTTCTCAACTCTCAAAAGGTAGTGAAAATCTAAATTATTTGATTGATGGCCAGTTGGTGGTTCGTGTGCTTTATTTAGCCGAAAGTTCGCCAATTTTTTCGCAAGCCTTTCCGTATCTAGAAAGAGAAGTGTATTTTGTCAATACTTTATACGAGAACAACTTAAATCTGCTTCGGTATCTGTCTTTTCCAGATGGGAAGTTCATTCATCGGCTGGATGTGAAGGATGGCAGTCTCTTTTTTCTGAAATACCCTTATTTAAGAGGTGACCGAATAACTTTCTCTTCCTCTAATCTGTCTGAACTTGCTCGAAAATTAGCGAATATACATGATTTTTCTCATAGATATTTAACGACATTTGAAAGAGTCCCCTTTTATGACGACTTGATTTCTTCTTTACATTTTAGAACTTTTTCTTACAATCCTAAACTTGAAAGAATCATTCCAGGCTATCAGGCATTATGGAAAATATTTCAAGAGAACACAAAAACTTTGAAGTCAATGAAGTCTGAGAAAGGGAATGTTTTTATTCATAACGACTTACATGATGAAAATTTGCTGCTTTGCGAAAAGGAAGTAGCCATGTTGGATTTTGGAGATTGCAGATATTCATTACCAGAAGAGGATATTGGAACCTTGTTTTGGGGAATCCTGCAGAAAGTTGAAAGGTCAAAATATGAAGAAATGCTAGATCATTTTTTAAAATATTATTCCAGACCAATCGATAAAACTGTTTGTTTTCGTTATGCCTTACAGCGTTTTTTAGATATTCATTTGTATTATCTGAATGAAAATCTAAAAGAAGTAGGCTTAATCAAGTATCAAAAAGAAAAATTCAACAAAGAAGAAGCGATGATTGATTTTCTCATATCGAAAATTACTGAATAATACTTCCTTATTGAAAGTATTTAAAGAGGGAGATAGAGGATTTAGCGATTATGATTTTAACCGTATTAATTCAACATTTCTCCCGCTTGTCTTTGTGATTTATGTTATAATCTTACTATGCAAACCAAACCGACTTCTGCTTATGTGCACATTCCTTTTTGTACTCAGATTTGTTATTACTGCGATTTCTCCAAGGTTTTTATAAAAAACCAGCCGGTAGATTCTTATCTGGAGCATTTGATTGAGGAGTATCATTCGTACGATATCAAAAAGCTCCGTACCCTCTATATCGGTGGAGGGACTCCGACGGCTCTATCTGCGCCTCAATTAGCCTTTTTGCTGGAAAAACTGACGGACAAGTTAGATTTATCTTATCTAGAAGAGTTGACTATTGAAGCCAATCCTGGGGATTTGGATCAGGAGAAGATTGCTGTACTCAAAGACTCGCCTGTCAATCGGGTTTCGCTGGGTGTACAGACTTTCAATGACCGCATGCTTAAGCAAATTGGCCGCAGTCACTTGGAAAAGGATATTTATGAGAATATTGCCAATCTCAAAAAAGCGGGTTTTGACAACATCTCGATTGACCTGATTTATGCCCTGCCCAAGCAGACCATGGAAGATGTGAAAACCAATGTGGCCAAGGCCATTGCCCTGGATATTCCCCACATGAGTTTGTACAGCTTGATTTTGGAGAATCATACGGTCTTCATGAATCGGATGCGGCGAGGGAAGTTGCCTCTGCCCAAGGAAGATTTGGAAGCGGAGATGTTTGACTACATTATAGCTGAGCTGGGAAAGGCCGGCTTCGAGCATTATGAGATTTCAAACTTTTCCAAGCCAGGCTTTGAGAGCCGCCACAATCTCATGTACTGGGACAATGCGGAATATTATGGTATTGGAGCGGGAGCGTCTGGCTATGTTGATGGTGTTCGCTATAAAAACCACGGACCGATTCGTCATTATCTGCAGGCGGTGGAAGCGGGCAATGCCCGAGTGCAGGAAGAAATGCTGACGCTGAAAGAAAAGATGGAAGAAGAAATGTTTCTAGGATTGCGCAAGAAATCAGGCGTGTCTAAAAAACGTTTTGAGGAAAAATTCGGTCTTTCCTTTGAAGATCAGTACGGAGCTGCCGTGGCTGAACTGACTGAGCAGGGCTTGCTAGTGCCAGACAGAGATATCGTGCGCATGACCAAGCAAGGCCTCTTTTTGGGCGATACGGTTGCTGAGAAATTTATATTGGAGTAAATCATGGGCTTAACTTATCAAATGAAAATGAAAATTCCTTTTGATATGGCAGATATGAATGGCCATATCAAATTGCCGGATGTCATCCTGCTATCCTTGCAGGTATCAGGGATGCAGTCGATTGAGCTTGGCGTCAGTGACAAGGATATGCTGGAGCAGTATAATCTAGTCTGGATTATCACGGACTATGATATTGATGTGACACGTCTGCCACGATTTGCAGAGGAAATTACCATTGAAACAGAAGCTTTGACCTACAATCGGCTCTTTTGCTACCGTCGCTTCACGATTTTTGATGAGGCGGGTGAGGCCATTATCAAGATGATGGCGACCTTTGTTCTCATGGACCGGGATAGCCGCAAGGTTCGTGCCGTTGATCCAGAGATTGTAGCGCCATACCAGTCTGACTTTTCCAAGAAATTACTGCGCGGTCCTAAGTATCCAGACTTGGAAAATCCTGTCAGCAAGGACTACCATGTACGCTTTTACGACTTGGATATGAACGGCCATGTCAATAATAGCAAGTATCTGGACTGGATTTTTGAGGTTATGGGAGCAGATTTCCTCACCCAGCACATTCCCAAGAAAGTCCATCTTAAGTATGTCAAGGAAGTTCGACCGGGCGGCATGATTGCTTCTAGCTACGACCTAGAAGGTCTGCAGAGCAATCACCAGATTTCCAGTGACGGCGAAGTCAATGCCCAGGCTTTGGTGACCTGGCAAGAGTTTAAACATGAGAATGAGGAAGAGTAGAAATGACTTATAAAGGATATTTGATTGATTTAGACGGGACGATTTATAAGGGCAAGAGTCGGATTCCGGCTGGTGAAGCTTTTGTGCATGAGTTGCAGAAGCGCAAGATTCCCTATCTTTTCGTGACCAATAATACTACTCGCACGCCAGAAGCAGTGCAGACCATGCTGGCTGAAAATTTCAATATTGAGACGCCACTTGAGACTATTTACACAGCTACTTTAGCTACCATTGACTATATGCAGGAGAAAAATCTGGGCAAGAAAGTCTATGTCATCGGTGATGTCGGACTTAAACATGCCATTGAAGAAGCTGGATATATAGAGGATACAGAAAATCCTGACTATGTGGTAGTGGGTCTGGACTGGGAAGTGGACTATGAGAAGCTGACAATAGCGACTCTGGCCATTCAAAAAGGTGCTCACTTTATCGGGACCAATCCTGATCTCAATATTCCGACAGAACGAGGTCTGCAGCCGGGAGCGGGTGCTATCAACGCCCTCTTGGAAGCAGCCACTCGGGTTGAGCCCACCTTTATCGGCAAGCCAAATGCCATCATAATGGAAAAAGCCATAGAGCATCTAGGACTGGCGCGTGAAGAAGTGGTCATGGTGGGTGATAACTATCTGACAGATATTCGAGCGGGAATCGATAACGGCATTCCGACGCTCTTGGTTACGACAGGCTTTACCCTGCCAGAAGAGGTGCCTAATCTGCCTATCCAACCGACGCATGTCTTGTCCAGTCTAGCGGAGTGGGACTTCGATGCGTGATAAATTGAGATTTTCAGCAAGCGTCTTGTGCTTGCTGGCAGTAGCTATTCTGCTGATCATTTATCTGGCTTGGCTTTTATACCCGGTGGAGATTTCTTATTTCAACTTGCCGGATAAGGTGTATTTGAAAGCAGAGACCATTCAGTATAATTTTAATATTTTGATGAATTACCTGACCAATCCTTTTAGTCAGAAACTGGCGATGCCAGATTTTCGTTCGTCAGCAGCTGGGCTGCATCATTTTCAGGCGGTCAAGTATCTTTTTCACTTGGCGCAAGCTACTTTTCTAGTTACTCTGCCGGCTTTGATTTTCTTTATCAAAAAAGTGGTTAAAAAGGGATTTTTAGGTCTCTACAGACGGGCTTTTCTGGTGATCAGTGTATTGCCGCTTGTTCTAGCTGGACTAGCCGTTCTGATTGGCTTTAACAGTTTTTTTACACTCTTTCATCAAGTTCTCTTTGCAGGAGACAATACCTGGATGTTTGACCCAGCCAAGGATCCAGTCATTTGGATTCTGCCAGAAGAATTTTTCATGCACGCCTTTATTCTTTTTGCTTTGCTTTATGAGGGAATCTTTTTGACCTTGTATTTTTTGAGCAGAAAGAGTAAAGAGCAAACTTAACATAGGAGATTTTATGTATTATATACCCGAACCTTTAAATCCTAAAAAAGATCTAGGACGATTTTCAGCGACTTGCTTTACTTATTTATGGGTCATGGTTGCTGCTGTTTTCTTTTACGTGTTAGCAGCTTTTTTTATCGTCTTACCAGGGCAAGGTATGGATATTCAAAAAACGCAAGACATAGTCACCAAATTCATGGAAAAGGACGGTGGAGCCTATATTATAGCTTCCTGTCTTGGTGTTCTTACTTTCACGGTGTCTCGAGGAAAGCAGCTCTTCAAATATGACCTTCGTCGCAAGGAGCGGAAGATGACTCCTAAAGTTTTCTTTTACATGATTTGCTTCCTATTATTCGCCCAAATGTTTACAGCTGTTGTCAATCAGCTCATGCAGGCTATCATGCAACTCTTCAATCTAGATCTTTCTAGTATGGAATCAGGAGGCGGCGGTTCTGAAACACTGACCATGCTGATTTATTCATCCTTGATGGCTCCAGTTACGGAGGAAATTATTTTCAGAGGTGCTGGATTGAGAGCGTTAGAGAAGCATGGAAAGGTTTTTGCCATTCTTTTGACTGCGATTTTGTTTGGCCTTTTTCACGAAAATCTTTATCAGTTTTATTTTGCTAGTTTGATTGGTTTAGGTTTTGGCTATATCGCTTTTGAGTATTCGATTATCTGGTCTATCATTTTTCATGCTCTCAATAACTTTGTCATAGCAGAAGGTATAGCTTTTCTTTCAAAAAAAGCTCCGGAGCCTATTGTTAACATCTTTTTTTACGGCCTATTAATTGCTGGCAGCACAGTATTTCTTTTGCTCTTAATCTTGAAATGGCCGAAATTTAAGGCTTACATTGACGCCAATCGTTCCCGTCCAGGGACCTACCGACAAGCATTCAGATCCGTTTGGTTCTGGGTTTTGGTTGTGTTTACTTTTCTTGGAACCTTTCTGCCTGTTATGGCAGCCTATATTGTATCCTTGATCAATAATAGCTAATTGCCTTTTATTTGGAAGCTATACAACGATATGAAAGGGTTGGATATAGTCCGGCTCTTTTTTTGTTCGGTAAAAAGATAGAATTTGAAAGTTTTTGGAAGAAAATGCTTGACATTGAAAATTAAAGAGGTATAATAATAATCGTAAACGATTCCAAAGGAGGTGCTTTATGCTGAAGTCTGAAAGAAAGCAAGTTATTCTAGAGACAGTCATAAGAGAAAAATTTGTCTCTTTAGACTATCTAGTACATGCTTTAAACACTTCAGAATCAACTATCAGAAGAGATTTGGATGAACTGGAGAGCGAGCATAAACTGCGACGAGTTCATGGTGGAGCCGAGAGCCTTCATTTTCTACAGGAAGAGGAGAGTAATCAGGAAAAATCTATCAAAAGCATTCAAGAAAAGACAGCTATTGCCAAGATGGCAGCAAGCTTGATTCAAGAACATGATGTGATTTTTATTGATGCGGGGACAACCAATGAGCTTTTAGTTAATGAGCTGCATGATCCTAGAGTGACAGTTGTCACCAACTCCATTCACCATGCGACCAAATTGGTAGAGCGCAATATCCCGACGGTCATTATCGGTGGAAAGGTCAAACGCTCAACGGATGCTAGCATTGGCGGTGTTGCCCTAAATCAAATCGGTCAGTTGAATTTCGATAAGGCCTTTATTGGAATGAATGGCATTGATGATGGCTTCTTTACCACTCCAGATATGGAGGAAGGAGCTGTTAAAAGAGCGATTTTGGAGAACGCTAAGAAGACTTATGTCTTGGCTGATTTTTCTAAACTAGGACAGACATCCTTTGTAAAGGTCGCTCCTCTTGCCAAAGCAAGCATTATTACTAATCAAACGGAATCAGAAGTGATTCAAGTGATGAAAGAAAAAACGGAGGTGATTGAAGTATGATTTATACTGTCACACTAAACCCTTCCATCGACTATATTGTCCGTCTGGACAAGGTCCTTATAGGAAGCGTCAATCGGATGGACAGTGACGACAAATTCGCTGGCGGGAAGGGAATCAATGTTAGCCGAGTTCTCAAACGTCTAGGTATTGAGAATACAGCGACTGGCTTTATAGGTGGTTTTACTGGCAAGTTCATCACAGATACTCTTGAAGAAGAAGGAACTTGCAGCCATTTTGTAGAAGTTGAGCAGGATACTCGTATCAATGTCAAGATTAAAGCGGATGCTGAGACAGAAATTAACGGACCTGGTCCAGAAATTTCCAGTCAGAAACTAGAAGAACTTGAGAAGTATCTTTCTTCTCTGACATCGGAAGATACAGTAGTCTTCGCAGGCAGCAGTCCTAAAAATCTAGGAAATGTTGTCTACAAGGAGCTGATTGGCTTAACTAGAAAGACGGGAGCACAAGTCGTCTGCGACTTTGAAGGTCAGACGCTGCTGGATTCTTTAGAGTTTGAGCCGCTCTTGGTCAAACCTAACAATCACGAGCTAGGTGATATTTTCGGAGTCAAGCTCGAAAGCTTGGATCAGATTGAGAGTCATGCCCGTCAAATCTTAGACAAAGGTGCCCAACATGTGATTATTTCCATGGCTGGCGATGGTGCCTTGCTGGTAACTAGAGATGGTGCCTACTTCGCTAAACCTATCAAGGGCAACGTGAAAAATTCTGTTGGTGCTGGCGACTCTATGGTGGCTGGATTTACCGGAGAGTTCGTCCGCTCTGGTGATGTTATTCAAGCCTTCAAATGGGGAGTGGCCTGCGGAACGGCAACCACCTTTTCAGATGATTTGGCAACAGCTGAGTACATAAAAGAAATCTATGAAAAAGTAGAGGTAGAAAAAATATGAAAATTCAAGACTTACTAAGAAAAGACGTGATGTTGCTGGACTTGCAGGCAACAGAGAAAAAAGCTGTTATCGAAGAAATGATTCAGAGCCTAGTGGATCGTGGCTATGTAACAGACTTCGAGACTTTCAAAGAAGGGATTTTGGCTCGTGAAGCCTTGACTTCTACAGGCTTGGGTGACGGGATTGCTATGCCTCACAGCAAAAATACTGCAGTGAAAGAAGCGACTGTCCTTTTTGCCAAGTCAAATAAAGGCGTAGATTATGAAAGTTTGGATGGCCAACCAACTGATCTTTTCTTCATGATTGCAGTTCCAGAAGGTGCTAACGATACTCACTTGGCTGCCTTGGCTGAATTGTCCCAATACCTGATGAAAGATGGTTTTGCGGATAAATTGCGCCAAGTGACTTCGCCTGATCAGGTGATTGAGCTCTTTGACCATGCTTCGGAAAAAGCAGAAGAACCTGCTGTCGTTGAACCTTCCAATGAGGGGGGAGACTTCTTAGTGGCTGTAACAGCTTGTACGACAGGAATTGCACATACCTACATGGCTCAAGAGGCCTTACAAAAGGTTGCAGCTGAAATGGGTGTCGGCATCAAGGTTGAAACCAATGGTGCCAGCGGTGTTGGAAACAAGCTAACAGCAGAAGATATCAAAAATGCCAAGGCTGTTATCATTGCTGCAGATAAGGCAGTAGAGATGAACCGCTTTGATGGCAAGCCGTTAATTAATCGTCCAGTTGCAGACGGTATTCGTAAGACGGAAGAACTGATTAATCTGGCTCTTTCAGGAAATGCTGAGATTTACAAGGCTGCTAACGGCGGTGGTGCTGCCGAGTCTAGCAATGAGAAACTTAGTCTGGGCGGCGCTTTCTACAAGCACTTGATGAGTGGTGTTTCCCAAATGTTGCCATTCGTTATTGGTGGTGGTATTATGATTGCCATTGCATTCTTGCTGGATCAGATCTTAGGTGTACCAAAAGATCAGCTTTCTAATCTGGGAAGTTATCATGAGATTGCAGCGCAGTTTAAAGCAATTGGTGCAGCGGCCTTTGGTTTTATGTTGCCGGTATTAGCTGGTTATATCGCTTACTCAATCGCTGAAAAGCCTGGTCTGGTTTCTGGTTTCGTAGCTGGTGCAATTGCGAGCAGCGGTGCATCATTTGGTGGTGTCGCCTATGCTGAAGGCGGTCAGAAGACTCTTGAATTAGTTGGTGTATCATCTGGTTTCCTTGGTGCTTTGGTAGGAGGATTCTTAGCTGGTGGTGTTATCCTGGTTCTTCGCAAACTTCTTGCAGGTCTGCCTCGCTCACTTGAAGGTATCCGTTCAATCTTGCTCTTGCCTCTTCTGGGCGTTCTTGTGACTGGATTTGTGATGTTGGCGGTCAATATTCCAATGTCAGCAATCAATACAGCCCTTAACGATTTCTTGGCTAGTCTGAGTGGAAGTTCTGCTGTCCTTCTTGGTCTCTTGGTCGGCGGTATGATGGCTGTTGATATGGGTGGACCGGTCAATAAGGCTGCTTACGTATTCGGTACTAGTACACTGGCAAGCACTGTTTCAACTGGTGGTTCTCCAGTCATGGCTGCAGTTATGGCAGCGGGTATGGTTCCGCCTTTGGCAGTATTTATTGCAACTCTTTTGTTCAAACATAAATTCACTGAAGAAGAACGCGATTCAGGTTTAACAAACATAGTCATGGGTCTGTCTTTCATCACAGAAGGAGCTATCCCGTTTGGAGCTGCTGACCCAGCCCGTGCTATTCCAAGCTTTATCGTAGGTTCAGCTCTAACAGGTGCTCTTGTAGGCCTTTCTGGTATCAAGCTCATGGCTCCTCACGGAGGAATCTTCGTTATTGGTTTGACAAATAATCCAATCCTTTACTTGGTATATGTATTGATTGGTGCGGTAGTCAGCGGTGTTATTTTTGGTTACCTGCGCAAACCACTTGAAAAATAATATTTAAAAGAATCTCGCTTTTGTTAGTGAGATTCTTTTTTGTGTTTTCCAGCCTGCAAATTTTAGCATGGAAACTTCGCTCGATATATGGTATAATGGGCCTATCGCATATTTTTAGGAGAATAAAAATGAATATACAGCGCGAAAAAGAATTTGTTAGTCAGTACCATTTTGATGCCCGAAATTTTGAATGGGAAAAAGAAAATGGAACACCTGAAACCAAGGTTGATGTGAATTTCCAATTAGTCAAAAGAGATGTCGAAGCCCACACAACTTCATTGATTGTGATTTTGACCTTTATGATTGTTTTTGAGAATTTTGTTATCAGCGGAACTATTTCGCAAGCCAACCACATTCACGGTCGCCTTATTGAAGAACCGAGTGAATTTGACCACGATGAAGTAGAAGAGCTGGCTCGGCCTTGCTTAACCATGCTCAACCGCTTGACTTATGAAGTGACAGAAATTGCTCTGGATTTGCCAGGCATTAATTTGGAGTTTTAATTATGAAGTTAGCGGTTATCACAGATTCATCGGCCTATCTGCCGGCTTCCCTGCTGGAGAATGAAAATCTTTTCGTCTTGGATATTCCGGTTGTGATTGCTGGTGAGACTTATGTCGAAGGCAGAAACTTAACAGCCAGTGAATTTTATGAAAAAATGGCTCAGTCAGATGAATTGCCCAAGACCAGTCAGCCTAGTATTGCTGAGTTAGAAGAGATTCTCACCATTCTAGATGGCAAAGACTATACCCATGTTCTGGGGCCCTTTCTATCTAGCGGTATTTCTGGTTTTTATCAAAATATTCAGTATCTGAAAGATGAATTTCATGGTTTGAAAATCGCCTTTCCGGATTCTAAGATTACCAGTGCACCGCTCGGTATCATGGTCCAATCTGCTCTAGAATGGGCAGCGCAAGGCCTGGAGTTTGAAACAATTTTAGCTAATGTCCAGAAGCAAATCGATGGCACCAGCGCTTTTATCATGGTGGACGACTTGAACCACTTGGTCAAAGGAGGACGCCTGTCTAACGGTGCAGCTATTCTGGGAAATCTGCTCAGTATCAAGCCTATTCTGTATTTTAACGATCATGGTGTGATAGAGGTTTTTGAAAAGATTCGGACGGAGAAGAAGGCAACCAAGCGTATGCTGGAACTTGTCCAAGAAAGAACAGCGGGCGGTGCTTATCAAGTTATGGTTATCCATGGCAATGCGCCAGAAAAAGCAGCTGAGCTTCAGCAAAATCTGCTAGACAGCGGTATTGCTGACGAAGTCCCTATTGCAACCTTTGGTAGTGTTATCGGGACGCACTTGGGTGAGGGCAGCGTTGCACTGGGATATATTCCCGTAATCTGATTGCTTGAAAGACTGAGCTTGTCTCTGTAAGGAGGAAAACATGAGTATCAAAGTTATTATTGCTGGTTTTAAAGGGAAAATGGGCCAAGCAGCCTATAAAATGGTAACAGAAGATCCTCAACTAGAATTAGTTGGACTGCTAGATCCTTTTACGGATGAAAAAGAAGTGGCTGGTGTTCCTGTCTTCGATGCCAAGGAAGAATTGGCTGGGCTGGAAGCCCATGTCTGGGTTGATTTTACAACCCCAAAAGTAGCTTATGACAATACTCGTTTTGCTCTGGAGCAGGGATTTTGCCCAGTGGTCGGAACGACAGGATTTACTCCAGAGCAGTTGGAAGAGTTAATCACGCTGTCTAGGGAAAAGAAACTCGGCGGATTGATTGCGCCGAATTTTGCCTTGGGAGCTGTTTTACTGATGCAGTTTGCGGCTCAGGCAGCCAAGTATTTCCCGAATGTAGAAATTATCGAACTGCATCATGACCAGAAAAAGGATGCACCGAGCGGGACGGCTATCAAGACAGCCGAGCTCATCAGCCAAGTCAGACCGAGCAAGCAGCAGGGAGCTGCTGATGAGGAAGAGTCTATAGCTGGCGCTCGTGGAGCTGATTTCGATGGCATGCGTATCCATTCAGTTCGCTTGCCTGGTCTGGTTGCCCATCAGGAAGTAATCTTTGGCAGCCAGGGAGAGGGATTAACCCTGCGGCATGATTCCTATGACCGTACTTCATTTATGACAGGTGTTAATCTTGCCATTAAAGAAGTTGTCAAACGCTCAGAATTAGTCTATGGATTGGAACATTTACTATGAGATTAGAAACTCTGCCTTCTGAATTTCAGGAGGCTTTGCCAGTATTAGAGAAGATAAAAACGGCTGGCTTTGAAGCTTATTTTGTTGGGGGCTCCGTTCGTGATGCCCTTTTGAAGCGACCTATTCACGATGTGGATATCGCTAGCTCCAGCTATCCTGAGGAAATCAAGCGTATCTTTGATCGTACAGTTGATGTGGGGATTGAGCATGGAACCGTCTTGGTCTTGGAAAATAACCGCGAATACGAAGTGACGACTTTCCGGACCGAGGATGTCTATGTGGACTACCGCAGGCCTAGTAAGGTTTCTTTTGTGCGTTCTTTGGAGGAAGACCTCAAGCGACGCGATTTCACCATCAATGCTCTAGCTTTGGATGAAAACGGCCAAGTCATCGATCTTTTCCAAGGCTTGAATGACTTGGAAAATCAGATTTTGCGGGCAGTTGGGACGGCTGCTGAGCGTTTTAATGAAGATGCTCTACGCATCATGCGGGGCTTTCGTTTTCAAGCTGCCTTGGATTTTGACCTAGAGCAAGATACTTTTGTGGCTATGAAGGATTGTGCTCCTTTACTTGAAAAGATTTCGGTTGAACGAATTTTTATCGAATTCGACAAGCTCTTGCTGGCCCCGTTTTGGCGCAAGGGTTTAGAAGCACTCTTGACAAGTGGTGCTATAGAATTTTTGCCAGATTTGAAGGGAAGCAGAGCTAAGTTAGAAAGGCTCTTTGACTTGGCTTCAGATTTTCGATTTTCAGCGTCCGAGCAGGCTTGGGCAGCCCTTTTGCTAGCCTTGGATGTGCAAGATGTTAAAGGCATTCTAAAAGACTGGAAGACGTCTCGTGAATTTGCCAAGAAAGTAGAAGATTTGGTTGAGATTGCGGCTATTCGTTCAGAACGAGACTTGACCAAGCGGGACTGCTATGATTATGATATTGACTTATTGCTACAAGCAGAAGAACTACGGCAGGCGCAAGGTTTGGCAGTGGACTTCTCTGCGATTCAGAATCTTGATGCCAGTCTGACTATTCATAGTAAGCAGGAAATGGTGGTCAATGGCGGCATGCTGATGCGCGAGTTTGGTTTTAAGCCGGGACCAAAACTCGGCCAAATTTTGAAAGAGTTAGAATACGCTATTGTAGATGGCCACTTACCTAATGAACTAGAGCCCATTTATGCTTATATCGAGGAGAAGAAATGAGCGATTTTATTGTTGACAAGCTAACCAAATCAGTAGGAGATAAGACTGTTTTTCGGGATATTTCCTTTATCATTCATGACCTAGATCGGATTGGTCTGATTGGTGTCAATGGAACTGGAAAGACAACGTTGCTGGATGTCTTGTCGGGCAAGTCGGGCTTTGACGGAGATGTCAGCCCTTTTTCTGCTAAGACAGGCTATAAGATTGCTTATCTGACTCAGGAGCCTGATTTTGATGAGGAGCAGACGGTGCTTGACACTGTTTTGTCCAGTCATTTACGGGAAATGCAATTGATTCGAGAGTATGAGCTGCTCCTGACGGCTTATGATGAAAGTCAGCAGTCTAGACTAGAAGCAGTTATGGCTGAGATGGACTCGCTCCATGCTTGGGAAATCGAAAGTCAGGTCAAGACGGTCCTGTCCAAGCTTGGTCTGACAAATCTGTCACTTAAGGTTGGTCAGCTATCAGGAGGCCTTCGTCGCCGGGTTCAGCTGGCCCAGGTTCTCTTAGGCGATGCCGATTTGCTCTTACTGGATGAGCCGACCAACCACCTAGATATTGATACCATCGAATGGCTGACGCATTTCTTGAAAAATTCCAAGAAGACCGTGCTTTTCATCACCCACGACCGCTATTTCTTAGATAATATTTCGACACGGATTTTTGAATTGGATGGCGGTCGCTTGATTGAATACCAGGGAAATTATCAAGACTATGTCCGTCTCAAGGCAGAGCAGGATGAGCGGGATGCGGCCTTGCTTCACAAAAAGCAGCAATTATACAAGCAGGAACTTTCTTGGATGCAGCGGCAGCCTCAGGCTCGGGCAACCAAGCAACAGGCTCGGATCAATCGTTTCCATGACCTCAAGAACGATTTGGACGGTCATACAACTGACAGTAATCTGGAAATGAACTTTGAAACTAGTCGTATCGGTAAGAAAGTCATCGAGTTTCAAAATGTGGACTTTGCTTATGATCAGAAGCCTATTCTCTCTCAGTTCAGTCTTTTGATCCAGAACAAGGACCGCATTGGGATCGTCGGAGATAACGGCGTCGGCAAGTCAACCTTGCTCAATCTGATTGCTGGAAAACTTCAGCCTCAGGCTGGTCAGCTCATTATCGGAGAGACAGTTCGTGTAGCCTATTTCTCTCAGCAGATTGAGGGTTTGGATGAGTCTAAGCGAGTCATTAATTACCTGCAAGAAGTGGCTGAGGAAGCCAAGATAGGCAGTAGAACGACTTCTATTGCAGAACTCTTGGAGCAATTTCTATTTCCTCGCTCTACTCATGGAACTTTAATCGAAAAGCTTTCCGGCGGAGAGAAAAAGCGCCTTTATCTACTTAAGCTTCTCTTGGAAAAGCCCAATGTCTTGCTTCTAGACGAGCCAACTAATGATTTGGATATTGCAACTCTGACGGTGTTAGAAAACTTTCTGCAAGGCTTTTCCGGGCCAGTTATTACAGTCAGCCACGATCGCTATTTTCTAGACAAGGTAGCCAGCAAAATTTTGGCTTTTGAGGATGGAAGTATTAGAGAATTTTTCGGCAATTACACGGATTACTTAGACGAAAAAGCCTTTTTGGCAGAAAGCTCTGCTATTTCCCAAAAGACTGAAAAGGAAAAATCGACCAAAGTGCGTGAGGAGAAAAAGCACATGACCTACTTTGAAAAGCAGGAGTGGGAGTCTATTGAGGCTGATATCGAGGCGCTGGAGGAGCGGATTTCTGAGATTGAAGCGGCCATGCAGGAGAATGGCTCTGACTTTACTCGCCTTTCTCAACTCCAGCAAGAACTGGATGAGCAGAACGAAAAATTGCTTGAAAAATACGAGAGCTATGAATACCTGAGTGGGTTAGACGGATGAAGGAAGTAGTGTTTAGGCAGAAATCTAAACGGAGGCATCTATGAAACTAAGATTGGAAAATACTGACTCAAAGAAAACACAGGAACTGGGAAATTTAATCAGATCCTACAATCAATCTAAGAGAGAACCATCCAAAAGCGAACCTCTTAACATCTATGTAGAAGATGAACAAGGAAATCTGCTGGCTGGTATGGTGGCCGAAACTTTTGGTAATTGGCTGGAGATTGAGTATTTGTATGTGAGCGAGAAATTACGAGGGCAAGGCATAGGCTCAGAAATAATGTGCAGGGCTGAACAGGAAGCCAGAGAAAGGGAATGCAAATATTCATTTGTAGATACGTATCAGTTCCAAGCCCCAGATTTTTATAAAAAGCACGGCTATACAGAAGTGTTTGCGCTGAAAGACTATCCTTATACTGGTGAAAGATATTATTATACAAAAGAGTTGTGAGTTTACTTTGGGAATAAAGATGGATTTGATTTTTACTTTTCTTTATGCAAACCTTTTCCTTACTGAAAAAATCTGATATAATGATGATAAATAAAACACAGAGGAGAACATCATGTCGAAAAAAATAATCGGAATTGACCTTGGTGGAACATCTATTAAGTTTGCTATTTTGACTTCAGAGGGCGAAATTCAGGAAAAATGGTCCATTAAAACCAATATTTTGGACGAAGGAAGCCACATCGTAGATGATATGATTGAGTCAATCCTGCATCGTTTGGACTTGCTTCAGCTTTCAGCAGAGGATTTTATCGGGATTGGTATGGGCTCGCCAGGAGTAGTTGACCGTGAGAAAGGGACTGTTATCGGTGCTTACAATCTCAATTGGAAGACGCTGCAGCCGGTCAAGGATAAGATTGAAAAAGCGACTCGGATTCCTTTCTATATTGACAACGATGCTAACGTTGCTGCTTTGGGTGAACGCTGGATGGGAGCTGGAGAAAACCAGCCTGATGTAGTATTCATGACACTAGGAACAGGTGTTGGCGGAGGAATTGTTGCAGAAGGCAAGCTCTTGCACGGACTTGCTGGAGCAGCAGGAGAGTTGGGCCATATCACTGTTGACTTTGATCAGCCGATTCAATGTACTTGTGGCAAGAAGGGCTGCCTAGAGACTGTGGCATCTGCGACTGGTATTGTCAATCTGACTCGCCGCTATGCTGATGAATATGCTGGTGATGCCGAGTTGAAAAAACTGATTGACAATGGTGAGGATGTCAATGCGAAGATCGTCTTTGACTTGGCGAAAGAAGGCGATGAGCTGGCTCTGATTGTCTATCGCAATTTTGCTCGTTATTTAGGAATTGCCTGTGCCAATATCGGCTCTATCCTCAATCCATCTACAATTGTTATCGGTGGTGGTGTGTCGGCTGCAGGTGATTTCCTGCTGGATGGCGTGCGCAAGGTTTATGAAGAGAATAGCTTCCCGCAGGTTCGTACCTCAACTAAGTTGGCCTTGGCTACTCTTGGAAATGATGCCGGTGTTATCGGGGCAGCTTCATTGGTTTTACAATAATTCAACAAGTTTGCTTCATTTGTTCTCCTGCAGAAAGGTCTGTAGGAGAATTTTTATGGAAAATTTGCTATACTAGAAAAAGCTCACTGAACGAAGGAGAAATCATGACGCTAGCAGATGCGATTTTCAAAGAGAATATTAAAAAAATTATGGAGCAGGGTGTTTTTTCTGAAAATGCTCGTCCGCGCTACAAGGATGGAAATGTAGCTAACTCTAAATATATCACTGGTTCTTTTGCGGAATATGATTTGAGCAAGGGCGAGTTCCCAATCACGACTCTGCGCCCTATTGCCATCAAGTCTGCCATCAAGGAAGTTCTTTGGATCTATCAAGACCAGTCCAATAGCCTGGAATTACTCAACGACAAGTATAATGTTCACTATTGGAATGACTGGGAAGTTGGCGATACGGGTACTATCGGGCAGCGCTACGGAGCTGTTGTCAAGAAGCACGATATTATCAATAAAATTCTCCAACAGCTGGAAACCAATCCTTGGAATCGTCGTAATATCATCTCTCTCTGGGATTATGAAGCTTTTGAAGAGAGTGACGGCTTGCTTCCATGCGCTTTTCAAACCATGTTTGACGTTCGGCGTGTAGATGGAGACATTTATCTGGATGCGACTCTTACTCAGCGCTCAAATGATATGTTAGTTGCTCACCACATCAATGCTATGCAATATGTGGCTCTGCAGATGATGATTGCCAAGCATTTCGGCTGGAAGGTCGGCAAGTTCTTTTACTTTATCAATAACTTACACATCTATGACAATCAGTTCGAGCAGGCGGAGGAGCTATTGCGTCGGGAACCTAGCGACTGTCAACCTCGACTCGTTTTAAATGTGCCAGATGGGACTAATTTCTTCGATATCAAAGCAGAAGATTTTGAGTTATTAGACTATAATCCCGTTAAACCTCAGCTGAAGTTCGATTTGGCCATTTAACGATTTTAATAAGTGTATGCGAGAACTGCCAACCTCAGCAAAAGTTCTGCTTGAATCATACTTTAAACATGCCTTTTTACAGCAAATTTGATAGAATAGAGTTACTAATACAAAGGATAAAAGGATGACAAAGAAGATTATTGCCATTTGGGCTCAGGCAGAGGATGGTCTGATTGGAAAAGACAAGGTCATGCCTTGGCATCTACCAGCAGAATTGCAGCATTTTAAGGCTACAACTACTGGGCATGCTATTTTGATGGGCCGAGTGACCTTTGATGGTCTGCAGCGCCGCGTTTTGCCAAATCGAATCAGTCTGATTTTGAGCAGGGACAAGAACTATCAAGTTGACAATGAGAATGTCTTGCTGTTCAGCAATGTGGAAGATGTCTTGGATTGGTACCACAAGCAGGATAGAAACTTGTATATTATCGGCGGAGCGCAGATTATCAGGGCTTTTGAGCCATATTTGGAAGAATTGATTCAGACTCAGATTGCTGCTAAGTTGGAAGGAGATACCTATTTCCCTGAGACATTTGACTGGGCTCCTTATCAGGAAGTTAGCAGTGAATTTCATGCCAAAGATGAAAAGAATCCTTATGATTTCACTATAAAAAGATACCAAAGGAAGGACTCGTAAGAATGGAACGTAGTATTTTTGGTTTTTTTACGGCCTTTTTATGTGTCATTTGTCTTATTTGTGCCGTTCAAACCTTTCGGAAAAAGCGGTTTGGACTGACGGCTTTATTTTTGCTGAATGCTTTTACAAACTTGGTAAATTCCATTCATGCTTTTTATATGACACTTTTTTAACATGTACGAAAGAAAATAAATAGATTTAGAATTTTAGAATTGGAGTAAACAATGCCTACAAGTCGTAATGATGATATGATGGTTTTTTGTTCTTTCTGTGGGAAGAACCAAGATGAGGTGCAGAAGATTATCGCTGGTAACAATGCCTTTATCTGTAATGAATGTGTGGAGCTGGCGCAGGAAATCATCCGTGAAGAACTAGCTGAGGAAGTGCTGGCGGATCTGTCCGAGGTGCCAAAACCTCAAGAACTGCTTAATATCTTGAACCACTATGTCATCGGGCAAGACCGAGCTAAGCGTGCCTTAGCAGTAGCGGTCTATAATCACTACAAGCGTATTAACTACCACGACAGCCGTGAAGAAGAAGATGTGGAACTGCAAAAGTCAAATATTTTGATGATTGGCCCGACCGGGTCAGGTAAGACCTTCCTGGCGCAGACTTTAGCTCGCAGTCTCAATGTGCCTTTCGCAATTGCGGACGCAACTGCTCTGACTGAAGCTGGTTATGTCGGTGAAGATGTGGAAAATATCCTCCTCAAACTTTTGCAGACAGCTGACTTTAATATTGAACGTGCAGAACGTGGTATTATCTATGTCGATGAGATCGACAAGATTGCTAAGAAAGGTGAGAACGTCTCTATCACCCGTGATGTTTCGGGTGAAGGAGTTCAACAAGCTCTGCTGAAGATTATCGAAGGAACAGTAGCTAGTGTGCCGCCGCAAGGTGGACGCAAGCATCCGCAGCAGGAAATGATTCAGGTTGATACCAAGAATATTCTCTTCATTGTTGGCGGTGCTTTTGATGGTATTGAAGAAATTGTAAAACAGCGCTTGGGTGAGAAAATCATTGGTTTCGGTCAGAATAACCGAGCAATTGACGAAGATGGGTCCTATATGCAGGAAATTATCTCAGAAGATGTTCAAAAATTTGGAATTATTCCTGAGTTAATTGGCCGTTTGCCTGTTTTTGCTGCTCTGGAGCAACTGACAGTTGATGATTTGGTTCGGATTTTGAAAGAGCCTAGAAACGCCCTTATTAAGCAGTATCAGGCACTGCTATCTTATGATGACGTTAAGCTTGAATTTGACGAAGATGCTCTGCAGGAGATTGCTAATAAAGCAATTGAACGTAAAACAGGTGCACGCGGACTTCGATCAATCATCGAAGAAACTATGATGGATGTCATGTTTGAAGTTCCAAGTCAGGAAAATGTCAAACTTGTCCGCATTACCAAAGAAGCAGTAGATGGAACAGATAAGCCTATTCTAGAAACTGCCTAACGAGGTGCTTATGGAAATCAATACACACAATGCTGAGATTTTGCTGAGTGCGGCCAATAAATCGCACTACCCTCAAGATGATATTCCAGAGATTGCCTTAGCTGGCCGATCAAACGTCGGAAAGTCCAGTTTCATCAATACACTTCTCAATCGCAAAAATTTAGCGCGAACTTCAGGAAAACCTGGAAAAACTCAGCTGCTAAACTTTTTCAACATTGATGACAAGCTGCGTTTTGTAGATGTGCCAGGTTATGGCTATGCCCGTGTTTCCAAAAAAGAGCGTGAAAAATGGGGCCGGATGATTGAGGAGTATCTGACCAGTCGTGAAAATCTCAGAGCGGTTGTCAGCCTTGTTGATCTTCGGCATGATCCTAGTGCAGATGATGTGCAAATGTATGAATTTCTGAAATATTATGACATTCCAGTCATTCTAGTAGCGACCAAAGCTGATAAAATCCCTCGCGGAAAATGGAATAAGCACGAGTCAGCTATTAAGAAAAAGCTGGACTTTGACAAAAATGATGATTTCATTCTTTTTTCCTCAGTCACCAAGGATGGCTTAGATGCTGCTTGGGACGCGATTTTGTCAAAAATTTAATAATACGAATTAAATCCAACTCGTTTTCGAGTTGGATTTTTTGAAATAAAACGAAAAATGTCATATACTTGTAAATTATCAATAGTGTTTTTTTAATCTTTAGTATGTTACAATGGTATTATTAACATCTTATTCAGGAGAAGTGCTGTGAAAAAGAGAATTTCAAAAAAAGGTAAGAGAATCCTTTCAGCTTTATTCATCATAACAACAACGATTGCTGTTGGTTTTGTCTTGGCCAAGCATATTAATCCTGCTAGTGCCAATAATAGCGACCAGCAGCCTATGAATCAAACAGACTATTTCATCTCACAAATCGGTGAGCCAGCTCGTCAGTTGGGACAGGATAATGATCTTTATGCTTCTGTTATGATTGCACAGGCTATTTTAGAAAGTGGCTCAGGGCAGTCTGGTCTGTCTGGTGAACCTCATTATAACCTTTTCGGTATCAAAGGTCACTATGATGGTCAGTCTGCTAATATGGAGACTTGGGAAGATGATGGAGAGGGAAATGCTTATACTATCAACGACAGTTTCCGTTCATATCCTAGCTATGTAGAGTCTCTGCAAGACTATGTTACAGTTCTCAAACAGGGGCATTTTGCAGGTGCATGGAAGAGTAATGCGCCAACCTATCAGGATGCAACAGCTGCCCTGACTGGTGTCTATGCGACGGATACCAGCTATAATGCTAAATTGAATTATATTATTGAAAAATACGATTTGACTCGCTTTGATTCACCACTCTATGAGTCTGGTGCTGGCTATATCGTTTACAATCCTTATCGTCAGCAATACACTACTCAAGATATCTTGGATGTCGATACCGCTTGGGCGAATAGATTTTAATGTAGACAACAAAAAAGAGGGAGACCTCTTTTTTTGGTATATATAGGTTTTCTTTATGACCCAAATAAAAAATATATATGATTCCTTACTTTCCTTTATGATACAATAGATAAATAGTAAAAAAATAAAGGAAGTATTATGGCTAAAAAAGATTCAAAACATGAACATTCTCAAAACCACAACTTTGAGAATGAAGGTGAATTTCAGCGTAAAATGACGAGCAGGCATCTCTTTATGCTGTCGCTTGGCGGTGTTATTGGGACAGGTCTTTTTCTCAGTTCTGGTTATACGATTGCTCAGGCAGGACCTTTGGGGGCCATCTTGTCTTATCTAGTTGGAGCAGTGGTGGTTTATCTGGTTATGCTCTCTTTAGGAGAGCTTGCTGTTGCCATGCCAGTGACCGGTTCCTTCCACACTTATGCCACAAAGTTTATCAGTCCGGGCACAGGTTTTGCGGTTGCTTGGCTCTATTGGCTTTGTTGGACGGTGGCTTTAGGAACAGAGTTCTTGGGTGCAGGTATGCTGATGCAACGATGGTTTCCTAGTGTTCCAGCTTGGTTTTTTGCGGCTTTTTTTGCAGCTATAATTTTTGGGATGAACGCTCTTAGTGTTAGATTGTTTGCAGAAGCAGAATTCTACTTTTCAAGCATCAAGGTCATCACGATTATTGTTTTTATTATCTTGGGAATTGGTGCGATATTTGGTCTGATTCCTATGAGTCACCATCAAAACGCGCCTTTCTTCAGTAACTTGACAGCTCACGGAGCTCTTCCTAAAAGCTGGACAGCTCTTTTGTCTATTATGCTGGCAGTAAACTACGCCTTTTCAGGTACAGAACTCATTGGTATTGCTGCAGGAAAAACGGATAATCCGACAGAAGCTGTGCCTAAAGCTATTAAAACAACGATTGGTCGTTTAGTAATTTTCTTTGTTTTGACAATCATTGTTCTAGCTGCTTTGTTACCAGTCAAGGAAGCAGGAGTGACACAGGCTCCTTTCGTAACTGTTTTTGATAAGATTGGTTTACCTTATGCAGCGGATATCATGAATTTTGTTATCTTGACAGCTATTTTGTCAGCGGGAAATTCTGGGCTATATGCTTCTAGTCGTATGCTATGGTCTTTGGCAAATGAAGGAATGATCAGCCGAAAGGTTGTAAAAATTAATCGACATGGTGTACCAATGAGAGCTCTCTTATTATCTATGTTAGGGGCTGCGTTATCACTTTTTGCAAGTTTTTATGCGGCAGACACAGTTTTCCTAGCTTTGGTTTCGATTGCCGGTTTTGCGGTGGTAGTTGTTTGGTTGTCTATTCCCATTGCTCAAATTCATTTTCGCAAAGAATGGCTGAAAGAACATAATGAAGAGGAACTAGCTTTCAAAACTCCCTTCAGTCCTTTCTTGCCTTACATTACGATAGTTCTTTTGGTTCTATCTGTCGTCGGGATTGCTTGGGATAAGTCGCAAAGAGCAGGACTTTATTTTGGTCTACCTTTTGTTGGTCTTTGCTATTTGTATTATTACCTTCGTCATCGTAGTTTTTAGGAGTATTTCATGGGAAAATTTAAAGATTTACTTGAAAACCAAGAAATTATTATTTTAGATGGAGCCTTAGGTACAGAGTTGGAAAGTCTGGGTTATGATGTATCTGGTAAGCTTTGGTCCGCTCAATACCTATTAGACCAGCCTCAGATTATTCAAGATGTGCATGAAAGCTATGTGAGAGCTGGCAGTGACATCATCACTACGTCCAGTTATCAGGCCAGCATTCCAGCATTTATAGAGGCAGGACTAACTCCTGAAAAGGCTTATGATCTTTTGAAAGAGACAGTCTTCTTAGCACAAAAGGCAATCCAAAATGTCTGGCAAGCATTATCTCCAGAAGAGCAAAAGCAGCGATCCTATCCTCTAGTTGCAGGCTCGGTAGGGCCTTATGCTGCCTATTTAGCTGATGGTTCGGAGTATACGGGGGACTACCAGCTGAGCGAAGAGGAATTCCAAGAGTTTCACCGTCCGCGTATTCAAGCTTTGTTAGAAGCGGGCTGTGATTTATTGGCTATTGAAACCATTCCAAATGGAGCAGAAGCGGCAGCAATCCTCCGACTTTTAGCTGAGGAATTTCCGCAGGCTGAGGCTTATTTGTCCTTTGTCGCCCAGTCGGAGAATGCTATATCAGATGGTACTAAGATTGAGGAATTAGGAAACTTGGCTCAAGAAAGTCCACAAGTCTTAGCAGTTGGTTTTAACTGTACAGCTCCACATTTAATTACTCCTTTATTAGATGGGCTTGGACAAGTGTGCAACAAACCTTTTCTGACCTATCCAAACTCTGGCGAAACTTATAATGGCTTGACCAGGACTTGGCATGACAATCCAGAGCAGGAGCGGAGCTTGCTGGAAAATAGTAAACTTTGGCAAAATCAAGGAGTGCGGCTTTTTGGCGGTTGCTGTCGAACACGGCCAGAAGATATTTATCAGTTAGCAAAAGGATTTAAGGTTTGAAAATAGATTTTCAAACCTCTTTTAGAAAATTTAAAAAGGTTCTCGAAAACGCTATCAAAAGAAAGAACTTTGTGATATACTATACATAGTTTAAATTAATAGGAGAAATTTTTATGCCTGAATCGACATTTATCCCTAAAATTGAAGCAGCTTGCCGCAAGAAAGAAGCTTTGTTTGATACAAGCAAGGCCAAGTACGCTGTTCGTTCCATCTTTGCTGGAGCTTTCCTGACCTTTAGTACTGGTGCTGGAGCTATTGCGGCTGATTTGACGAATAAGATCGTTCCAGGAACTGGGCGTTTTCTCTTTCCTTTCATCTTTGCTTGGGGATTGGCTTACATTGTCTTTCTAAATGCAGAGTTGGTGACTTCCAACATGATGTTTCTGACTGCTGGTACCTTTTTGAAGAAGATTGACTGGAAAAAAGCCTTGATGATTTTGCTTTATTGTACCTTTTTCAATCTGATTGGCGCTTTGATTGCCGGCTGGCTCTTTGCTAACTCGGCTGCTTATGCAGGGCTTAGCAAAGATAGTTTCATTTCTGGTGTTGTGCAGATGAAGCTTGCTCGATCTAATGAGCTGATTCTGCTCGAGGGAGTGTTAGCCAATATCTTTGTTAATATTGCTATTCTTTCCTTCGTCTTGGTCAAGGATAGTACAGCTAAGCTCTTCTTAGTTATATCAGCTATTTATATGTTTGTATTCTTGACTAACGAACACTTGGCTGCTAACTTTGTTTCCTTTGCTATCGTGAAATTCAGCTCAGCAGCAGCGGAAGTGCAAAATTTTGGTATTGGAAATATCCTACGCCACTGGGGCGTAACCTTTATCGGTAACCTCATCGGTGGTGGCCTACTCATAGGTTTGCCATACGCTTGGTTTAATAAAAAGGAAGAAAATTACGTAGATTAAAATGCAGCCTTAGGGCTGTATTTTTTTGAAAAAATATTTGGATTTCACTTTTCTAAAGTCTAATTCAAACAAAGATGTCAATACCTTTCAGTTCTCTAGTACGATCTTTGACTAACTTTCTAGTCTCTTCTTTAATTTTTATTGGCTATCAATCTTTAATATCTAAGCAAAAAAGTTGACAGAATTATCGAAGTTTGTTAAATTAATTTGGTATATTATGCAATCAAAAGGAGATGTTATGAATAAGATCACTATTCAGTCACCAGATGGGAGCAAAGTTAAAACCTTGTCACCATCCTACTCTATTACAACGTTACTATTTAGTTTTTTTGTCCCGCTTTTTCGAAAGGACTGGAAATACTTTGGTATTATTTTAGGTTCTTTCTGCGCTTTGCTTGTTATTGCTGTGCTTTTCATTCCAGAAGATTTGTTAAAGCCAACTGGAACAGCCTTTAATTTCTTTTGGACTTTTTTCTATAATCGTTTTTGGATAAAAGATCGTATTTTCAAAGATGGCTGGCTGCCTGTCGATGAAGAAAGCAGAAATCTGCTGAAGAAGACTTTTCCAAATATGTCATAAAATGACTGAAATGAGTTTTTTCTATGATAAACAAAGTTAAATACACAAAAGGGAAATGCGATATAAAAGGAGATAAAGAATTGAGTTTAAGAGGAAATGAGGGAAGTGGGAAAAAGATTTAAGTTTTCGCCGCTTAGAGCTAGAATTTTGTTGATGATTGGTCCAGTAATAAGTGCTATCTTCTTTGGTTTATATTCGTGTAGTTTTATTTATCATACATTAAAAGTAGGATTATCATTTTGGCTAGATATGATTCGTGAAAATTTTATGTCGATTCTTTTCTTTATTTGGATCAATATGAGTTTAGTCGAGTCTATCTATAGAATGATAAAAAATAATCTTTTGTTAAACAGTAATATTCAGGAATTGAGAGATTGCTACCCTGAGCTTGAGAAGGACTGGCAAAATCTTAATGATGCGGATTACCTTGACGAAGATTTGCAAGTTTTGGTCTATGCCGATCATCTCATTTGTTACAGGACATTTGATATTGCCTACCTACCAGAATGTTCTAAGATAGATGCATTTATGAAGATGCATCGTTTTAGAGGTCATCGTAAGGTGAGACGAGTTCATTTTTCTGCATGGTATCTTGATGGCAGTGAATCTGAACTCCGTACAAATGAGTTTCGAAGTTTTGTTGGAATGAATCAGAATGCTCATAAAGACGCCTTATTTGATTATTTAAGAGAGAACTTTGATTATATTGAACTCGAAACTTTCGACTAAGGGAAAGAAGTAGATATTAGTCAAGTAAGAGATTTGCGGGATAGTAATATTAAATTCAAAAAGATTGCTTAAAAGACTTGCAATCTTTTTTTTCTTTTGCTATAATTATCAATGGTTTGAAAAAACTGCCTAAGACAGTAGGGGAGCTAGACTCATAAAGATCCTACCGAGGACAAAACGTATCATGTAAAAAGAAGCGTATTGTACTTTCGTGTCTAGGTTTGGGCGCGTTTTTCTTTTGGAAAATTCCCCAAGCAAAATAATTACGGAGGTGAAACACTAAATGAGTGAAGCTATTATTGCTAAAAAAGCGGAACTGGTTGACGCAGTTGCTGAGAAAATGAAAGCTGCTGCATCTATCGTCGTTGTCGACGCTCGTGGTTTGACTGTTGAGCAAGATACCGTTCTTCGTCGTGAGCTTCGTGGAAGCGAAGTTGAGTACAAAGTTATCAAAAACTCAATCTTGCGTCGTGCAGCTGAAAAAGCTGGACTTGAAGACTTGGCATCTGTTTTTGTTGGACCATCTGCAGTAGCATTTTCTAACGAAGATGTTGTTGCTCCAGCGAAAATCTTGAACGACTTTGCTAAGAACGCTGATGCACTTGAAATCAAGGGTGGTGCAATTGAAGGCGTTGTCGCATCAAAAGAAGAGATTCTTGCACTTGCAACTCTTCCAAACCGCGAAGGACTTCTTTCTATGCTCCTTTCTGTACTTCAAGCGCCAGTTCGCAACGTTGCACTTGCTGTCAAAGCAGTTGCAGACAACAAAGAAGACGCAGCTTAATCTTAAGCTACGCAGCGTAGCCTAGCTACGAAAAAAATATTATAAATTTAAAAATTATTTGGAGGAAATAACAATGGCATTGAACATTGAAAACATTATTGCTGAAATTAAAGAAGCTTCAATCCTTGAATTGAACGACCTTGTAAAAGCTATCGAAGAAGAATTTGGTGTAACTGCAGCTGCTCCTGTAGCTGTAGCTGCTGCTGGTGCTGGTGAAGCTGCCGCTGCTAAAGATTCATTTGACGTTGAATTGACTGCAGCTGGTGACAAGAAAGTCGGCGTTATCAAAGTTGTACGTGAAATCACTGGTCTTGGCCTTAAAGAAGCTAAAGAACTTGTTGATGGTGCACCAAACGTTATCAAAGAAGGCGTTGCTGCAGCAGAAGCTGAAGAACTTAAAGCTAAATTGGAAGAAGCTGGTGCTTCTGTTACTCTTAAATAATAGAGTTTCCAATCATAGAAATCAACCAAGTCGAAAGACTTGGTTTTTTGTATCCAAAAATCATTTTTATGTTAAAACGCTAACAAAAAATAGGATTGTATGATATAATTTAGACAGATTATTGCGATTTAGGAGATATTATGAATAAGATAAAAATCATCAGCAATCCTTATGAAAAAAGGGTTTTATTTGAGCGTTGGAATAATCAGCTGAATTCATGGACATCTATTGACGAGGATAGTAATTCTAATAGCAAACTGATTAGTAGTGAGTATCAAATTGGATTTTTTCCTTTTAAAGTTTATGAGATTATAAATCAAATAATTACTGAATACTCTAATCCCGATGATGTATTGTCTATCTGTTTTTCAGGTAGTGATGATGAGTATCAAGAACTAGAACGTTTGGTTACGGATATTAAGTTTGAGAATATTCAACTCGAAAAATCAGAAAATTATCTAGAAAATGCTAGAGATGTTTTGCCTGAAATAAATCGGATTTTTCAAAAATTAGATCCTTTAATAACAAAAAACATTGAGGATGAGAGTGGTGAGATACAGCAACAATTAAAGAAGTTTTCAGATGCTTCTAATGATATTGTACCAATTTGTGTTTTAGGAACTTATAGTGCCGGTAAATCAACATTTATTAATTCATTGATTGGTTGCGAACTACTACCTAGTGCAGAAACACCTGTTACGGCGAAAGTCTACAAATTATCTTCTACTCCTTATAAGGATAGAGCAAGTATTCGAATTTCTTTTAAAGAAAAAGAAGCTAGAATCTTATTTCGAGATAATGAACTAGTTGTGCATGGCCTAGAAGATGGAAAAGAATTATTAGCTTCAATTAATGAGGTTTTGGATGAAGAGAAACCAACTTCAATTATTGAAAAAGTACGTTTTGTTTTGGAAGAATTAAATGATGTTTCTGATTCTGAATTAGGTGATTTAATTGAAATTGAGATTCCTTTTAGCAGAAGTGCTCTAGATGATATAAATTATAAAATTGCTATTTTTGATACTCCAGGTTCAAATTCTTCTACTAATCTCCAACATTCGGATGTTCTGGACAAGGCTATGAAAGGGATGTCTAATGGTCTTCCAATTTTTGTGACAGATAGCAGTTCAATGGACAGTACAGATAATGATAATTTAAAAGATAAGCTAAAAAAAGTTGCAGGACTAGACAGCCGTTTTACAATGATAGTCGTGAATAAGGCTGAAACTGCAGATATTAGTTTGAGAAGGTTTAAAAAAGAATCTTTTAAACAAAAGATTATGAATCAATCGATCCCTCGTGAGTTATATGCTCAGGGAATATTTTATGTATCGTCAATACTCGGTTTAGGGTCCAAGTTAGATGGCAAACTCAAGGGAGAATTCTACTCGGAATTATTCGATACCTACAAAGCTAAGTATTCAGATCCAGAAAACGATTATTATAAGAGGTTGTTTGATTTTAATCTCCTTCCTAGACAGATGATTCCTTCAATGATTAAGACTGCAGAATCTAGTTCTAACATTATCTATGCTAATAGTGGTTTATTAACCATTGAAGATACAATTAAGAATTTTGTGAATAAATATTCTCACTACGACAAGTGTCAACAAGCCATGGATACTTTGAACCAACTGATTGGTATTACGGATAGAGAAATCGAAGAGAAAAGTAAAGAACTGAATGGTCGTAAGCTAGAATTACAGAATAAACTTGATTCTCAAAAATCTGAAATTCTTGAAACAATTGATAAAAGTATATCTCAGGAAAGGGAAGACTATACTAGCCGATACCCTGAGGAAATGCTGAGTTATTTACAAAGTTTGACCCAGAATTTAAAAAAGGAAAGAGCGGAGTCGGAGTCTTTGTATAAGGATTTCCATGAACATTTAGCTCTTGAGTATCCTGAAGTAATTGTTGATGATACTCGTTCAGGATTAGATGTCATTTCAAAATTTAAAGGGCATATAGAAGATTCATTTAATAATTATAAGCTAAGTGATGATAGACGAAGAAAGCTTGAAGAACAAGCTTCAACAGAAGTGCTTAATGTTATTAAGCAACAGTTCAGTGAAAATTTGGTTACCGCAAAGGAGCATTTCAACCAATTTTCAAAAGAGTTTTGGCTAAATGCTACAGCTGATGTTCGAAAAGAGTTAGAGAAAGTCATTTCAGGTGATTTGGATCTACAGCCAGAGAAAAGAAAATCGATTTCAGAAATTATTATTTCTTACGAAGAAATTGATTTTAATCAGTTTGATTTAGGGAAATTTAATAGAGATGAATTAAGTTATATTTTTAGAATTGGTGACTATCGACTAAAATCAAATAAGATTAATATTTCAGGTCTGACTAATACTTATAATAAAGAATTCAAAGCTAAATTTACTGAATTCAGTGAGAGTATTTGCTCAGAACACGAACGTAAATTTAACAATTGGATGCAGGATTTGGGAATTCTTATCAAAAGTAATATTATTGAATTTAGTCCAGAATTGAAGGGATTAGACCAGAAAATTCAAAAGATTATTAAAGAAATTTACAGTCTTGAAGAACAGCAAAAGCAGATTAAAACTTATGTAAATGAAATCAAGCGAATGATATCTTGGAAATAAGTGGAGATGTATTTTGAGGGAAGGTTATGGGGATCAAAAATTTAATTAATAAGGCTGGAGCAAAAGCTGCGGACAAACTGGCAAAGCTATCTGCCTTGAGTCCAGAACAGTTGAAAGCTGTTGAAGAGCAAAAGGAAAAATACCTTGCAGATCGACCGGACGTAACTGATGAGGAATTGACCAACAGGCTATTGGCGTCATGTGGCGTTGAGGTGTTTAACTCCTATTTAGAACAGATAAAAGAGCTGTACGTTCCTTTGGAAAATTCTGCTGAATATAACGAAGATTTCAATCCAGCATATAATATCCGTTATCTTAATATAACGAAATGGGTTACAGATAAGCGGGAAAATAGTCTGGAAAAATTAGTAAATGTCTATGAGGTACTTTCTAATGAACGCTGCAATATTGCTCTAGTCTTTCATCGTACAGAGAATGATACGAAAGTCTATCTAGCAGTAATTAACACTGAGAATGCCAATGATAATGTCAATGTTGAGAATTATAAAAAGCGACTTCTAGAAGCTATAAAAGGAAATTTCCCTGGTTCAACAGTCAAAGAAGAGATTGGTCGTGGACGCATACCTTGCCTGAATAATCAAAAATCATATTCGGTAGCTACAGTATCTAATCTTCCAGCAGCTAAATCTGAAAAGTTTATTAGCCAAACAATTGAAAAATTGATTGATGGCATCATTCCTGAGGGACCTAGTCAAGACTATACCTTGATTCTTTTGGCGAGTCCGATTCAGGATGTAGAAAATCGCAAGCTGAGGCTTTCTGAGTTATATTCTGCTTTAGCTCCTTTCGAGAAATGGCAGACTAGCTACACTTTCACTGAATCTGATGCAACAACTTCCATGGCGACTTTCGGAGTTAATGTTGGTGCCAGTGCGGGTATCCAGCATGGTCAAAATCAAGCTGTCAATCAGTCTTCTGGAACTACTCAGTCTAGCGGAGATTCAACGACAGATTCAAGTGGTCAGACTGATGGCACTAATAGCAGTCATACTAGTGGTAGCAACAAAGGTTCATCGGATACTGCTGGTGGAGGAGTAAGTTTTATCGGACACGCTGAATACAGTCATTCTTGGAACAGAGGGGCCTCTGTTTCTGATACTGTAGGAAAAAATGTTGCTAAGACAGTCGGAAAAGCTGTTACTAAAACTGCTGGTAGAGCTATCTCCAAAACTTTGGGAAAGACGGCGGGAGTTTCTCGAGCTGTGAATTTCGGTTCCAACATCGGAGCAAATTTTGCCCGTGCCTCAAATGTAACAGCTACGGTTGGTAAGAATGAAGGAATTAATCAGTTCTTTATGAACCATAATATTCATCATGCATTATCGGTTTTGGATAATCAGATGAAGCGATTTGAAAAAGGAACTGCTCTGGGTATGTGGGAGTTTGCTGCTTATGTACTTAGCGAAGACCAGAATATAGCAAATAATGTCGCTCATACTTACCTAGCTCTAACTCAGGGGGAAGAATCATACATGAGTAAATCATCCGTTAATCTGTGGCGTGGTGATATGGGAGATAGCAGCGGCGATACTCAAGAAATTGTCCACTATTTGAGGGATTTGCGACATCCAATATTTGCATTGAATCCTAATATTTTAGAAAATGACTCAACTTATTATGTCTATCCATCTTTGGTTACTCCTACAGTTCCTTTGTCTGGTCAGGAGTTAGCTTATTCTTTGAATTTTCCTCAAAAATCTATACCAGGCCTACCAATTATAGAATGCACTGAATTTGGTCGAAATATCGTTTCTTATGATTTAAATGATGAAACGGAACAAAAAATCCGTTTAGGGAATATTTTTCATATGAACCGCGAGGAAAGAGTTTCAGTAGATTTATCTTTGAATTCTTTAACGTCCCATTCTTTTATAACAGGAAGCACAGGATCTGGTAAGAGTAATACTATTTACCAGCTTTTAAGCGAAGCAAGGGAAAATAATGTCAAGTTTCTTGTTGTAGAGCCTGCAAAAGGGGAGTATAAACATGTCTTTGGCCAGGAAAAGGATGTAGCAGTATATGGCACGAATCCGAAATTAACTCCTTTGCTCAGATTGAATCCTTTTAGTTTTTCTAAGGAAATTCATATTTTAGAACATCTGGATCGTTTAATTGAAATTTTCAATGTATGTTGGCCTATGTATGCTGCTATGCCAGCGGTCTTAAAAAAAGCAGTTGAAAAGTCGTATATAGATTGTGGATGGGACTTGATTCAATCAAGAAATTCTTATGGTACAATTTATCCAACATTTGGAGACGTTGCTGAAAATATAAAAGAAATTATTGACTCTAGTGAGTATGATAGCGAGAATAAAGGCGCTTATAAAGGATCTTTATTGACTAGAATTGAATCTTTAACAAATGGTATAAATGGAATCATTTTTTCTCAAGATGAACTATCTGAACAGCAATTATTTGATTCAAATGTGATTATAGATTTAAGTCGGGTTGGATCTAGTGAGACCAAATCCTTAATAATGGGAATATTAGTCTTGAAACTGCAAGAATATAGAATGTCTCAAGAAGAGATGAATTCTTCGCTTCGTCACCTTACAGTCTTGGAAGAAGCTCATAATCTATTGAAAAGAACTTCAACTGAACAGTCTTCAGAATCAAGCAATCTTCTTGGAAAAAGTGTTGAAATGCTCGCTAATGCTATTGCAGAAATGCGTACTTATGGAGAAGGGTTTATTATAGCTGATCAAGCACCAGGACTTCTAGATTTATCTGTTATTCGTAATACCAATACTAAAATTATAATGCGTCTTCCTGATTTCTCTGACCGAGAGCTGGTTGGTAGATCTGCAAATCTAAATGATGACCAAATTTTGGAATTAGCGAAATTACCAAAAGGTGTTGCAGCTGTTTATCAAAATGAATGGATTCAGCCGGTCTTGTGCAAGGTTGAGAAATATGATAGTAATCTCGAAAGTTATCAATATAGTAAAGAGTCACTGAATGAATCAAAATCTTATTCAGATGTTTATTTGAAAATCAGTAAATTTTTGACTGGAAATGAAAAGATAGAGAATATAGATATTGAAAAACTAAGAGATGATTTGTTTGGAGCTCCTATCAGTGGTAAATCTATTCATAAAATTTTAGGGTATCTTGATGAGCAGATTTACGAGGTGAAGATGCTTCAGGTTGCTCCAATTATTTCGGAGTTTTATCCGAGTCTTTTAGAAAAGGCGCGAGAAGTAAATCAAAAGTGTAAGGATAAAAGAACTATTACCTATGAAGTCGTTAATGAGTTTAATAGGCTGGTAGATGGACCAATTACTCAGCAAGAGCGATTAAATATTATTCAAGCAATTTTGACACAGCTATATGTTCATGAGCTAAATAATAATGCTAGTTTAGAAGAGTGGAAACAAAAGGGAGGTTTATTGTGAGTATCGAAAAAATGAATCAATCTGGTTTAAAAGAGAGTATGACGAAAATAGAAAATGAGCCCTCTTCTTTTAATCCTAATCAAAGGTTGGAAGTAAGTAGGGAATCTGAATTAAAAGGTGAAGAGTCAGCTCTTCACGAAAAAACTCCGCTTAACCAGCACGATAAGCAAGAGCTAAAAACTGAGACAAGGTGGTCAGTGGGCATTGTTGATAATATCCGCTGGAAAGAAGAGGCGGCTGTTTATAAAGGATTAAATGTAATCGAAAAAGATGTAAATGGCCGAGCCTGTTTTCAAAGGACTGATATTGACTATAAGATAAAGGATGAATTCGGAAAAACTAATAAAGAGCGTATGCTTGAAGGAAAAGCTCCACTAATGAATGGTAAGCCAGTTGAGCTTCATCACATAGGACAGAAACAAGATTCACCTTTAGCTGAATTAACTCATGATGAGCATAAGGGGAATTACAGACTATTACACGAAGTACCTCCGCAGACGTCAGAGATCGATAGAAGAGCTTTTGCAAAAGAAAAAGCAAATTATTGGAAAATGAGAGGAGAGGAAATATAATGTCAAAAATTAGCGATGAATTGAAACTTGTCTCAGGACTAGAAGCTACCAAAGGTGCGAGCGATGAACAAATTTTAAAGGCTCAAAATAAGCTTACAATAAAATTTTCTACAGACTATATTGATTATTTAAGAGAGTTCGGAGTAGTAAATTTCTTTGGGACAGAATGGCAGGGTTTGAACGGACCAGAATATCTTAATGTTGTAAAATCAACGCTAGAGGCTCGTGAAACATATCCGGACTTTCCAATAAATATGTTTATTTTGGAAGATTTGGGATTTGATGGAATACTAATTTTGTTAGATACTAACGGTTCTGTCTTTGAATGGCAATATGGCTCATGTAAAAAGCTTTATTCCAGTATGTCCGAATACTTAAAGGAGTGTGTTGCAAGAAAAGAGTAGATTTTTTTGATACTTTAATTATTTAGGGGGATAAAGGCGCTATATTTTAAATTAAAAACATACGTTGTCTTTATGTGTTATATAGAAGCTCTAGTTTGTATTATTAGGGGGATTCAGATGAATGAATGCAATTGATATTGTTGCTCATTCTCTGGTTAAAGGATTTGTTATTCTTTTTAGAATAATGTGAAAGGGATTTTAATGAAAAAGTTTTTTGGGGAGAAGCAAACTCGGTTTGCTTTTAGGAAATTAGCTGTCGGGCTTGTTTCGGCTGCTATTTCTAGTTTGTTTTTTGTTTCTATAGTTGGGGTTGACTCTGTTCAAGCACAGGAAAAGTTGAATGTACACTATAAATACGTGACAGATACTGAAATAAATCCGCAAGAAAAGGAGTTGATTGTAAGTGGATTTCCTAAAATGTCAGAAGGCAACGAGGAAACTTACTATCTTGTCTACAGGTTAAACTCAAATACTGGAGCAAAAACGTTACCGAATACAGGCGACAGCAACAACTCCAATACTATGATGACGGCCGGTCTGTTAACGACGATAGGATTGGTTGTTTTTGTTGTGTCAAAAGGAAAAGTTAAAAGCAAGTTCCTATTAACTGTTTTGGTGGGGGCTGGTGTCGGAGGTGGTTTGATACTATCCGTCGATGCGCTGGAAAATGGGATCTTACTGCAGTATAATGCGGAATATCAAGTGTCAGCTGGGGAAAGTCTGCCGTCACCAGGTGAAATTTCGGGCTATACCTATGTTGGCTATATAAAAGATGAATCAATTAAAAAATTATTAGACAATAAGATTCTTGATAATCAGCAGAATGCTAATGAAGATAAAGAAGTTTTAAACCAAAATAAGAAGCTAGATTATTCTGTTTCTTTTGATAAGAATGGGCTGAAAAATCAAACTCTTGGCGTCAATACAATTGAGCCTCAAGATGAAGTCTTGTCTGGCCGAGTAGCTAAGCCAGAATTATTATACAAAGAAGAGACTGTTGAAACTGAGATAGCCTTTGGAGAACAAATACAAGAAAATGCGGATTTAGCCGAGGGGGCTGTAAGAGTAAAACAAGAAGGCAAACCAGGCCGAAAAATCGAAGTTGTTCGAATTTTTACTGTAGATAATTCGGAAGTTTCAAGAGAAGTTCTTTCGACTAAAATAGAGGAAGCGACTCCTAAAATAGTGGAAAAGGGACTAAAAAGCTTGAAACGACTAGCGAAAAACCAGTAGCTTCTAACTTGGTGGAACCCGAGCAATTCGCTCCATTGCCTGAATACACTGGTATTCAAGCAGGTTCAGTAGTGTCACCCGAGCAAGTTACACCATTACCGGAATACACAGGAACTCAATCAGGTGCAGTAGTGTCACCCGAACAAGCGACTCCCTTACCAGAATACACAGGAACACAAGCTGGAGCCATAGTTGAGCACGAACAAGTCACCCCGTTGCCTGAATACACAGGAACTCAATCAGGTGCGGTGGTCGCTCCCGAGCAAGCTACACCATTACCGGAATACACAGGAACTCAATCAGGTGCAGTAGTGTCACCCGAACAAGCGACTCCCTTACCAGAATATACAGAAGTTCAAGCAGGAGCGGTAGTGGAACCTGAGCAGGTCGCTCCATTACCTGAGTATACAGAAGTCCAAGCTGGAGCCATTGTTGAACCCGAGCAGGTAGAGCCTCCGCAAGAATATACTGGAAACATCGAACCAGCAGTACCTGAAACGGAAAATCCTACTGAAAAAGCTCAAGAGCCTAAAGAGCAGAAGCAAGAACCTGAAAAGCATATTGAATTGAGAAATGTATCTGAACTGGAATTGTATAGTCTATCTGATGAAAAATACAAACAACACGTTTCTCTGGATACAATTCCGAGCAATCAAGACAATTATTTCGTGAAGGTCAAATCTTCTAAGTTTAAAGATGTCTTCTTGCCGATTTCTTCAATAGTTGATAGCACAAAAGATGGTCAGCCGGTTTATAAAATTACAGCAAGTGCTGAAAAATTAAAACAGGACGTCAACAATAAGTACGAGGACAACTATACTTTTTACCTTGCCAAAAAGGCAGAGAGAGAAGTCACAAACTTCACTTCCTTTAGTAACCTGGTTCAAGCTATAAATAACGATCTCAATGGAACCTATTATTTAGGTGCTAGTCTGAATGCCAATGAGGTCGAACTAGAAAATGGCGCTAGCAGTTATATAAAGGGCAGATTTACTGGTAAGCTGTTTGGTAGCAAAGATGGGAAAAATTATGCTATTTATAATTTGAAGAAGCCTTTATTTGACACATTGAGCGCTGTTACTGTAGAAAATCTGGCTCTTAAAGATGTAAATATCTCAGGGAAAACTGATATTGGAGCCCTTGCAAATGAAGCCAATAATGCAACAAGGATTAACAATGTCCATGTAGACGGTGTTCTGGCTGGCGAACGTGGCATTGGTGGCTTAGTGTGGAAGGCTGATAATTCTAAGATTACCAACAGCAGTTTCAAAGGAAGAATTGTCAATTCCTATGAAACGAGGTCACCATACAATATCGGTGGATTAGTAGGTCAACTGACTGGCATCAATGCAGTAGTTGATAAGTCAAAAGCTACAATTACTATCTCGTCAAATGCGGATAGCACAAACCAAACTGTCGGCGGCCTTGCAGGTCTTGTTGAGAAAGATGCGCTTATCAGCAATAGTTATGCTGAGGGCCATATTAACAATGTGAAGCGCTTTGGAAGTGTTGCTGGTGTGGCTGGCTACTTGTGGGATAGAGAGTCTAACGAAGAGAGACACGCTGGAAGATTGCATAATGTTCTTAGTGATGTCAATGTTATGAACGGAAATGCCATTAGTGGTTATCACTATCGAGGAATGAGGATAACTGACTCATATAGCAACAAGGACAACAGGGTCTACAAAGTGACTCTTGAAAAGGATGAGGTTGTCACCAAGGAATCGCTCGAAGAGAGGGGAACATTGATTGATGCTGCTCAAATCGCAAGTAAGAAATCTGAAATCAACTCTCTTACTGTACCGAAAGTCGAAAGCTTACTGACTAGCAGAAATATAGAAAGTGATTTTTCTAAGGTTAAAGACTATCAAGCCAGTCGAGCATTAGCATATAAGAATATAGAAAAATTACTGCCGTTTTATGATAAGGCAACCATTGTCAAATACGGTAATCTGGTAAAAGAAGATAGCGCTTTGCACGAAAAAGAAGTCCTATCTGCAGTCATGATGAAAGATAATGAAGTGATTACAGATATTGCTTCACATAAAGAAGCAGCTAATAAGCTCTTGCTGCACTATAAGGATCGTTCATCTGAAACACTAGATATTACCTACCAATCTGACTTTAGTAAGTTAGCTGAATACCGTGTCGGCGATACTGATCTCATCTATACACCAAATCAATTCTTGCATAGTCATAGTTCGATCATCAATGAAGTTTTGCCTGATTTGAGAGCGGTCAATTATCAGTCAGAGGCTATCAGAAACACCTTAGGTATTTCTTCAGGAGTTTCATTAACGGAATTATACTTAGAAGAGCAGTTTGCCAAAACGAAGGAAAATCTAGCAAATACACTGGAAAAACTGTTGTCTGCTGATGTAGTCATTGCCAGCGAAAATCAAACGATTAATGGTTACGTCGTAGATAAAATCAAACGCAATAAGGAAGCCTTGCTTCTAGGTTTGACCTATTTAGAGCGCTGGTACAACTTTAACTATGGTGATGTGAATATCAAAGACTTAGTCATGTACCACATGGATTTCTTTGGTAAGGGCAACGTATCACCGCTAGACACAATCATTGAATTAGGTAAATCTGGCTTTAACAATCTTCTAGCTAAGAACAACGTAGATGCCTATAGCATCAGCCTTGCAAATAATAATACAACAAAAGATTTGTTCAGCACGCTGGCCAATTACCGAGAAGTATTTTTACCAAACAAAACAAATAATCAATGGTTTAAAGAGCAAACCAAGGCTTATATCGTTGAAGAAAAATCAGCTATTGATGAGGTGAGGGTCAAACAAGAGCAGGTTGGCAGCAAGTTTTCTATCGGAGTCTATGATCGAATTACCAGCGACACTTGGAAATACCGAAATATGGTTCTACCTTTGCTGACAATGCCTGAAAGATCAGTCTTTGTCATATCGACCATATCCAGTCTTGGTTTTGGTGCCTATGACAGATATAGAAATAATGAGCACAGAGCAGGGGCAGAACTCAATAAGTTTGTTGAGGAAAATGCTCTGGAGACTGCAAAACGCCAACGCGACCATTATGACTATTGGTATAGAATATTAGACGAGCAGGGGCGTGAAAAGCTCTATCGAAATATCTTGGTCTACGACGCCTATAAGTTCGGTGATGACACTACTGTTGGCAAGGCTACAGCTGAGGCGCAATTTGACAGTGCTAATCCAGCTATGAAGTATTTCTTTGGACCGGTTGGAAACAAGGTCGTACACAATAAGCACGGAGCTTACGCTACTGGAGACGGGGTTTACTACATGGGCTATCGGATGCTGGACAAGGACGGAGCCATTACCTATACCCATGAGATGACGCATGATTCTGATAACGAGATCTATTTGGGTGGATATGGAAGAAGAAGCGGTCTTGGTCCAGAATTCTTCGCCAAGGGATTGTTGCAAGCACCGGATCATCCAGATGATGCGACAATCACGGTCAACTCCATTCTTAAATACGACAAGAATGATGCGACGAAAAAAACTCGTTTGCAAGTCCTTGATCCAACTGAACGATTCAGAGATGCGGATGATTTGAAAAACTATGTTCACAACATGTTTGATGTCATTTATATGTTGGAGTACCTAGAAGGGATGTCAATCGTGAACCATCTATCTGATGTGCAGAAAGTGAACGCGCTGAGAAAAGTTGAGAATAAATATGTCCGAGATGCTGATGGAAATGATGTTTACGCAACGAATGTGATAAAAAATATTACAATGGCGGATGCGCAAAAATTAAACTCATTCGACAGTCTTATTGAAAATGATATTGTTTCAGCGCGTGAATACAAAAATGGTGACGTTGAAAGAAATGGCTACCATACGATTAAACTCTTCTCTCCGATTTATTCGGCATTAAGCAGTGAAAAAGGAACTCCTGGAGATCTTATGGGACGTCGTATGGCTTATGAACTTCTGGCAGCCAAAGGCTTTAAAGATGGTATGGTTCCTTATATCTCTAACCAGTATGAAGATGACGCCAAGCAAAACGGGAAAACAATCAGTATCTATGGTAAGACCAGAGGTCTGGTGACAGATGATTTGGTTTTACGCAAGGTCTTCAATGGTCAGTTTAATAATTGGGCCGAGTTTAAGAAGGCTATGTATGAGGAACGGAAAAACAAGTTCGACAGCTTGAACAAGGTCACATTTGATGATACGAGACAACCATGGACAAGTTATGCTACTAAGACTATAAGTACTGTAGAAGAGTTGCAAACCTTGATGGATGAAGCAGTTCTCAAAGATGCAAATGATAATTGGTATTCTTGGAGCGGCTATAAACCAGAACATGACAGCGCTGTGCATAAGCTGAAAAAAGCAGTCTTCAAAGCTTACCTCGATCAAACCAATGATTTCAGAAAATCAATCTTTGAAAACCAGAAATGATTGGTTTGAGTTGTCAAATAGTCTTCAAAGTTGTAAGTCTGAAATTTAGGGCAGAGTTACGAGATTGATTGCTCTCAGACTGAGACCTTCTTGCAGATAAGAAATGACGAACCTAGTGAAAGCTAGGTTTGTTTTTCTACATAAGTCAAGCAATTAAAACTGTAGTTGGTCTGCTTTCAGGCAGTTTGCTGCTGACAGTCAGTTATGAGGCTGATGATAAGCAGAAAAAAGTCTGAAATGACCTTTACCCTACTTCATATTTTTGTTATAATATTTGTATTAAAGCGTGCATTTGCGCGCTCTTTTCTGTGTTTTCAAAGCACTTGGGTGCTTTAGAGTGAGTTATTTTTGAATAGATGGTGAAGGAGGACTTATGTTATACATTTGGTCTTATTTGAAGAGATATCCTAAGTGGCTGGTCTTGGACTTTGTTGCGGCAATCTTTTTTTGTAATCGTCAATCTAGGTCTGCCAACGGTGCTGGCTCGGATGATTGATGAGGGAATCAATCCTAAGCAGACAGACCGGCTCTTTTTCTGGGCTTGGGTCATGTTTGGCGTGATTGTCTTAGGAGTGCTGGGGCGGATTGTTCTGGCTTATGCGGCTGGGAAGCTAACGACGACCATGGTGCAGGACATGCGAAATGATCTCTATGCTAAGCTGCAAGAGTATTCTCATCATGAGTATGAGCAAATCGGTGTATCCTCTTTAGTCACGCGCTTGACTTCGGATGCTTTTGTACTCATGCAGTTTGCGGAGCAAACCCTGAAAATGGGTGTCATTACGCCCATGATGATGCTGTCCAGCATTCTCATGATTTTTCTGACTAGTCCGTCTCTGGCCTGGATTGTAGCTGTCTCAGTGCCTTTCTTGGCTGTCGTGGTCATTTATGTGGCGGTTAAAACCAAGCCCTTGTCTGAAAAGCAGCAGAAGACTCTTGATAAGATTAATCAGTACGTAAGGGAAAATCTGACTGGTCTACGCGTTATTCGAGCTTTTGCAAGAGAGGAATTTCAAGAGAACCGTTTTGCTGATGAAAATGAGATCTATGCGCAAAACTCCAATAAGCTCTTTAAGCTGACTGGTCTGACAGAGCCACTCTTTGTGCAGATTATTATTGCCATGATTGTGGCCATTGTCTGGTTTGCCCTAGACCCCTTGCGGGACGGCAGTCTTGAAATCGGAAATCTCGTTGCCTTTATAGAATATAGCTTTCACGCGCTGCTGTCCTTCCTCTTCTTGGCCAATCTCTTTACCATGTATCCACGGACGGCGGTATCAAGCCAGAGGCTCAAGGAAGTCATGGACATGCCCATTTCAATCAATCCTAATGAAGATGGTATAACCGAAACAGAGACGAAGGGTTATCTGGAGTTCGACAATGTAACCTTCGCTTATCCGGGTGAGACGGAGAGTCCTGTACTGCATAATATTTCCTTCAAAGCCAAGCCGGGTGAGACTATTGCCTTTATCGGTTCTACTGGTTCGGGTAAGTCTACACTGGTACAGTTGATTCCGCGCTTTTACGATGTAACACTAGGTAAGATTTTAGTGGATGGTGTGGATGTCCGCGAGTACAATCTGAAAGCCCTGCGTCAGAAGATTGGCTTTATTCCGCAGAAGGCTCTGCTATTTACCGGAACTATCGCAGAAAACCTGCGCTACGGAAAGGAAGAGGCTAGTCAGGAAGAACTTAGTCAGGCAGCTGAGGTTGCTCAAGCCAAGGACTTTATCGAGAGTCGGGAAGAGCGTTTTGAGACTCATCTGGCCGAAGGAGGTAGCAATCTATCTGGTGGGCAGAAGCAGCGGCTCTCTATCGCCCGTGCGGTGGTCAAAAAGCCGGATATTTATATCTTCGACGACTCTTTTTCTGCTCTGGATTATAAGACGGATGCAGTATTGCGACGTCGACTCAAGGAAGTGACGGGTCAAGCAACCGTTCTGATTGTAGCCCAGCGGGTGGGAACCATCATGGATGCTGACCAAATTATCGTTCTGGATCAGGGCGAAATCGTCGGACGTGGGAAGCATGAAGAGCTGATGGAAACCAATGATATCTATCGTGAAATTGCGGATTCGCAGCTGAAAAATCAATCTTTGACAGAGGAATAGAAAGGAGACTGATATGAAAAACACATCTAGTTTTGCTCGCCTGTGGAGCTACCTAAAAGTTTATAAGTTTGCAGTCGCCTTTGCGATCTTCCTCAAAATCCTCAGCGTTGTTATGAGTGTCGTCGAGCCCTTTGTCTTAGGTCTAGCCATTACTGAACTGACAAATAATTTGCTGGATATGGCAAAGGGAGTAGCTGGTGCCCAGATTAATGTGTCTTATGTTGGCTGGGTCATGGTCTTGTATTTTGTACGGGCGATTTTTTATGAAATCGGTTCTTACTATTCTAATTACTTTATGACCAATTCAGTGCAGGCTACCATTCGTGATTTGCGCGATGAGCTTAGTCATAAGATTAATCGCATCCCCGTTTCTTACTTTGATAAGCACCGGTTTGGTGACTTGCTGGGGCGTTTTACCAGCGATGTCGAAGCTGTTTCAAATGCCTTGCAGCAGTCCTTTCTGCAGGTTATCAACGCAGTCTTTACTCTGATTTTGGTTATCGTGATGGTATTGGTACTCAATCTGCAGTTGGGTATCATTGTGGTAATTTCGATTCCGATTACCTACCTCAGTGCTCGCTTTATCGTGAAGAAATCCCAGCCTTACTTTAAACAGCAGGCAGATGCACTAGGAGCTATGAATGGCTTTGTTCAAGAAAATCTGACAGGCTTTAATATTTTGAAGCTCTATGTCAGAGAAGAAAGCTCCCAGGAGGATTTTCGTCAAATTACGCAAAATCTGCAGAAAGTAGGTTTTAAAGCCAGCTTTATCTCTGGTTTGATGATGCCTGTTTTGAATGTTATTTCAGATCTGACCTACCTCTTGCTGGCTCTGCTGGGCGGTCTTCAGGTTATCGCTGGGCGCTTGACAGTTGGAAATATGCAAGCTTTTGTTCAGTATGTCTGGCAGATTAACCAGCCCATTCAAAACTTGACTCAGCTGGCTGGTCAGCTGCAGAGTGCCAAGTCTTCTTTAGACCGGATTTTCCAAGTGCTGGACGAAGCAGATGAAGTCAATGATAGGACAGAAAAGCTGGAGCAAGATCTGACAGGTCAGGTTAGCTTCAAGAATGTGGACTTCCAGTATGTGGCAGACAAGCCGCTCATTCGGAATTTCAATCTGGAAGTCAAACCAGGTGAAATGGTCGCAATTGTTGGTCCGACTGGTGCTGGTAAGACCACGTTGATTAATTTGCTCATGCGTTTCTACGATGTGACTAGAGGCGCGATTACAGTTGATGGGCATGACATACGCCATTTGTCCCGTCAGGACTACCGTAAACAGTTCGGTATGGTTCTACAGGATGCCTGGCTTTACGAAGGGACTATCAAGGAAAATCTTCGCTTTGGCAATCTGCAAGCCACTGATGAAGAAATTGTAGAAGCGGCCAAGGCAGTTAATGTGGACCACTTTATCCGAACCTTGCCAGGCGGCTACAACATGGAAATGAACCAAGAATCCAGCAATATTTCGCTGGGGCAGAAGCAGTTGTTGACGATTGCGAGGGCTCTTTTGGCCAATCCTAAGATTCTGATTTTGGATGAAGCGACCTCATCTGTCGATACACGGCTGGAGCTCTTGATTCAGAAGGCTATGAAAACACTCATGCAGGGGCGGACCAGTTTTGTCATTGCTCACCGACTGTCGACCATTCAGGAAGCGGATAAGATTTTGGTGCTCAAGGATGGTCAGATTATTGAGCAAGGCAATCATGAGAGTCTCTTGGCTGATAAAAGATTTTATTATGACCTCTATCAGAGCCAATTTTCTAAAAAGGTGGAAGAAGCTTGATAATGCTTGCTAATTTTTTTGACAACTGCTAGAATATTAAGCAAAGTGAGGTAGCAATGTCTTTAACGAGTCAAATTATTACAGCAGAATTTCCCGATTTGGATAAGGTTGAGGCCTTAAACCGCGAGGCTTTTCCTGTAGAGGAAAGGGTAGCTATCAGCGAATTTCTTCGTTATACAAATGATAAGCAGTCTCATTTCTTTGCCTTCTACAATGAGGAAGAATTTGTTGGTTTTGCTTTTGCAGTTTATAACGAAAAAATGTTCTATATCAGCTTCTTTGCGATTATGCCGCACCTTCGCAGCCATGGCTATGGGGGAGAAATTATTCATAAACTGACAGAGTTTTATCAAAAAACCATGGTTCTAGAGGTAGAACGTGTCGACGAAGAATGTGACAATCTAGAGCAACGTCAAGCACGTATGGACTTCTATAAGCGTAACGGCTTTCGAACGACCAATGCCTTTCTGGAATATGAAGGATTAAGCTTTGAAATCCTGTATTTGGGACATCATTTTGATGAGGAGGCTTATCGAGATATTTTCCATATGCTGCAAGAGAAGAACTTTTTTGAATTCGAAATTAAGTACCGAAGATTTAGCGATGTTTAAAAAAGCCAGCTATTTCAAAAAGGTTGAGATATCATGTCTCAACCTTTTTACTATGAAAAATCTCTTTTATTTTGTTTTGGATCAGGATGTACAATATTGTATTTCTCACGCATTAAGCGTCGGCAGCGCATACCTGTTTGCTGCATCAAAAAAGTCGAAATGACTAAGGACAGGCCGAGTAGAAAAAGGTTATGGCGCAAGATATAGAAAAAGAAGCAAGAAATAAACAAGATAAGAGAGTACTGACCAATCAGCTACTTATCAATCTGGTAGAAGTCGTGATTGTACCAAGAAGTTGCTAAAGTCCCGATGAAAAAGGCCAGGATGGAAAAGATAAAGAAATAGCTGCCTAATTCATGATGGGCTTTATTGGCAATAAACTGGAGACCAAGAGTAAGAAACATGAGACTCAGTATGATAATCAAATGCGCATAGTGGAGCAGAAGTGGTGAAGCATTTTGATGGTGATTAACATTGATAAAGGTCTGGATAATATAAAAGACAAAGAGAAAACCTAAACCGAGAAAGAAGACAACGCCTTCCAAAGGATAGTGAGTGAGGGGATAAGTGCGGATAATGGTAACTACAGATTCGCCAAAAGTCAGAATTGTCAAAAGCTGCTTGCGCTCTAAAAAGTGAGCGAAATTGAAGCGATCTGTGAAGAGTTCTTTTCTGAAAAAGAGGGGCAAAATCAGTGGAAGATAGTAGACTGGAAACACAGAAAGGGAAAAAGGAATCAGAGTGGTTGCTAGCGGCAGAAGAGCGATAGAATAGATAAGCAAGAAGCTGATATGAAACTTCATGACCCGATTAAATCCTAGCTTTCGTCCCTTGAGATAATATTGGAGGGCAATGGTCAGGTAAGCTAGTATCAGAAAACAATTGAAGGCGATAACGGTAAGCTGGTTATTGGCAAGGACTTCTAAATCAAAATTGATGTTGAGAGCCAGATTTCCTACCCAGAGCATGAGAAAAATCACTGAGTAGATATCAATCATGCGCGAGTCTCCGAATTTGTTGTAGTAATAAGCTTCGTTATTCCAAATGCTAATCATGACAATGTTGATAGTGATAAAAGCAAGAATTTGCTGCCAGTTCAAAGGCTCAATATGGATGGCAGAAGTCATCTGACTAATCGCTAAGACAAAGGATAAGTCAAAAAATAGTTCGTAGTTGGATACGCGTTTCGAAACAATCTTGGACATAGATCCTCCTATAAATAATTAGGGAAGGCAAGCGAAGTCAACATAAAATAGATAAAGAGACATGTAAGCTCTTTCTAACTTTTCTTCTCCTAGTATAACACAAAGAAGCCGCTCAAGAAAGATAGGTAAAGAAGAGATTGATAAGGAAAGAGAATACGATTTAAAACAAAAAGCTTTATTTTGTTTTAAAACATTCAAAATCTCCAAAAAATCTGTGGATAAGTGAGGATTTTACCCAAAATCCTGGATAAATAATTCGATTTAAATCATATATGATCTTTTGATTTGAATCAATATTCTGAAAAATTCAAAAGTCTTGCGGAGCGGGCTTCTTCCGTATATAATGATAAAGCATGAAAAAATTTAAAGGAGATTCCTGTGATTAAAAAAGGTGCCTTGACAGGCTTGCTCTTATTTGGAATATTTTTCGGTGCTGGGAATTTGATTTTCCCGCCTTCACTTGGAACATTATCTGGCCATCATTTTTGGCCAGCTATTGCAGGATTTGTCCTGTCCGGTGTTGGGCTTGCTGTGCTGACTTTGATTATCGGAACGCTCAATCCTAAGGGCTATATCCATGAGATTTCTCAGAAGCTTGCGCCTTGGTTTGCTATTGTCTATCTTGTAGCCTTGTATCTGTCAATCGGGCCCTTCTTTGCTATCCCGCGGACTGCGACGGTGGCCTATGAAGTGGGTATCGCTCCGATGCTGTCTAAAAATATGACAGGTATGGGATTGATTGTTTTCACGACCCTTTACTTTGTGGCAGCTTATCTGATTTCTTTGAATCCATCTAAGATTTTGGATCGAATTGGGCGTGTTCTGACGCCAGTTTTTGCAGTTTTGATTATTATCTTAGTCATTCTAGGAGCTTTGAAATACGGCTCAACTGCTCCTCAGCAGGCTTCGCAAGCTTATTCTGCGTCAGCTTTTGGGCAAGGGTTCTTGGAAGGTTATAATACTTTGGATGCCTTGGCTTCCGTGGCTTTCAGTGTAATTGCTGTAACAACTCTTAACCAGCTAGGTTTCAAGAATAAAAAGGAATATGTTTCAACTATCTGGGTCGTTGGTTTGATGGTAGCGTTGGGTTTTAGCGCTATGTATATCGGTTTGGCTTTTCTGGGCAATCATTTCCCAGTTCCAGCTGAGATTATTGCCAAAGGCAATCCAGGTGTTTATGTCCTATCGCAGGCGACACAGGCTATCTTTGGACCTACAGCACAGATTTTCCTTGCAGCTATGGTAACTGTGACTTGCTTTACGACAACAGCTGGACTTATTGTATCAACTGGGGAATTCTTCCATAAAACTTTCCCTAAGGTATCTTATAAAATTTACGCTACTGTCTTTACTTTGATTGGGTTTGCGATTGCTAATCTTGGCCTTAATGCTATTATTCAATATTCAGTTCCGGTACTGCAAATTCTTTATCCAATTACCATTGTTATCGTGCTGATTGTCATTGTCAATAAATTCTTGCCACTGTCCAAAATCGGTATGCAATTGACGGTAGCAGCAGTGACTCTGATTTCCTTTGCGGGTATTCTTGGTCAGCAGTTCCATATTACAAAGGTAAGTGATATGGTAAATGCCCTTCCGTTTGCTCAGGCTTCTTTGCCTTGGTTGGTGCCAGCTCTAGTAGGAATCCTGCTTTCTCTATTTTTGCCAAACAAGCAGAAGAGTGAGCGTTTTGAGATGGAGAGCTAATAGATAACATCCGCCACAATGTGGTGGATGTTTTTGCCCAATCCAGAAATCTCAAGCAATATAACATCAAATTCAAGTTTTTTCAAATCTTTCTCTCTATTTTTAGGGGGATTTTTATTTTATACTAGAGTCAGAAATTGATAGAGAGGTTTTTGAAATGGCAACAAGTTTTTTGTTCTTTATTTCTGTTTTTCTGGCGGGGATTCTATCTTTTTTCTCGCCCTGTATTTTACCGCTTATGCCAGTCTATGTAGGGATTTTGCTGGATTCTAATCAGCCGAAAACGGTTCGATTTATGGGAAGGGACATTTCCTGGTATGGTCTAGCTAAGACGCTCTGCTTTATCGCTGGCTTATCAACTGTATTCTTGGTTTTAGGCTACGGAGCTGGCGCTCTAGGGCAAGTCCTCTATGCCCCTTGGTTTCGCTACGTTCTGGGCGGGATTGTCATTCTACTGGGAATTCACCAAATGGGAATCATCAATATCCAGCAGCTGCAAAAGCAAAAGAGCATCCAACTTAAAAAGAATAGTAAAAGAAGTGATTTTCTTAACGCTTTTCTTTTGGGGATTACCTTTAGCTTTGGTTGGACGCCCTGTGTGGGACCTGTTCTGAGTTCTGTCTTAGCTATTGCGGCTTCAGGTGGCAATGGTGCTCTGCAGGGTGGGCTTCTCATGCTAGTATATACACTGGGCTTAGCCTTGCCTTTCCTAGCCATGGCTTTGGCTTCCGGCTGGGTATTACAGCGCTTTGCGAAACTCAAACCTTATATGGGAACGCTTAAGAAAATCGGCGGTGCACTCATCATTCTCATGGGAATTTTGCTAATGCTTGGAAATCTCAATATCCTAGCATCGTTATTTGGATAAATATTGTATAATTAAAGGAGAAACATCATGAAAAAAATCACTACACTTACAATCGCTGCACTTAGTATCTTTGTCCTAGCTGCCTGCTCTAATCAAAAATCCGATTCTGATATGAAGAAAATGGATGACAGCAGCATGATGAAGAAGGATGATATGAAAAAAGACGACATGAAGAAAGAGGATATGAAAGACTCTAGCATGTCTGATGATAAAATGAAAAAGGATGATATGAAGGACTCTTCTATGATGTCCGACAGTAAGTCTGACATGAAAGATGATATGAAATCAAGCGATTCAAGCATGAAGGATGAAATGAAAGATTCATCCGAAATGTCATCTGACAAATAAGAATTCCACCATAGGAAAGAAAGTCGTCAGTTTTGTCGGCCTTCTCCTTATTTTGAAAGGAAAGAAAACGATGAAGAAGATATCGATATTGACTGTCAGTCTGCTTTGTGTCGGCTTTTTGACAGCCTGTTCAAATCAGAAAATGAACTCGGAAGTTTCTAAAAATGATAAAAGTTCCATGACTAGCAAGTTAAATTCTAACCAAGCTACAAAAATGGCCAAGGACTTTAGTCTGCAAGGAGTAGACGGCAAGACCTACAAGCTGTCTGATTTCAAAGGCAAGAAAGTGTATTTAAAGTTTTGGGCTTCTTGGTGCTCTATCTGTCTATCTACACTTGGAGATACCAATGATTTGGCTAAGGAGCAGTCAGGAAAAGATTATGTTGTCCTGTCAGTGGTGTCTCCGACTTTTAATGGAGAAAAGTCTGCTGATGATTTCAAGGAATGGTACAAATCTTTGGATTATAAAGACTTCCCAGTTCTCATGGACACTAAGGGAGAATTGCTTAAAGAATACGGTATTCGCTCTTATCCATCTGCTCTATTCGTAGGAAGCGACGGTTCTCTTGCCAAGACGCATATTGGCTACATGAGCAAGGAAGATATTGAGAAAACATTGAAAGAAATCAAGTAGAAAGGAGCAATGAACATGGAAGGCAAATGGAAAATTCTTCTGGTTATGCTTGGTTTGCTTGTCTGCTTTGGACTGGTCTATGTGATTGCGGGAAATGGTAAGCAATCTTCTCCTGAGCAAATCAAGAAAGCCTCTATGAGCAAGACAGAAGCAGTAGCCAAACAAAAGCAAGAAGATGTCAAGGAAGAGGATAAGCGGGAAATTTATCTGGCTGGCGGCTGTTTCTGGGGAGTAGAAGAGTACTTTTCTCGCGTGCCAGGTGTACTTGATGCAGTATCAGGCTATGCAAATGGTAAAGGCGACACGACCAAGTATGAATTGGTCTCTCAAACTGGTCATGCTGAGACTGTTCACATTACTTACAACGCCAAGAAAATTTCGCTAAAAGAAATTCTGCTTCACTATTTCCGCATCATTGATCCAACTTCTAAAAATAAACAAGGTAATGATCAGGGTACTCAATATCGGACAGGTGTTTATTATAAGGACGAAGCTGATCTTGAGACTATTAATCAGGTCTTTGATGAGATTGCTGAGAAGTACGACAAGCCTTTAGCTGTTGAAAAAGAACCTTTGAAAAACTTTATCAAGGCAGAAGATTATCATCAGGATTACCTAAAAAAGAATCCTAATGGATATTGCCATATTGATGTCAATCAAGCTGCTTACCCAGTTATCGAAGCTAGTCGCTATCCTAAGCCTAGCGATGAAGAGATTAAGGCTAAGCTTTCTCCAGAAGAATACGCAGTCACACAAAAGAATGACACAGAGCGGGCTTTTTCTAACCGCTATTGGGATAAGTTCGATGCTGGTATCTATGTGGATGTGGTGACGGGAGAGCCTCTCTTTTCATCAAAGGATAAGTTTGACTCAGGCTGCGGTTGGCCCAGCTTCACCCGTCCAATCAGTCCTGATGTTGCGACTTACAAGGAAGACAAGAGTTTCAATATGACTCGAACGGAAGTTCGTAGTCGGGTTGGAAATTCACATCTGGGTCATGTTTTCACTGATGGTCCTAAGGACAAGGGCGGCTTGCGCTATTGTATCAATAGTCTGTCAATCAAGTTCATTCCAAAAGCTGAGATGGAGGAGAAGGGCTACGGTTATCTTTTGGATTATGTTTAAGAGCATTTTGATTGAAAATTTGCTATAATAAATCCAGTATAAATAAGGAGTTGAATCTGGTGTATTCAATTATGATTGTAGAGGATGAGTATCTGGTAAGACAGGGGATTGCGTCCTTGGTAGACTATGAACAGTTTGGTATGCGAGTTATTGCTCAGGCTGAAAATGGAAGAGAAGCTTGGCAGAAGTTTCAGAAAAATCCTGCTGACATCCTGCTGACCGATATCAATATGCCACAGATGAACGGTCTCGAACTGGCCAAGCTAGTCAGAGACCAGGCTCCTAAGTGCCATATCGTTTTTCTGACGGGATATGATGATTTTGACTATGCTCGAACCGCCATTAAGCTAGGTGCAGATGACTATCTTCTTAAGCCGTTTTCCAAGGATGATGTTGAGGAGATGTTGGCCAAGGTTCAGACTAAACTTGATAAGGAACGTAAAAAAGCCCAAATTCAAAACTTGGTTGATCAGGGGCAGCGCTCTGAGTTGGAAGAGGCGATTCATGCGCGTCTAGCTGATTCAGAATTAAGTCTGAAAAGTTTGGCTTTCCAATTGGGTTTTAGTCCGTCCTACCTAAGTGTTCTTATCAAAAAAGAATTAGGCTTGCCCTTTCAAGATTATCTGATTCAAGCGCGGATGAAAAAAGCAAAACTCTTACTCCTGACTACAGATTTGAAGATTTATGAAATAGCAGAGCAGGTAGGTTTTGAAGATATGAACTATTTTTCTCAGCGCTTCAAGCAGGTGGTTGGGCTGACACCTAGGCAGTTTAAAAAAGGAGAGGAGAAATGAAACGATATCCGCTTCTTATCCAATTGATTGTCTATATTTTTCTGTTGGTTCTTTTACTTTTGGGGTTTGTTGGGAGTCTTTACTATCAGACTAGCTCTCAGACTATTCGGCAGCTGACAGAGCGGACGACGCGTAATAGTATGGAGCAAAGCGGGCAGTTTGTAGCTTCCTATTTGCAAAAATTAAAACAAACCACCTCTACACTGAGTAAGGAAGAAACGATTCGTAAATTTGCTCAGAATCAAGAAAGTAGTGAAACGTCAGTTCAGGCTTTGATGAAAACCATTATTGAAACAGATCTGGATTTGGTGTCGGCAGTATTGGTTACCAAGGACGGGCGCGTGGTCTCGACAGATTCTCAAATCAGTATGCAGACTTCCTCTGACATGATGAATGAAAAATGGTATCAGGAAGCTGTTCATACCAAAGCCATGCCTGTCTTGACCCCTGCTCGGAAGGAATCTCTGTCATCAGAAAAGGAGAAGTGGGTTGTTTCTGTCACTCAGGAAGTGGTGGATGAAGCAGGGCAGAATCTCGGTGTTTTGCGTCTGGATATCGGCTATAAGAGTCTCAAAGCCTATTTGGATCAGCTTCAGCTAGGGAAGAAGGGCTTTAGCTTTATTGTCAATAGCCAGCATGAATTTGTCTATCATCCTAAGAAGAGTGTTTATTCATCCAGTCAGGAAATGAAAGCTATGCAGCCCTATATCTCGATCAAGGATGGTTACGCAGACCAGAAGCAGGCATTTGTCTATCAGATTGATATTCCAGATAGTGATTGGACTTTAATTGGCGTTGCTTCTTTAGAGCAATTACAGATGCTTCAGTCACAGATGCTTTATTCTTTTGTGGGAATGAGCGTTTTAGCACTCCTGATGTGCTTGACTGGTATTTGGTTTGTCCTACGTTTGTGGATTAAGCCTCTGCAGAATCTGCAGGCTGTCATTTTGAAGATTGGGGCAGGTGATTCAAATTTACGGGCAGAAGAAAAGGGTTCTCCAGAGTTGGTTGACTTAGCTCAGCAATTCAATAAAATGTTGGATCAAATTGAACAACTGATGGAAGCTGTCAAGGCTGAAGAACAAAATGTCCGCCGCTATGAGCTCCGAGCTCTCTCAGCTCAAATCAATCCCCATTTCCTTTATAATACCTTAGATACGATTGTCTGGATGGCTGAGTTTAATGACAGCAAGAGAGTTGTTGAGGTAACAAAATCACTTGCTCAGTATTTCCGCTTGGCGCTCAATCAAGGACACGAACAGATTGCTCTCAAAGATGAGATTGATCACGTTCGTCAGTATCTCTTTATCCAGAAGCAGCGCTATGGTGACAAGCTCCAATATGAGATTGAAGAGGATGAATCTATAGTTGATTATAAATTGCCCAAGCTGGTACTCCAGCCCTTGGTTGAAAATGCCATCTACCATGGTATCAAGGAAATTGACCGACAAGGCATGATTCGAGTGACGTCAGCAGCAGAAGAGGGGCAGCTGATACTGTCTATCTATGATAACGGCCGTGGTTTTGAACTCCGCGACTCTACGGACATGACTCTCCCTCGCTTAGGCGGTGTCGGTCTGAAAAATGTCGATCAACGCTTGAGATTGCAGTTCGGAGACGACTACCATATGGAAATCCAGTCCGAACCAGATAAATTCACTCGGATTAGTCTTTATTTACCGCTAGTTACAGATGATTAAATCTATTAAGTTTTAAAATATTCAAGCCGGCAGAATTTTCTCCGGCTTTTTACTGTTTGAAAAAATGTACAGGTTTTGCTGTTCATCAAGCGAATTTTTCTATTTTCCTAGTCACATTATGTTTACCAGAAAATTACCGTAGCGGATTTGTGAAAAATCCATAAGATTCATTTATAATGATAAATGAATGAATATCCTAGGTAAGGAGTTAGAGGAGAGAAAATGGAATCACCTTTATTTTTTGTTTCAGTTTTTTTAGCGGGTATTTTGTCCTTCTTTTCCCCTTGTATTTTTCCCTTATTGCCGGTTTATATTGGCATTTTATTGGATGACAAGGAGGTCAAGACCCTGAAAGTATTTGGCCGGGAGCTTGCTTGGCAAGGCATGGTTAGAACGCTCTTTTTCATTGCAGGCATCTCGACTGTCTTCTTTTTACTAGGTTTTGGAGCAGGTTTTCTAGGAACTATTATTTACAGTCCTACCTTTCGTTATGTGATGGGCGGCCTCATCATTCTGCTAGGTCTGCATCAGATGGAGCTTATTAATATTCGCCAGTTACAGATTCAAAAGAGTTTGACTTTCAAAAAGAACGGACAGAAACATCATTTTTGGTCTGCATTCTTATTAGGTATTACCTTTAGCTTTGGTTGGACTCCTTGCATTGGACCAATCCTCAGCTCAGTTTTGGCCTTAGCAGCTTCGGGTGGGAATGGTGCATTCCAGGGAGCAATTTTGACCTTGATTTACACCTTAGGTATGGCCCTGCCTTTCCTAATTTTGGCTTTGGCATCTAGCTTTGTTATGCAGTATTTTAATAAAATCAAGCCTTATATGGGCCTGATGAAGAAAATTGGCGGAGCTCTGATTATTCTGATGGGAATTCTGCTGATGTTAGGACAGCTTAATGCTCTGTCTGGACTTTTTGGGTAAAAGGAGAAAGAAATATGAAAAAAATTGTCACATTATTGGCAACTGTATCAGCTGTAGCCTTTTTGGCAGCCTGCTCGGAACAGGAAGAGAAGCCTATGACTATGCCCACAACCAGCAGTTCATCTAGCGAGGCCCCTCAGACAAGAACAGTCACCCAAGCAGCTGTTGGTCAAGAGGCACCTGACTTTACTCTGCAGTCTATGGATGGAAAAACTGTCAAACTTTCTGACTATAAAGGCAAGAAAGTTTATCTAAAATTCTGGGCTTCTTGGTGTGGACCTTGTAAGAAGAGTATGCCAGAATTGGTCGAATTGGCTGGTAAAACAGATCGTGATTTTGAAATCTTGACAGTTGTAGCACCAGGCCTCCAAGGAGAGAAGTCTGTCGAGGAATTTCCAAAATGGTTTCAAGAACAAGGTTATAAAGATGTACCAGTTCTATTTGACACTTCAGGAGAAACTTTCCAAGCCTATCAGATCCGCAGTATCCCGACTGAAATCCTCATTGACAGTCAAGGGAAAATCGGGAAAATCCAGTTTGGCGCTATCAGTAATGCTGATGCAGAAGCAGCTTTTAAAGAAATGAAATAAAGCAAAAAAAGAATGGACTTATGATCCATTCTTTTTAGTTTGTAAGGTAATTAAGCGCTAGCACCTGATGTCGCATCAGCTCCTCCGTCTCCATGACCTCCATCGCCTCCGGCATCAGAAGCACCAGAAGTAGCGTCTGCGTCTCCATGACCTCCGGCAGGAGCAAATGGTCCGCTGCCTCCAACCAAACGTTGACCAGTTTCTTTTAAGTACCAGTCAAGCCATGGTTGGAAATTAAAGACAATTTCATTAATACCTGCGTATGATCCGTCAGGATAGTACATAGCTTGGTAGTTGTGAGTATTGATAACGCCTGCAGGTGAACCTGGGACGATTGTACGTACGTATTCTTGGTTTCCGTTGCGAAGTGTTCCGATAACCCACTCTACATTTTTCATCCGAGCTGGTGGAAGAGAACCATGAACGGTTGACATGCGGCTACCTGATTGAGGTGGCACACGTTTGGCAAACATGGTGTCTGGGTCTTGGTGGGCGTTGTTGTAGTAGAGGAATTGGTTGTTATCGTCAGCGTATGTCAATTCAAATGGCATAGCTTTCAAGAACATATCAATTTGATTAACGGTCAAGATACCATGGTCAAGTTTGACATAAGTATCGCCTGAAACAGCGCCAGTGATTTCAGCGACTTTTTCCACCCATTCTGGATCATCTGGATCAACTTCTGTAATTGTCGTAGCAATTGGCTTTCCGCAGTCTAAGTCTTCAGGTTCAATTGGTTTTGGTTTTTTCAATTTTGAAACGACCTCTACATATTTGATAAAGTTATCTAAGCATGTTTCAAGGAAATTCACAGTTCCTTCGTTGGTAATATTGCCATCATTGTCAAAAGCTTCCTTGGCTTTGCCCAGCAAGAACTCATTGCCTGGAAGGGTGTAAGCATTGACACCAGGTGCGTCTAGGATTTTACGCAGGTGAACTTGAGCACGAGAAGTTCCTTGGTCGTAGTATGATGCACCAACAATCATGACCGGCTTGTTTTCAAAAGGATGAACCTCGTAAGAGAGCCATTCTAAGACACTCTTCAAAGGAGCGCTGATAGTATGATTGTGCTCAGGGGTTGCGATGATGACACCGTCAGCACGTGTGATTTTGTTATACAAATACCGCAACTGAAAGCTTTCATCCCATTTTTCATCCTGGTTAAACATTGGGACTTCATCAATTTCTAAGACTTCCAATTCAAATTTAATTTTGAATTGACGGCGGATGAATTCCAATAATTTTCGGTTATATGATTGTTCGTAGTTTGATCCTACAATTCCAACAAATTTCATTCTTTCGGTCTCCTATCTTACAATTTTTCCCAGTTAAATTCTTCAGCATCTTTGCGAAGTAATTCTTGAGCGTTGCGCAATTTGTCTGTGATTTTGACAAAGATACGGAAGTCATCAAAGATAGCATCCAATTTTTTGACAACATCAAGATCCACCAAATCTCCGCTTGGGTCAAAAGCTTGAAGAGAATGTGAAAGCAAGAACTCATCTGGAAGTACATTCGCCTTGATTTCTGGAGCGTTCAAAATTTGACGGAGCTGCAATTGGGCACGAGAGGAGCCAAGTGTACCATAAGAAGCACCAGTGATCATGACTGGCTTGTTCAGCAATGGATAGATTCCGTAAGAAAGCCAAGCCAGCGCATTCATGAGCACAGCTGGGATAGAATGGTCGTATTCAGGTGTGCCGATAAGTACGCCATCCGCAGCATCGATTTTTTCGGCAATTTCTGATACCAACTCAGGGACGTTTCTGTCAGCAGGTTTATTAAACATTGGGATATCTTTAATCTCAACCAGCTCGATTTCAGCCTTGTCAGCGAAGTGCTTAGACATATATTGAAGAAGTTGCCGGTTTGTAGAACGGTTAGAATTTGTTCCAACAATTGCAATAAGTTTTAACATAAAATTTCCTTTCTGAAATGAAGATACAGAGCCCTCATGTATGCATTTATTTTTCTTTAGGCAAGTAAAACCTATAAGAAAGAGAGGGTCTTTTTTTAATGAGCATGTTTAAAAAGATAGGGTGATAGATGTGCCGCTTGGTGTGGCAGCAAAGTTATCACTTTTGAGAATTAAGAAGCAGGAATTAGCTGCTCTAAAAGCCCTGAGCTACAGAAGAGCTGACTGTCCTGGGTGATAATCAAGGCTTCAATCCCTGCTTGCTCTTCAATCTGGGACAGAATTGATGTCGGACTTTCACCAAATAGACGGGTTGTCCAGATTTCGCCATCTACCGACTTGTCTGAAACAATGGTCAGACTAGCCAATTGATTCTCGATAGGATAGCCTGTTTTGCGATTCAGAATGTGATGGTAGTTTTGCCCATCCACTGTAAGGGTTCGCTCGTAGATTCCTGATGTGACCACTGACTGATTGGTGACAGCTAAGATAGCTGAGTGATTGCCGCGAGGCTGTTTGGGATTTTGGATGCCAATCCGCCAGGCGCGCTGGCTGACTGCATTTTGCCCAATTGTCAAAACATTGCCACCGAGATTGATAAGAGCAGAAGTTACTCCCTGACTAAGCAAATAGTCCTTAATCTTATCAGCGATATAGCCTTTAGCCAAGGCGCCTAAATCCAGCTTCATGCCTTTCTTAGTCAAAAAGACACTACAATCTTCTGGATTCAACTCAAGCAAGTTGGTGTCGGTCAGACTTAGAGCTTGCTGAATCTCCTCTGTACTTGGGAGACGGGCGTCTGAAAATCCTATCCGCCAGGTCTGGACTAGAGGGCCGATCGTGATATTTAAGTGGCTGCCTTCTGCTAAGCTGTGATATTTTCCCAGCTCAATCAGCTCAAAAAGCTCTGGATGAACTGAGACACTTTTAATTCCTGCTAGATGGTTGATAGTCATAAGTTCAGAGTCTTCATCATTGGCACTGAAGCGATTTTTATAGACATGAAGCAGTTGGACCGCCTCATCTAAGAGTATTTCCGCTCGCTCATGATAGAGAGAGATGCAAATTGTACTCCCCATCAAATGAAGCGAGCGAGAAGCGAAGTCCACATTATCACAACCTTTCTAAAATTAACCTCTCTAGCCTTATTATATCAAAAAGATACCGGTTTCACAATCTTAAATTTGTTATATTCTCAGAAAATGAAACTTTGGAAAAGGTAGTTTTTCTGAGGCGTTTAGACTGCAGTGGTACAGCTTTTTAGGTAGTCTAAGAATTTTTGAAAATTTCGAGCAAATTTCTTGTAAACGCTCACAGGAGATGATATACTTGTCTAGTAAATTATAAATTAAGGTAGGACTATTCTTATGAGTAAAATCGTTGTAGTTGGTGCAAACCACGCAGGTACAGCGTGTATTAATACAATGTTAGATAATTATGGTGCAGAAAATGAAGTAGTTATTTTTGACCAAAACTCAAACATTTCATTCTTGGCATGCGGAATGGCCCTTTGGATTGGACAGCAAATCAGCAAGCCAGATGGACTTTTTTATGCAGACAAAGAAACTTTTGAAGCAAAAGGCGCAAAAGTTTATATGAATTCACCAGTTGAGTCAATTGATTATGATGCGAAAAAAGTTACAGCTATTGTAGACGGTAAAGAGCATGTAGAGTCTTATGACAAATTGATTTTAGCAACAGGTTCTCAGCCAATTCTTCCGCCAATCAAAGGTGCTGAGCTAGATCCTAACAGCCGCGAATTTAAGTCAACCTTGGAAAATCTGCAGTTTGTAAAATTGTATCAAAATGCTGCAGATGTTATCGAGAAATTGCAAGACAAGAGCAAACATATTGAACGTGTGGCAGTAGTAGGTGCTGGCTACATTGGGGTTGAGTTGGCAGAAGCCTTCAAACGTCTTGGTAAAGAAGTGATTCTGATTGATGTTGTGGATACTTGCTTGGCAGGTTACTATGACCACGACTTGTCTGATATGATGCGCCAAAACCTTGAAGACAACGGTGTTCAATTAGCCTTTGGTCAAACTGTTCAAGCTATTGAAGGTGAAAGCAAGGTAGAACGCATTGTAACAGATAAGGCTAGCTATGATGTAGATATGGTTGTCTTGGCGGTTGGTTTCCGTCCAAACACTGGTCTTGGTGCTGGCAAGTTGGAAACATTCCGCAATGGTGCTTTCTTGGTAGATAAGAAGCAAGAAACGAGCATCAAAGATGTTTATGCAATCGGTGACTGTGCGACTGTCTACGATAATTCTATCAACGATACAAACTACATCGCCTTGGCTTCTAATGCCCTGCGCTCTGGTATCGTAGCAGCTCATAATGCTTGCGGTCATGAATTGGAATCAAACGGTGTTCAAGGTTCTAACGGTATCGAAATCTTTGGTCTGAAGATGGTTTCAACTGGTCTGACAGAAGAAAAAGCTAAACGCTTTGGTTACAGCCCAGCTGTGGTTGAGTTTAAAGATACTCAAAAACCAACCTTCCTTGAAAAAGTCGAGCATCATGATGTTACAATTAAGATAGTCTATGATAAGGACACGCGTGTAGTTCTTGGAGCTCAGATGGTTTCTAGAGAAGATATGTCTATGGGTATTCATATGTTCTCATTGGCCATTCAGGAAAAGGCTACAATTGATAAATTAGCCTTGCTGGATCTCTTCTTCCTGCCACACTTCAATAAACCATACAACTACATTACTCAAGCAGCTTTGCGCGCTAAATAAGAAAATAATTAAGTCTGGGACAGTTCCCGGACTTTTTTGTGTAAAGCCTTTAAAAAGAAAACTGAAATAAGAAATTTATATTTCATCTGTTTATCAGGCCTGCTTTGTGCTAGAATATTGGTAAAGTAACTATTTAGAGGAGATTGGGAATGGCAAAAAAGTCTATCTCGCAAGAGAACGACGTGAAGAGAGAATTTAATTTCGCAACTCATTCGATTATTTCCCAGGTTTTGCGAGGTGTCTTAGTCGGGATGTTTGCTGGTCTGGTAGTGGGGATTTTTCGATTTCTGATTGAAAAAATCTTTCATTTAGTGCAGGATGTCTACCATAGGAGTCAGCAGTCTATGCTTTGGTTGCTGGCCTTGGTATTGCTTTATTGTTTCATCGTCTTGCTCAATGCCCGCTTGGTAAAGTCGGAGAAGAATATCAAGGGGTCAGGGATTCCACAGGTTGAAGCAGAGCTGAAGGGTCTGATGTCGCTTTCTTGGTGGAGTGTTCTCTGGAAGAAGTTTGTATTGGGGATTTTAGCCATTTCCAGCGGTCTGATGCTGGGGCGAGAAGGACCAAGTATTCAGCTAGGCGCTATGAGCGGCAAAGGTGTTTCTAAATTTCTGAATCTAAGTGCTGCTGAGGAGAGGGCGCTCATTGCTAGCGGTGCGGCAGCAGGCTTAGCAGCAGCTTTTAATGCACCAATCGCAGGTCTGCTGTTCGTAGTAGAAGAAGTTTACCGTCATTTTTCACGCTTTTTCTGGGTTTCTACGCTGGCGGCCAGTCTAGTGGCTAACTTTGTCTCACTCTCCATGTTTGGACTTACGCCAGTGCTGGACATGCCGGATAATATCCCGGTCATGAGACTGGAGCAGTATTGGATCTACTTAGTCATGGGCTTGCTACTGGGCTTGTCAGGCTATATTTATGAGAAAGTCATTTTGAATATCCAGCTGGTTTATCAGTTTTTGGGTCGGTTGTTTAGGATTTCAGAAGCCTATTACCCTATTCTGGCTTTTGTATTGATTCTTCCGATTGGTTATTTCTTACCTCACTTGTTGGGCGGGGGCAATCAATTGATTTTATCTTTGACTGCTGGTCATTACACTGTGGGAACCTTGCTCTTGTTTTTTGCTCTGCGTTTTGTCTGGAGTATGTTAAGTTACGGCAGCGGTATGCCGGGCGGTATTTTCCTGCCTATCCTAGCTCTGGGTTCACTCCTTGGTGGAGCAATGGGTGCAGTCTGTCTGCAGCTGGGTTTGATTTCTCAGGAGCAATTTCCGATTTTCATTATTCTGGGCATGAGTGGCTATTTTGGCGCCATTTCCAAGGCTCCACTGACAGCCATGATTCTAGTGACTGAAATGGTCGGTGATATCAGTAATCTTATGCCTCTGGGACTGGTCACTCTGACTGCTTACATTATCATGGATTTGCTAAAAGGAGCGCCCGTCTATGAAGCCATGCTGGAAAAAATGTTGCCAGACAGTATCGAGGACCAGGGAGATACGACTTTAATTGAAATCCCTGTTTCTGAAAAGATTGCTGGTCGTCAAGTGCATGAGCTAAACTTACCAGATGGAGTCTTGATTACCATGAATATCCACAAGGGCAAGACTCAAACGGTCAATGGCAGCACGCGCCTCTACCTGGGAGATACGATTTACTTGGTGCTGAAAAAGACTGAGATTGGGAAAGTCAAAGAAGAGCTGCTTTAGCGATTTAAATATAGAGTTTTTGATTAAATTGTCAGACAATTTCTTGAAATATGAGAAAAAAACTGGTATAATTTACAGGAAATAATCTCATATCAGAGAGAAAACAAAGGAGTCACCATGAAAAAACTTGGCATCGTCCTATTTTCAACGGCAATTTTACTGACTGGCTGTGCAGCCAACAATTCTACAAACAAGACTGGCTCAAGCAGTCAAACATCCAGCAGCCAAACGGCTGTCAATCAGAAAGAATTGGACAAGGCGACAGCGGATTACAAATCTTTTGTCCAAGGACAAATCGATCAGCTCCTGACAGATACGGAAAAGTTTCGTGATACCCTTAAAGAAGGCAAGCTTGATGAGGCTAAAAAGCAATATCCGCTTATCCGTATGGCCTACGAGCGCTCGGAGCCGATTGCTGAGAGCTTTGGTGAATCAGATGTTAAAATTGACTTCCGCCTGGTCGACTATGTAGACGAAAACAAGACCGAAGAAGGCTGGTCTGGTTTCCACCGCATCGAAAAAATCATGTGGGAGCAAGATACAACCAAGGGAACGGAAAGTTATGCCGATCAGCTGGTCAACGATATTAAGGAGCTAAAAGCTAAAATCGCAACAGTTGAAGTGACGCCAGATATGATGCTGACAGGCGCTGTTGACTTGCTCAATGAAGTAGCAACCAGCAAGATTACAGGTGAGGAAGAAGTATTCTCTCATACAGATCTCTATGATTTCCGAGCGAATATTGAAGGGGCAGAAAAGATTTTTGAGCTCTTCAAGCCATTGATTCAGGACAAGGACGAGAAGCTTGTCAAGACCTTGGAACTTGAGTTTAAAAACGTCAACGGTCTTTTAGATAAGCACATGACCGACTCGGAAAACTACAAGCTCTATACAGAATTGACAAAAGAAGACACCAAGGAGCTGGCAGAAGCAGTTACCAAACTGGGTGAGCCTCTTTCACAAATGGGAGTCATTCTAGACGGGAAGTAATCATATGACAAACGACGAAAAATGGTTTAATAAAAAGATGGATCGTCGTGAATTTCTTAAAAAAGCAGGGATTGGAGGCGCTGGTCTTGCACTGGGTGTCTCTGGTGCATCTGCTTTTTTCGCTAATCAGGCGAAGGAAGATAAGAAATTCGCTGACGGTGAGGAAGAAATCAGCTTTTACGGGGAGCATCAGGCGGGTATTACAACCCCGATGCAGAAGAATATCTACTTTGTTGTCTTGGATTTGCATACGACAGATAGGGAGATCATTATCCAGCTCTTCAAGGACTGGACAGCCTATAGCGAGAAGCTGGTAGATGGAGAATTGGTCAAAAAAGATAATTCAAATGCCCTTTTGCCGCCAACGGATACTGGAGAAACTGTTGGTCTCAACCCTTATCGACTGACTTTGACCTTTGGGATCTCAGCCTCTTTTCTGAAAAAAATGGGCTTGTCGGACAAACGACCTAAAGCATTTCGGGATTTGCCGCCTTTTCCAAAGGAGCAGCTTAAAGAAAAATATACGGGTGGCGATATTGTCATTCAGGCCTGCGCGGATGATGAGCAGGTAGCCTTTCATGCGGTCCGCAATCTGGTTCGCAAGGGCAGAAATGCCATCACTATGAAGTGGAGTCAGTCAGGCTTTGCTGCTATCGGAGACCGGATGTCAACGCCTCGTAATCTCTTTGGATTTAAGGATGGAACGGCCAATGTGACCAAGGAAAAAGATTTTGACAAGGTCATTTGGTGTGATAGCAAGGACTGGATGCAGGGCGGCTCTTACATGGCTGTCCGCCGAATCCAGATGTTCCTTGAGACCTGGGACCGGACCAATCTGCAGGAGCAGGAAAATACTTTTGGCCGCTATAAGGAAAGCGGAGCGCCTTTTGGCAAGAAAGACGAGTTTGACGAGGTTGACTTAGACTTGCTGCCAGAGGATTCACATGTCCGTCTGGCCAAGGAAGTCGATAAGCCAATATACCGCCGGTCTTACTCGTACTCGGATGGGATTGATGAGAGTACTGGTCAGTTCGACACAGGCTTGCTCTTTCTCTCTTTTCAGAAAGATCCAGATAGCTTTGTCAAAGTTCAGACCAATCTAGGCGCTCAAGATAAGATGAATGAATACGTCACACATGTCGGCAGTGGCTTGTTTGCTTGCTTTGGCGGAGTGAAAAAAGGAGAGTACCTTGGTCAAAAATTATTTGAATAAAAGTCTCTTGATATTGGGTCTCTTGCTAGTTGTTTTAGCTAAGCCAGTTTTAGCGGACGAGAGCTACAGCAGTTTATTCGTCAAAATCACTGATGCCACCACGGCAATCAAGCAGAAGGATCAGGAAAAAGCCAAGCGGCTAGTCGGAGAAATCAAGACTGACTTTGAAAAGGTGGCTAATCACGACTCTGCAGCGGGACAAGAGGTAAGCAAGGCACTAGGCTTATCGGGTCAGGTGACGGAGGAGAAGCTGACACAGATTTCTGCAGCTCTCTTAAAGTTTGAAAAAGAGCAGAATCCAGTCGACTTAGAGGCCGAGAAAAAGAAGCTTCTCAGTAAGCTAGAGCCAAAATTTGAAAATCTGCAAAAGGCTATTAGTGCTAAGGATTTAGAAGCGACAAGAGAAGCATACAAGAAGATGAATAGCACCTGGACTACCAATGAAAGCGTGGTCCGAGACAACAGCACAGCTCATTACGGCAAGGTAGAAACAGCTATTTCATTCCTGCGCAGCGCCATTGAGACGGAGCCTACTGACTTTGACACGATTCAGTCTTCTTTTGATGATTTGAAAACCGCCATTGATCATTTTGTCAAAGGAGAGAAAGTCCAAGAAGCTGCTGGCAATCTGACGCTGAAAGATGGAATTAAGCTCCTAGAGGAAGCCTTGAGTCTCTTTCAAAGCGGCGATGATAAAAAGGCTGCTGCCAAGATGAAAGAGTTCATCACCATTTGGCCAACGATAGAAGGGGATGTCAGTGTCAATAATCCTTCGCTTTATACCAAGGTTGAGAGTCAGACACCTGTTATTATGGTCAAGGGGAGCGAAGAGAAGTATCAAAAGCAGCTAGAATCCTTGATTAGTGAGCTGTCCCAGATTGACACAACAGCTTCCTATCATTTTTTTGATGCTATGCTGATTTTGCTGCGTGAGGGTGTAGAAGCGCTCTTAATTGTCATGGCTTTGATAACGACTCTGAAAGCCTCCAAGATGAAAAAAGGACTCAAATGGGTTTATGCAGGAGCAGCGAGTGGGGTTCTAGCCAGTGCTGTGATTGCAGTTTTGCTGCAGTTTCTTTTCCCAGCAGTTTCTTCTGGATCCAATCGTGAGATTATCGAGGGTGCAGTGGGTATTTTCGCTGTCGCCATGATGATATTGGTTGGTATCTGGCTGCATAGCAAGGCATCTATTGAGAAATGGAATGACTTTATGGAAAGTCAAATGAAGGCTGTAACAGCCACGGGCAGTTTTCTTTCCATGTTTGCTCTTAGTTTTCTGGCGGTTTTCCGTGAAGGAGCTGAGACCATCCTCTTTTATGCGGGAATTCTGCCGCGCATCACTATGACTGATTTCCTTTTGGGAATCGGCTTGGCTCTTCTGGTCTTGGTCTTACTAGCCTTTATCATGAGCAAGGCGTCAGGTCTTCTCAAGCCACACAGTATTTTCTTCTGGCTGACCTGGCTAATCTATGCTCTGGCCTTTAAAATGCTGGGCGTCAGCATCCATGCCCTTCAGCTGACCAATATCCTACCGACTCACCTAATCAATGGCTTTGTGACAGTAGACTGGATGGGGATTTATCCAAGCCTAGAAGTGGTAGTTAGTCAGGCGCTCTTTATCCTGCTGGTGGTCTATGTTAGCTGGAAAAATCAGAGAAGTGAGCAGTAGCATGGATAAAAAAGAGCAGACTATTATTGAGCATTTGATTGAGTTCAGACGGCGTTTTCTAGCGGTATTGGCTTGCTTCTTCCTGGTTTTTCTGGTTAGCTTGCTCTTTTCAGCCGATATTTACCGATGGCTGACTAGTAATTTTGAGCAGAAGCTGCTGGTGCTGGGGCCGGATGATATCCTTTGGATTTATATCAGTCTGGCTAGTCTGGTCGCTTTTTCCCTAACCTTGCCATTTCTTGTTTATCAGGTCTGGGAGTTTGTCCGACCAGCTTTGCGAGCCAATGAAGCGCGAGCCGTTTTCGCTTATATCCCGGCTACCTTTATCTGCTTTGTTCTGGGGCTGGCTTTCGGCTTTTACTTTGTGACTCCAGCTATTTTGCAGGTCTTACTGTCGCTAGGGGAGGGGCTCTTTGAGACTCGGCTGACAGCACAGAATTATCTTAGTTTCGTCTTTTATACCACTATTCCGATTGCATGCCTTTTTGAGCTGCCAGTTCTTGTGTCCTTTCTGACTTCTATCGGTTTGCTCAATCCGAAATTTTTGGTAAAATATAGACGATACGCTTACTTCATTTTGCTGGTTTTAGCTGTTGTCCTGACACCGGCTGACTTTATCAGCGATCTGTCTATGACAGTACCTTTGATTTTGCTCTATGAAGTCAGCACCTTGCTCAGTCGCATCATTTATCAAAGAAAATCAACAAGGAGAAATTAATGGGACTTTTAAAAGACATCGGAGTACCTGGAGTAATCATTATTGTTCTGGGAGCTCTGCTTATTTTCGGACCAAAACGCCTGCCCGAACTGGGACAGTCTATCGGTAAAATGTTTTCAGAATTCAAAAAAGCAGTCAATCATGCTGGAGAAGAAGACAAGACCGAGAATAAAAATGAAAAAGAGTAAAGGAAAAGCACGGATAGCCGTGTTTTTCTTCTAGCATCAAGTATAGCTTGTGATAAGGAGTAAAAATGAAAAAATTGGAAGAACGCATTTTCCAAGATGGACAAGTCTTGGGTGAGAATATCCTAAAAGTTGACTCTTTTCTGACCCATCAGGTTGATTTTTCTCTGATGAAAGAGATTGGCCAGGTCTTTGCGGAGGCGGTAAAGGATGCAGGAATTACAAAGGTAGTGACTATTGAAGCTTCTGGTATTGCTCCGGCTGTCTACGTAGCAGAAGCGCTAGGACTACCAATGATTTTCGCTAAGAAGGCCAAAAATATCACGATGACAGAAGGGATTTTGACGGCTGAAGTATACTCTTTCACCAAGCAAGTGACTTCGACCGTTTCGATTGCGAGGAAATTTCTCAACTCTGACGATAAAGTGCTGATTATTGATGATTTTTTAGCTAACGGTCAAGCAGCTAAGGGCTTAATTACCATTATTGAGCAAGCAGGAGCGCAGGTTGAAGCGGTTGGCATTGTCATTGAAAAATCCTTTCAGGATGGCCGTCAACTTTTGGAAACTGCTGGTTATCGAGTCCTTTCTTTGGCGCGAATTGCTGGATTTGAGAAGGGGCAGGTTGTCTTTACTGAGGCAGATATATGACTTCCTTTTCCTTTTGACTATCTGTCTGGCTTATAGTATAGTAAAGATAGTTGATATTCTAAAATTTAAGCTCATTGATTTTACTTGGGTAGAAAAAGTTTTTGAGGGATTTCTATGCACCAAACTCATAATTTACAGCAGCGGATGCGGCTCTTTATTTCTATTTTTTTGCCAATTTTGATCTACCAACTGGCCAATTTTTCAGCTTCATTTGTCGATACGACCATGACTGGCCATTATGACACTCTGCATCTGGCTGGTGTTTCCATGGCAACTAGTCTTTGGATTCCATTTTTCGACCTGCTGATAGGGATTGTGTCTACCTTGGTACCCATAATCGGGCACCATTTAGGACAGGGGAAAAAAGAAAAGATTGCTTCTGATTTTTATCAGTTTATTTATCTTTCTTTGGGGCTATCGCTAATTTTATTTGCCTTGGTATTTGTGGGCGCTCCTCTGGTTTTGGCTTATCTTGGCTTAGAGCCTCTGGTAGAAGAAGTGGCTAAGAACTATCTTTGGTATCTGGCGCTCGGCATTATTCCTCTTTTGCTCTTTAGCACCATCCGTTCTCTGTTTGATGCTCTAGGGTTGACCAAGCTTTCCATGTATCTCATGCTCTTACTTTTGCCCTTGAATGGCTCTTTCAATTATGCCCTAATCTACGGAGCATTTGGATTTCCGGAAATGGGCGGAGCTGGAGCTGGACTTGGGACTTCTTTGGCTTATTGGGTTTTGCTTCTCATATCTTTGTTAGTAGCAGTCAAACATCCCAAAATCAGAGCCTATGAGCTGTGGAAGATTCGACCGCTAGATAAAAAGGGCTTAATCGAAGGCATTCGACTTGGTCTGCCTATCGGAGGAACGTTTTTTGCTGAAGTCGTGATTTTCTCGGTTGTTGGCCTGGTCATGGCTAAGTTTTCGTCACTAATCATTGCCAGCCATCAGGCGGCCATAAATTTTTCAAACTTAATGTATGCCTTCCCAATGAGTATTTCAACCTCAATGTCCATCATCGTTTCTTATGAAATTGGAGCCAATCGTCCTGACAATGTTAAGAAATTCTGTAAACTCGGGCGGCTGACGGCTTTGGGAATTGCTGGATTTACCTTTCTCTTTCTCTATATCTTACGAGACCGAGTGTCTGCACTCTATGGTTCGGATACCGAGTTTATCCGTATGACATCTGTTTTTCTGACCTACAGCCTCTTTTTCCAGTTGGCAGATACTTTTGCGGCTCCTTTGCAGGGCATTCTTCGGGGCTATAAGGATACTAAGGTGCCGTTTTACTTGGGTCTGATTGCTTATTGGGGAGTTTCGCTTCCCCTGGGACTCTTCTTAGATTACTATACTAGTTTAGGCCCTTATGGATATTGGATCGGTCTCATTGCTAGCTTGGTGACGAGCGGCATTCTCTTTCAGTGGCGGCTTAATCGTTTGGCTAAAAATATTACAAATTAAAGAGTGTTGGTTTGTCCCTTTAGGATAAGTCAGTGCTCTTTTTTTCACAATCTTTTGTTAAAATTAGATTAAAACATGAAAAACGCTTACATTTTTTCTAGTATATTGATTGTGAAAATGATATAATAAACATAAGATTATCAAGTTAAGTTTTTGTTAAAATAGGTTAATTTTTAAAATATTGTTTGCAGTTGACTTTGGTTTTCAGTAGAAAAGCGAGGAAACTATATGACCGAACACTATACCAATCTTTTGCAAGAAGTACTAAATGCTGCAAAGGAATTAGCTATTCAAAAACACAATTATCAAGTGGACATTCCGCATGTCTGGACAGTTTTGACCCAGCCTCAGGCTTTTGCCTTGGAATTCTATACCGGTTTGGACCTTGATATTAATGAATTTATTAGTGTCATCAATCAGGAACTAGCCAAGATTCCTGTATTTTCACATACGGACACGAACCGATTTGGACGTCAGTATAGCCAGCGTCTCAAGAATCTTTTGGATGATGCAGAGGCTGAGAGGACGGAACTGAGGGATGAGGTGGTAACAGTAGAACACCTGATTCTCAGTCTATTTCACCAACAGCGAAATCCGATAACTGTCTTTTTAAAGCAGGCTGGGATTGATAAGGAACTAGTTGCTAAAAAGTTGAATAAGGTTCGCCAAGGCAAACGAGCAGTCTCTTCCAGTCAGGAGAGTCGCTACCAGGCCCTGAGCAAATATGCAACTAACTTTAATCAGTGGTTGGCAGACCAGACCGGTAGGAAGGTGATAGGCTGCAAAGAGGAAATCAATGATATTATCCATGTCCTTTCCAGAAAAGACAAAAGTAATGCCATCCTCATAGGCTTTCCAGGTGTTGGGAAATCTAAAGTAATGGAGGGGTTTGTTGGCAGACTGATTGCTGATGATGTTCCAGAACATTTACTGGGCAAGGAAGTTTTTAAGTTAAATCTAGGCGGACTGATTGCCGGGACTAAATATAGAGGAGAGTTTGAAGAGCGCTTCAAGGCTGTTTTGGATGAAGTGCTGGCTGCTAAGGGGAAGATTATTCTTTATATTGAGGATATCCACCAAATCGTGACAGCAGGTCGGACAGAGGGCTCTCTTGATGCAGGCAATCTTTTAAAGCCGCTCTTGGCTCAAGGACAGATTAATATCATCGGCACAACGACTTTTGCTGCCTATCGAGAGAGCTTCGAGCTAGATCAAGCTTTGGAGGGGCGTTTCCAGCGGATTCGCATTGAGGAGCCTGATCAAGATAAGGCATTGACAATTCTGCAAGGACTGCGGGAGAATTATCAGGACTTTCACGGAGTTAGGCTGACGGACGAAGCCTTGCAGGCAGCAATCAGTCTTTCAATTCGTTATCTATCAGATCGTTATTTGCCTGATAAAGCACTGGACTTGATTGATGAGGCGTGTGCTGTCAAGAAAATCCAGCTAGCTCAAGCGGAAACTGGACGACCAGACGTCAGTCGAGAAGATATAGCCAGTATCGTAGAGCGTATAACGGGAATCAAAGTGCAGGGAATCATGGACAATGAGCGCGAACACTTGCTAAATCTAGACAAGCTCCTGCGCCAGAGAATTGTAGGACAAGACCAAGCTGTTCAAAAGGTTTCGGAGGCGATTTTGCGCTCGAGAGCAGGAATTCAAAATCCAAAGCGTCCTATTGGCTCATTCCTCTTTCTGGGGCCAACTGGAGTCGGTAAGACTGCTCTGGCAAAAGCCCTCGCTGAGCGGCTGTTTGGCAATGAGTTGGAAATGGTTCGACTGGATATGTCTGAATACATGGAAAAACATGCCGTGGCTCGTTTAGTTGGTCCGCCACCAGGCTATGTAGGATTTGAAGAGGGAGGACAGCTGACAGAAGCTGTTCGTAGGAGGCTTTATTCGATTGTCTTGCTGGATGAGATTGAGAAAGCCCATCCGGATGTATTCAACACTCTGCTGCAAGTCTTGGACGAAGGACGATTGACAGACTCTAAAGGGCGTACTATCGACTTTAAAAATACTATTTTGATTATGACAAGCAATATTGGCTCCCAGCAGATTTTGAAAAGTCTAAAAAGTAAACAGGGACTGACTGCTGAAACACAGGAAGAAGTTCTGTCCTTGCTGCAACATAGCTTTAGGCCAGAGTTTTTAAATCGGATTGACGATACGGTTATTTTCAACCCTCTAAGGGCAGAAGATATGATCAATATCGTAAAAATTATGGTTCATCAACTTCAGGAAAGGTTGAAACATCAGAAGATTCAGCTTCATCTGAGCGAAGAAGTTTACGCTTTTTTAGCCCAGAATGGCTACCAGCCGGAGTTTGGTGCTCGTCCTATTCAAAGAAGCATTATGCGCTATCTAGAAACGCCTTTGGCTCGTTATTTGGTTGAAAATAAGGAAACAACTGAACTGACAGTTCAAGTCAGTTTTAAGGATAGGCAACTGGATTTTAATTATTTGGTATAAGTTTCTTCTAAAAAGTAAGCGCTTACTATGTGTAGACGAAGAAAATGAAGAAAGGAGGTTCATAGCTTCTGAGCAGACGCTATCCTGAGATTTTAAAATGAGTCTTAGGTATACGAAAAATAATAAGATACTTTTTGTATCTATAGCCGACAGCAATCATTTTGATTGTTGGAGCACCCTTTGCATTTTATGAAAGGAGGAGTGTTTTGTCTGTTTATGATGTTTTGATTATCGGTGCTGGACCGGGCGGTTATGTGGCTGCTGAAGAAGCAGCTCGTTTGGGAAAAAATGTGGCCGTGGTAGAAAAGAAGTCTATCGGCGGAACCTGCCTGAATGTAGGATGTGTACCGTCTAAGGCCTATCTCCAGCACGGTCATTGGTTGCTGACAATGGAGGAAGCTAGGCGTTATGGCATTGAGAGCAAGCTTAAAAGGATTGATTTTGAGAAATTGGTAGACCGAAAGAATCGGGTTATTGCCAGTTTGCAATCTGGAATTCATGCTAGCTTTAAGTCTTTAGGTATTGAGTATATAGAAGGTCAGGCCAAGTTTGTCAAAGACCGAACTTTCTCCGTCAATGGTAAAGAAATCAGTGGCAAAGATGTGATTTTGGCTACTGGAAGTTATCCTTTTGTGCCTCCTATCAAGGGATTGGAACAGGTTGACTATCTAACTACGGATACGTTTTTTGACCTAAGAGAACTTCCTGAGAAGTTGGTCATTATCGGAGGTGGCGTTATCGCAATTGAGCTAGCTTTCGCTATGGCTCCTCTGGGTGTTGAGGTCACTGTTATCGAGGTTGCGCCGGAAATCCTTTTGACTGAAGAAGCAGAGGCGCGACATGTGATTCAAAAGAAACTAAAGAAAATGGGGGTGATGATTTATCAGGGAGCGCAGATAAAGGAAGTAACTGCTAATTCTGTCTTACTTGAGAACGAGCAGGTTGCTTTCGACCATCTTTTAGTCGCTACTGGCCGCAAACCAAATCTAGAGCTAGCAAAGGATATGGGATTAGCCTTGACAGATCGGAATTTTGTCAAGATAGATCAATACTACGAAACATCCAAAGAGCATGTTTATGCTATCGGTGATCTCTTGGAATCTTATATGCTGGCTCACGTAGCTAGTGCAGAAGGGATAAAGGCTATAAGAGCTATCTGCCGGAGAGCTGAAGAAGCAGTTGATCCGCTGGGTGTTCCCCGTTCACTCTACACCAATCCTGAAGTAGCTTCTTTTGGTCTCAGCAAGGAAGAGGCTGAGCAGGCCGGCTATGATGTTCTGGTCGAGAAGCTGCCTTTCTCTTATAATGGGCGGGCTATCGCAATAGGTGAGACGGAGGGCTATGTCAAGCTAATCTCAGAAAAGCAATACCATCTTCTGCTAGGTGCAGTCATCGTCGGTCCGAACGGTACAGATCTTCTGCAGAATTTGATTTTGTTGAGGCAGGCTGAAGCAACGCTGGATCAAGTTCTTGAAACAGTTTTTGCTCATCCTACCACATCAGAACTAATACAAGAGGTCGCTAAAAGAATCGTTCAGGACGATTAATGAGGAGGTAAAAATATGTCAAATTATAAAGATTTACCACAACAGTTGAGCAAAACAAGAAACCAAAGTGCTGTATCAGAGCTAGTCGATTTAAAAGTCCATGATGCTACCGAAGTTGAGGTTGAGCAGATTTCAAAAGAAAAAGCCAAGACCATGTATAAAACCATGTGGGATATCCGTAATTTTGAGGAAAATACCCGGCGTTTCTTTGCTGCAGGACAGATTCCTGGCTTTGTTCACCTTTATGCCGGAGAGGAAGCCATCGCTACTGGCGTCTGTGCTAATCTGACAGACCAGGACTATATTACCAGTACTCACCGGGGACACGGTCACTGTGTTGCTAAGGGCGGTGATTTAAAGGGCATGATGGCAGAAATTTTTGGCAAGGAGACTGGACTTGGAAAAGGGAAAGGCGGTTCCATGCACATTGCTGATTTGGACAAGGGGATTCTTGGTGCTAACGGTATGGTTGGTGGAGGATTTGGCTTGGCGACCGGTGCGGCTATGCGTAACAAGTACTTGAAAACTGATAGTGTAGCGGTCTGCTTCTTCGGTGACGGCGCAGCCAATGAAGGGAATTTCCACGAATGTCTCAATATGGCATCAATTTGGAAACTGCCGGTTATCTTTGTCAATGAAAACAACCTCTTTGCAGAATCGACACCGCAATGGTATTCTTCAGCATCCGGCACTATTGCTGAAAGAGCTGCTGCTTATAATATGCCCGGTATTCGGGTTAATGGTAAGGATTTATTCGCTGTCTACCAAGTAGCCAAGGAAGCTGTAGAGCGGGCTCGTAGAGGGGAAGGACCTACCTTAATTGAGGCTGTCACATATCGCGATCATGGTCACTTTGAAGGGGACGAGCAAAGGTACAAGGCTCTGGAAGGTGAAGAAAAAGACTGGGCTGATGTGGATGCTCTGGATGTCTTTCGTGACTATGCTATCGAGCATGGCCTCTTGACCGAAGAGGAACTTGATACCATCTTAGAAGAGTCTCGAAAGGATGTAGAAGAAGCTATCAAATTTGCTCAAGACAGTCCGATTCCTCGTTCCGAGTCTCTGCTGGAAGATGTATTTGCTGATTGATAGAAGGAGGTTGATCAAATGGCTAGACAACTGTTATTTATGAAAGCAATCAATGAAGCGCTGGATCAGGCAATGGCAAAAGATGACACCGTAATCCTTCTGGGAGAAGATATTGCTGGCGGTGTAACAGTCAAGCACTTGGAAGAAGAAAACGAAGATGCTTGGGGCGGTGTAATGGGTGTAACCAAAGGGCTTATGCCAAAATATGGCCGAGAACGGGTAATTGACACTCCAATTTCTGAGCACGGATACGTGTCAGCTTCTGTTGGAATGGCTCTGACTGGCTTGCGGCCAGTACCGGAGCTGATGTTCAATGACTTTATCGGTTTCTGCTTTGACGCCATTCTGGGGCAAGGCTCAAAAATGCGCTATATGTTTGGCGGTAAGGCCAAGGTTCCGATGACAATGCGGACCATGCATGGGGCAGGAGCTTCGGCTGCAGTTCAACACTCGGGTTCATATTACGGTCTCTTTGGATCTATTCCTGGTATAAAGGTAGTTGTTCCAGCAACTCCGTATGATGCTAAAGGGTTACTGTTGGCTTCCATTGAAGACGACAATATCGTGATTTATTCAGAAGATAAGACCCTCTATGGTATCAAGGGAGAAGTTCCGGAAGAATATTATACAGTTCCAATTGGGAAGGCTGCTGTCCGCCGTGAGGGAACTGATCTTACTATCGTTACTATCGGTAAGATGCTCTATGTAGCTTATGAAGTAGCGGATCGCTTGGAAAAAGATGGTGTTTCGGTTGAAGTGATTGACTTGAGAACGGTAGCCCCTTGGGATGAGGAGACTGTCTTTGAATCAGTCAAGAAAACTGGACGGCTGATTATCGTTGATGAATCCAACCCTCATAATAACACAGCGACGGATATTGCAGCAGCAGTGACAGACAAATGCTTTGACTATCTGGACGGCCCAGTGAAATGCGTCTGTGCGCCAAATGTGCCAGTACCATTTGCTGTGAATTTGGAACAGCTCTATATCCCTAATGCTGATAAGGTTCTGACTGTTGCTGCAGAATTGATTGACGATCTGAAGAGATAGAAGGGAGGCAAGTATGGCTACAGAAATTGTAATGCCTAAGCTAGGCTTAACAATGACCGAAGGTCTGATAAATAACTGGCTGGTCAAGGAAGGCGACACCGTAGCTGCTGGTCAGCCTGTCTTGGAAATCAGTTCTGAAAAATTGACCAGCGATGTAGAGGCGCCAAGCGCAGGAGTGATTTTAAAAATTATCAGTCAGGCGGGCGATACTGTCCCGTGCAAGAAAGTAATTGCATGGATTGGTGAAGCAGGAGAATCTATTCCAGGTATGGAGACGGAAGAAGTCTCTGCGAATAAATCAGAAAGTGATAAGGGAGCAGTTGATTCAGAGCCAGAGCTAGCTGAAAAAACTGTGGCAGCAAGTTCCAACGCTGTTGGAAACAGTGAACAGGGACGTATTTTTATCACTCCACTGGCCCGCAAGATTGCTAAGGAAAAAGGATATGATATTTCCTTGATTTCAGGAACGGGAGGCAATGGCCGCATTACCCGACGGGATGTGGAAAACTATAAACCAGAGGCGCTTCCAAACCAAACACCTGAAAATAGCTCTGCGATCCTTCAGCCGGCTAGTCAGGCTGACTATGGCGCAGGATTGACAGGCATGCGTAAGTCTATTGCGGAGCGGATGATGACCAGTCTCCAGACATCGGCTCAGGTGACCTTGCACCGTAAGGTTGATATCAGCAAGCTGATAGCCTTTAGACAGGATATGAAGGATAAGGTAGCTTCTCCGCTAGAAAATGGTGAAATCAGCATCACGACCCTGCTGACAAAGGCTGTCGCCAAGGCGTTGAAAGAACATCCTCAGCTCAACGCTTGGTATTTCAATGGTCAGTATCAGGAAGTAGAAGATATTCATATCGGTATTGCGACTGCGCTTAGTGATGGTCTGGTGGTGCCGGTCATTCGTCATGTGGATAAGCTAACGCTGGCTGACTTGGGCTTAGCTATCAAAACAGAGACCAATCAAGCTCGTAAAGGCACTTTAGATCCAGCTCTTTACTCAGGTTCAACCTTCAGTATTACCAATCTCGGGGCAGCAGGAATTGAGTATTTCACTCCTATCCTAAATACACCAGAAGTGGCCATTTTAGGAGTTGGTGCCCTTCAAACATCGCTGGCTCTTGACAGCCAAGGACAGGTCTGTGAGCAGAAATTCCTGCCGCTCAGCTTAACTTTCGACCATCAAGTCGTAGATGGTCAGCCTGCAGCGGAATTCTTAGCCAGTCTAGCGGACAAGTTGGAGTCTCCTTATGACTTGGTTTTCTGATAAATGAATAGGGACAATCATTCCTAAGTGAAAATGAAAAGGCCAGCTGTTTATATCACTCATTAACAGTTGGCCTTTATGTATTCTATCATCCTCTTGCTTCAAATTTATAATGTTTAGATAAGGAAATGACAGGATGATAGGGAGTAAGTTCTAAGGCTCTAAGTAGGTGAATAAAGCTGCAGTATAAGATAAATTGAATGACGATAATGGGAGAAAAATATCAGTGAGGTAGAATATGAAGGTTGCCAAAACACTAGTCTTAGAATATCTAGAGCAAGAATTACTAAAGAATAATAAGCAAGGTCTTGAAACGAAAGTAATTGCTGCTGCTTTAGGAATGCAACGCTCAAATGTGAGCACTATTTTGAATCAATTGGTAAAAGAAGGGATACTCGTTAAAGGAAATACACGGCCAGTTCAATACCAGTTAAAAGAGGTATTTGTAGAAAATCCTTTGGATTTTCCAAGCATTATAGGTGAAAATGGCAGTTTGCGAACAGCCATCCAGTTAGCACAGGCAGCTATTTTATACCCAAATTATGCTCTTCCTGTACTCATTTTATCCGAGGTCGGTGCTGGTAGAACTCACTTCGTTAATAAAATGATGGAGTTTGCCATTCAAAATCAAGCGATTAGTAAACCTCAGTTGTTTGAAAAAATTAACTGCTTAGACTATATTGATGTTCTCGATGATTTGCTGAAGTTGTTATTTGGATCAGAGGCAACGAAGTCTGTATTTGAGAAAGTGGCAGAAGGAATTTTATTTATAGATAACATACAAGTTCTATCTTCGGCGGATCAAAATAGATTGATTTCCTGGCTGAATCACAGAGAAGGAGAACAAAAGAGACGTCAGAAGAAAGGTTTGGTAATTATCGGAAGTAGCGCTAAGCTATCTGAACATTTATCCAATAAACTTCCTGTTGTAATCCAGCTGCCTTCTTATCCGAATCGACCGATTAGTGAAAAGCTAGAGTTACTAAATTACTTTTTAGCTATCGAATCAAAGAATTCTGCCCATGATATTCAAGTGCCGCGTGATGTCATTCATTCCTTCATCCTATCAGCGAATATTAGTAATATAAAAGAATTAGAATATGCAGTTCGAACTGCTTGTGCCAATGCTTTTGTAAGAAGTCTGAGGTCGGAGCTAAAAGATTTAACACTTAGTAATGACGATTTGCCCATTCCTTATCAAGGAATTCGGCATTTAGGTAGTCATAATGTAGTTAAAATCGATGAATTGATCGGCAATCGTAAGGTACTGATTTATGATAAGGAGTTGGGATTGCTGGATTTTCCAGAGCAAGAGTCTGATGATTTATATAACAAAATTAAATCAGAATATTCTCAGTTATCAGAAAGAGGCATTGAGCAGGATGATGTTTTTGAGGCAGTGAGAAACTATATTCAAAGCTATATTGAATACAAACCTTTTGTTAAGAAAGAAGATGAGTTGGAAAATCTTAATCAGCTTGAGACGATTGTTTCTGCTGAAGTAATCCAGTTGGTACAAGCCTTTGTTCTATCTGTTCAAAAAGAACTCAATATAGAGCTTAATTCGACGGCATATTACGGCATCAGCCTTCATGTCAATTCAATGATTAAGCAGAAAGGCTCGTTAAATCGGCAGTTGGATAATGATGCTATTGTGAAAGTGATTCGGGATTATCCAATAGAGTATGCACAATGTTCTAAATTTGCCAGGCAACTAGAAACAAGATTTCAACTAGCTGTTCCGATAGATGAAACCGTCATCCTAACTATGTTTATTATTGAATCCGAAAAGAAACAAGATAGTCTACGACCTATCTTGCTCTACGTTCTGCATGGTAAAGGGGTTGCCAAGTCCTTGGCTGAATCAACCAAGATGCTGACTAAAAATAGCCAAGTGTATGGCTTTGATATTCTATTAGAAGAATCTCTAGAGGAAAGCTATCGTAAATTAAAAGAGCAAATTGAGGAACTAGACCAAGGTTTAGGGGTCATTGTCCTCTATGATATGGGATCGATTAAGGAAATGCTGGATAAAATTCGAGAAGAAACTCTGATTAAAATCAGAGAATTTGAAATTCCCATTACTATGATTGGCATGGGGATTGCACGGCGCTGTTTGATAGAAAATGATATTGACAGTGTCTTTCACGCTTTTCATATGGAAATGAATCAGCTTTATAAAAATCGGGACCAAGAAAAAATCATCATTACACTCTGTTATACCAGCGAAGGCGGTTCTCTTCAGCTCAAGCACTATCTTGATCAGTATTCAAAGCTGGGTTACCGTGTCATTGCTTTGTCAGTTGCTAATAAGGAGATGTTGATTGAGGAAGTGATGGCCTTAAGAAAGACCTATCAAGTTCATGCTTTTGTTGGAACTTTCGACCCTCAAATTATGGGTATCCCTTTCATTTCCATTAAAGATGTTTTTGAGCAGCCCAAGGAGCACCTAGATAAATTATTGATGTTTGCACCGACCTCTGTCAATAGCTACGATTATGAGAAAGTTTACCAATTTTTAGAAGAGCAATTTGTCTATACTTCCTTAGCTAAGATTAAAAAGATTCTTCCTGCTATTTTAGATGAATTTGATTTTTATTATCAGCTGACAGAGGAGCAAACAATAGGTTTGTTTGTTCATATTGCGTGTCTAGTGGAGCGAACCCTTTCAGGAGAATGCTTGAAGAAGAGTAGTAAAGAAATTGCTGGTGTTATCGAAAAATTCCCTGACGACTATAAGCATGTTAGGAAAATCATCCGAACAGTGGAGCGAAACTTTAAGATTCTTATAGATGACGCAGAGGTCAGTGTTTTAATTCAGATGCTGCGCAAATTATAAAATCGTAAGTTGGAGTCGCAAACCAATAAAAAAGCACCTAGCTCTCATTACCTTTTTAGTCGGGATATACATTTCCGATTTCTGTGGTAATGTTGTGATTTAGATGCCTTTTTACATGTGCTCTTGCACAAGATTATGCAGCCATTTCCCTGAGAAGACACGAGGGATGCCCCAGATTGGTTTGAGAATATCTTCGCCATTTATCACAAGAAAGATTAGCCAAATGGGAGCCTGCAGGCTAACTAGGACATAGCCAAGTGGAATGCTGAAGAGCCAAACAGGTAAAATATCTAGCAGGCAGGCATAGTTTGTATCGCCTCCGCTACGTAAAATCCCAACGATTAAAACAACACTAAAAGCTTTTGGGATAAACAACAGGGCATTTAACTGAATCATCAAGATGGTTAGCTGCTCTGTCTGATTGCTTAAGTTGTAGAGTTTCAGCGCTAAAGGCATGGCCCAGATGAGTAGGACGCTGACGATGAGTCCGATGAGAGGTAATAGAAGTAAGAAGCGCTTGGCATCTTGTAAGGCTTTTTCTATTTGGTTCTCCCCGATGGTATTGCCTAGCATAACAGCTACGGCATTTCCCGCACCGCGTACAAAGACAAAACAAATTTGGGCAATGGCGCTAGCAATCTGGGTAGAGGCCACAACTTCAGTACCTAATAGTCCGATAATGGCCAAGCCAATCGATGTTCCGAGCGACCAAGCGCCTTCATTGAAGACGACTGGCAAGGTTTTTTTCAAAAATTGACAAACGAAGTCTTTGTGGAAGGTAAAGAGTTCAGCTATGCTAGCGGCTCCAGCCATCCTTGTTCGATAGACACCAAATACTAACAAGCAAAGCTCTAGCAATCTAGCAATAAAGGTGGCAATAGCGGCACCAACCAGTCCAAGTTTAGGAAATCCAATCAGTCCAAAAATAAGGACGGCATTGCCAATGATATTGGTCGCCATGGATAGGAGACTAGCAAGAGTTGGTAAGAAAACCTCGTTACTACACCGACACATAGTGGCTAATGAGGTTGTGATAGCTGTCATCAGGTAGGTCCAGGAGACGATAGATAGGTACTGGGCGCCCAACTGAATAGCTTCGGTATCATGGATATAAAAGCCAATCAGTTGCTTGGGAAAGAGTAAAGCGACTAAAGTAAAGGAAACGGAGATAAGTCCGCTCAGCATATAGACTAATCCCAAGGTTTTTCTCATATCAGCAATTCGCTGCGCTCCCCAGTATTGGGCCATGAAGACAGAAGCTCCGCTACCAATACCAAACTGTACAATAGTCAAGAGAAAGAAAATCTGGTTGGCAGCGCCAGCAGCTGCGATTTGTTTTTCCCCTAGCTGGCCGATCATAACAACATCAGCTAGATTGACAGCGCTGGCCAGTAGAAATTGAAGAGAAAACGGTAGGCTGAGACGTAAGAATTGTTTCAGAAATGTTTTCTTTTCACTCACTGTCTCACCTCCCTTCGTTTCAAATAGGAAAAGCAATCAGTATGTCCGGTAACCTGATGTCTAGAAATTTGATGTTCCTTTTGAAGTGGATGATTCTGATTCCTCATAAACTTCGCTCTTTCTACCTGATAGCTTGAACTAAGCCTCAAGTTTAGTGATAATAGGCAATTTGATCAACAAAAATTTGACAATCTTTGTCAGCTTCTGTTTGAACTTCTACATTCTTCAATTCCTTTTCAGGATAAGGGTTTTGAATAGGAAATGCGAAGAAAGTTTGTTGCTCTTTTTGATAAGGTTTGGTTCTAAGCGAGACTTCAAATAATTGCTCGTCTACTTTATAGATAGGTTCACCAGGTAAAGGGTTGGTATTGGTAGACCGATCCCAGTCAACACTTGTTTTGCCAATGTTTTCTCCAAAGATAATAGGAACAGTGAACTCGGTTTGATCAGTATAGGTTAGTAGGATATTTCCGATTTGATAGGTTTCCATTTCAGGGAAGACACCGTCCACAAACCATTGGTATTCCACAAAATAGTCAGTAGCATAGCCGATTTCAATCCAGCTGGGATGCGCCAGTGCTTCAAGACTGCGCGTGTGGTTTTGCAGGTCGGGATAGTGGTAATGGAAGAGATAAGATAAGGTTTTATCACGGATAGTCGCATAGTCTTCATCACGATAGTCATGATTCCAAAACATCTCGTAAGCATAGGCCAAGCCGAAGAAAATGACATTTCTCTGCAGGATTACCTCATTTAAGGTGCTCCAGTTGGAGATGATAGCCCCTTTGCTCCCCTTCTTCAAATGCTCAGCCCAATGCGGAAAGAGATAGCCTTCAAAATTACCATAACGGATGCTAAATCCTTCTTCTAAAACTTCATCTTCCAGTTTTTCATCCAAACTCCAGAGCCAATGGAGAATTTCGACATCTTTGGGAATCTGGTGAATAGCCTGCCAAGTTGCTGGCATGATGCCAACTTTTTTGCCTGTATCTTTTTTGAACTGGGGAGTGTACATGACGATTTCTGCTCCACCAAAAGGCCCTGCATCAGGAACGATAGCGTTTTTCAGTAACTTGTCTCCCCAAATCATGGTTCGGACATTTTTCTGTTTGAGATAGTCATAAATTTTGATAACGTCCTCTGCAAAGATGTCTGCTCCAGCCTTTCCTTTGCAGCGCTCACACATGGCAATTGAATAGTATTCATCATGTCCGATATTAATGACTTCAGGTTCAAAGACCTCAATGATTTCATCCAGAACATCAAAGAGGAGTTCATAAGAGGCAGGATTTGATGGACAGTAAGTGTCCGGATAAGGATCTTCAGGGATTTCTGCGATTTCGGGGTGGCCAAGCATCAGGTAGTCACAGTGGCCAAGAGAGGGAACCTCAGGAATCACTTCAAAAAATCGTTCCTTACAGTAGAGGACCAGATCTTTCACATCATTTTGACTTAGAAATTCCCCATCACCATTTTCCATGTGAATGGCATTCTTGTACCAAGGGAAGGTATAGTCTTGGATTTCTTTGGTCTTGCCAGAGTATTCAGCCATATCAGCACAATATTTAATCCACTCCTGATTAATTTCAGGGTGTTTTTTATATTCCATAGCACCGCCGATTTCAATCATGAGGGTATTGTACTTGAAGAAAGCAAGCATATCCACAAATTGCTTGAAGAAATCCATATTCTTACGAGACGGTAAAAAGACCTTGAGTCCACGCTCAGAACAGACGGGTTCGTCGTAGGCCAAACCATAAGGTAAGTAGCCATCCTGCAACATTTGGATAATCGAAATTGCTCCATAAAATAAGCCACGTTGGGACAAAGCATAAACGAAAATACCATCTTCAGTAGCCTTTACGATGTGCGCTTCAGGATTGGATGGATAGGCAAGTGAAAAGGACTGCATGACCTCTTGACCAACTTCTCGGGAAATCCCTTCTATGAAATGAATGGCCGGGAAAGCCAGCTGTCCATCATTTCTTGCTATTGGATGAGCCCGTAAGGTGTCAGTCAAAATAGGTAGAGGGCTGAATATTTTAGTTACTTTAGTGAAATAGCGACCGCTGTTTTCTTGTTTCCAATATTGAGGTGTGATGCCTTGTTTCATAATCTACTCCTTTAACTATCTGAATATCTGCGAGTCATAAAAAATCTGGGTGCAAAAAGAAGGTATGGATGTGATTTGCTTTTTACTGAGTTTTCGCTTTTCTATCCTTCTCAATTTCCCCTTGAATCTTATAAAGATTTTCCGAAAGGCGACCAAAGTAGAGAAGCTCTCCCATCCACTTGATAAGCTTGCTTTTTGAATTTTTTGTCAATTTATTTTGTTCTTGTTCTAGCGTAACCTCTAGACCTTTTGAGCAAGGCTTGGTTTTATAGGAAGTAATCGTTTTTTCACTGTGGGACGAGATTTGAATGACGTAGGTTTCATGGCGACGATAGTCCAGAATCTCATAATCAGTCTTGGTATAGACATTGTCTGACAATTTTGAGTAACGAAGTCCTTTCTTTAACCTATCTATCTTTTTTGTTTGATTGTCAGTTTGATTGATTTGATTCAGAAACTCGCTTTCCAAGAAGTCATAAAATTCATCTGAAGTGACTTGGAGTTCTCTAATAATCTTCATAAATTAAGTATATAATAAGCCCTTGTGGAAAGTAACCCCCTGAGGAAAAAGAGACGGATTTTAATGAATTTTTATACTCTTTAGCTTTGTGTTATACATTATCATAAAAAACGATTAATTTTTATACACTAAGTTTACGATAGGTTCTAAAATATATTAAAGGAACTATTTAAGAATAGCAGAGTGCCAGAGGTAAAGCACGCAAGAAACTGTTGCTTTAAATTTTTTATAACAAATTGAGTATGAATGGCATTTGAAAATGGATACACTAAGCTAGAAAACTGTATATTAAGACAATATAAACGCTTTTGACAGTAGAATAGAGCTATAGTAAACTTTGGGTAAGAAGTCAAATTGAAAGGAGGAGTTTGTATGGAAGAATGGAATAGTTCAGCGGAGATTATTGCCATGTCCTTAATTGCCAATTCTGGTGCAGCCCGATCCTTAGCTTTTGAAGCACTAAAAAAAGCAAAACTAGCAGAATTTGATGCAGCTAAGGAATTAATGGATGAGGCAAATAGTGTAATTTTAAAGGCCCATCATTCCCAAACAGATTTATTGCAGGAAGAAGCACAAGGAAACGGTCATCAGTTGAGTATACTGCTTGTTCATGCACAAGATCATTTTATGACGAGTCTCTTGGCCATTGACCTTATCACTGAGATGATTGAGCTGTATTCCAATAGAGAAGGAGAAAGACAATGAAAATCTTATTAATATGTGCAGCTGGTATGTCCACGAGCATCCTGATGAAAAAAATGGAGCAATATGCAAATGACCAAGGTATTGACCTCGATATCAAAGCGGTCGGATTGATGGACTATCAAGATTATGCTCAGGACTATGACGTAATTTTATTAGGTCCTCAGGTTTCTTATAAACTTGATTCTGTCAAAGAGACAGTTTCAAAACCTGTTGCCACCATCCCAGCTATGGATTATGCAATGGGAGATTGTAAGAATATCTTTCAATTAATTAAAGCAATATCTTAAGGAGGTTTTTCTGATGGAAAAATTCTTTAACAGTAAATTCATGACCAAACTTCAGGAAATTGGTTATAAACTGGCCAACAATGTGTTTATACAGTCTTTACAAGCTGGATTGGGCTCTCTCTTGGGATTGATTACCGTAGGTTCCTTATTTCAAGTCTTAGCTGCAATTGGAAATGAAACTGCTCTAGGTTGGTTCAAAACAGGGGATGCAGTGTATAATACATTGACCTTGCCTTTCCGTTATTCAATGGATTTTATTTCTATCTGGGTTGCTATCTTCTTTGCTTATCATTATGCTAAGAATTTGAAATTAAAATCCCCTATTATGGCAGCTGTTGATACAGCAGTTACTTTCATGCTTGTGGCAGGAGCTTTTGTTGATACTGAAGAATTCTCCGGCCTGCAATTAGACTATCTCGGCTCACAAGGTATGTTTATCAGCTTCTTTATTGTCTTTGTCGTCGTACAGATTGAAAAATTCTGTTATGAAAAAGATATTAAAATAAAGATGCCAGATGTTGTGCCGCAGTTCCTGCAAGATAGTTTCGGCTCTATTCTGCCGGTATTCTTCTCCATCACTCTCTTCCTCTTGCTGAATGTTGGAATTGGAGCCTTGACAGCAGGAGCTTATAATGTTCCGTCTGGTTTTATGGCTCTCTTGCGTGCACCGCTTGGCGCTGTATCATCTGTTCCAGGTATTGTGATGCTTTGTATGTTAGCGCTGATTCTTTGGTGCTTCGGTATTCATGGTACCCTCATCATTATTCCAATCATTTCTCCGCTTGGGATTCAAGCGGCAACAACCAATGCTGCTCTTCATGCGAACGGTCAGCCAATGCAATTCTTCCCAGTCTTACTCTACACTTCCATGGCCTTGGTTGGTGGTACAGGAAATACATGGGCCCTGGTCTTGATGGGCTTACGTTCAAAATCCAAACAAATTAGTGCCGTGTCTAAGATTTCTCTCATTCCTGGATGGTTTGGTATCAACGAGCCAGTAACATTTGGTATGCCAATTATGTTCAACCCAATTCTTTGTATCCCTTATGTACTCAATGTGCCTATTATGATGATTTTGACTTATTTTGCTTACAAAACAGGCTTTATCATTCCGGCTTGGATTGTTGTCAGCGCTCAGTTGCCAATGGGCTTTAGTAACTATCTAACCACCCTTCGTTGGCAAAACTTTGTTTGGGATTATATTTTGATTCTACCTGCTATGCTGATTTACTACCCATTCTTCAAGAAATATGAAGAGCAACTGGTTAAGCAAGAAGCTGAAATGGAAGCTCTAGAAGCCAAAGGAGGTGCAGCAGCTTGATTGATGTGACAAAATTTTCCAGAGACTTCCTCTGGGGATCGGCTTCAGCAGCCTATCAAGTTGAAGGAGCTTGGGATGAAGATGGTAAGAGTCTGTCTATCTGGGACACCTTTGTCCGCCAGCCTAATAGGACCTTTAAAAACACGACAGGCGATGTGGCAGTGGACCATTATCATCACTACAAAGAAGATGTTAAACTGATGGCCGAAATGGGTCTGAAAGCTTATCGATTTTCTATTGCTTGGACCCGTATTTTGCCTGAGGGCCGAGGAAAGGTCAACCAGAAAGGGATTGAATTTTATTCAAATCTGATTGATGAGCTTCTCAAATATAATATTGAACCCATTATTACGATCTATCACTGGGATTTGCCTCAAGTACTGCAAGATGAGTACGGCGGTTGGGAATCTAGAAAGATAATCGACGATTTCCTGTATTATGCAGAGATTCTCTTCAAAAACTTTGGAGATCGAGTGAAATATTGGATTGGACTCAATGAGCAAAATGTCTTTGTTGGACTCGGCTACAGAGATGGCTATTTCCCACCAGGAATTAAAGACATCAAGCGAATGCATCAAGTCAATCACATTGTCAACTTGGCTAATGCGACGATTATCAAACGATTCCATGATTTAAAAATAAAAGGTCAAATCGGTCCAAGCTTTGCTTTTCCTGTCCTTTATGCTGTGGATAATCATCCAGAGAATGTTCTAGCTATGGAGAAATCCTTGGATGTTAATGTTTGGTACTGGATGGATGCTTATCTATTGGGCCGTTATCCAAAGACAGCCTTAGCTTATCTGAAAAATCAATTCGGAATAGAATTAGATATCCGAGAAGGAGATTTAGAGATTTTAAAAGCTGGTCGTCCAGATTTCGTTGGTGTCAACTATTACCAATCTCATACTTTTGCTGCTAATGTTCCGAATGCTGAAGCTGGAGAGCCGGACCAGTTTAAGCATGTGCCAAATGAACACTTAGAGCGTACCAGCTGGGGATGGGAAATAGATCCAATTGGTTTGCGGATAGCTTTGCGACGGATTACCAGCAGATATGACATCCCAATTATGATAACTGAAAATGGGCTAGGAGAGTATGACACCTTGACAGAAGATAGAAAGATCCACGACCCATATCGGATTGAATACCTTGATAATCATATTACAGCTGTACAAAATGCCATCGAAGATGGTTGCCAAGTCATCGGCTATTGTACGTGGTCTTTCACAGATCTACTTTCATGGCTAAACGGCTATGGTAAGCGCTATGGATTTGTTTATGTAGACCGTGATGAGGAAGAAGGGGGTAGTCTAGAGCGGATTCGAAAAGATAGTTTTTACTGGTATCAAAAATTAATTAAAGAATTTGAGAGCAAAAGAGAAAACAGTAGAACCTATTCATAGAAAAAAGCCAGTAGTTTATATCTCCATAAACTACCGGCTTTTCTTTTTTTATTTTTCTCGCATTTGACCTTGTGGGAAGTAGGTTCCTTCTGGCATGTCATTGATGATCACATGGACAGCAGACTGAGGTGCGCCTGTATTTCTGACAACGGCTTCAGTTACTTCCTTGGCAAGAGCTTTTTTCTGCTCCAAAGTACGACCTTCAAATAAATCAATTCTAACAAATGGCATATTTTCTGCCTCCTTTATTTCTTTATCATTATTTTATCACAAATGAGGTTTTAAAGAGTAGTGAATTATGGTAAAATAATGTGAAGTAAAAATGGAGATAGTGAATTAGCAAAGATTTAAATTATGGCTCAGTTATATTACAAATATGGCACAATGAATTCGGGCAAGACCATTGAAATTTTAAAAGTGGCCCACAATTATGAAGAACAAGGCAAGAGCGTAGTTATCATGACTTCGGCTGTTGATACCCGCGACGGTTTTGGAGTAGTTTCCAGTCGTATCGGTATGAAGCGGAATGCTATGGCTATTGAAGACCAGACGGATATTTTTGGCTATATCCAGCAGCTGCCTGAAAAACCTTATTGTGTTTTGATTGATGAGGCTCAGTTCTTGAAACGCCACCATGTCTATGATTTAGCTAGAGTGGTGGATGAGCTGGATGTTCCGGTTATGGCTTTTGGTCTGAAAAATGATTTTCGCAATGAACTCTTTGAAGGCTCCAAACATCTCTTACTCTTGGCTGACAAGATTGAGGAAATCAAAACCATTTGCCAATATTGCTCTCGGAAGGCTACCATGGTTTTGCGGACTGATAATGGGAAACCAGTTTATGATGGAGAGCAGATTAAAATTGGCGGTCACGAGACCTATATCTCAGTCTGCCGCAAGCACTATTTTAACCCCGATATTAAGTAATCCAGCGATAGAAATAAAGGAGATGATGAACATCTATGAACATCTATGAACAGTTACAAGCGGTGGAAGATCGCTACGAAGAACTTGGTGAACTCCTAAGCGACCCTGATGTAGTTAGTGATACCAAGCGTTTTATGGAGCTTTCTAAGGAAGAAGCCAGCACCCGAGATACAGTGACGGCATACCGTGAGTATAAAAAAGTCCTGCAAAACATCACAGACGCTGAAGAAATGATAAAAGACGCCTCTGGTGATGCGGACTTGGAGGAAATGGCCAAGCAAGAACTAAAAGATGCTAAGGCTGAAAAAGAAGAATACGAGGAAAAACTAAAAATCCTCCTTTTACCTAAAGATCCAAACGATGATAAGAATATCATTTTGGAAATCCGGGGTGCTGCAGGAGGAGATGAGGCTCAGTTGTTCGCAGGAGACCTCTTGCAGATGTATCAAAAATATGCTGAAAGCCAAGGCTGGCGCTTTGAAGTTATGGAAGCTTCTTATAATGGTGTAGGTGGGATAAAGGAAGTGGTCGCTATGGTCTCAGGCCAGTCGGTCTACTCAAAGCTTAAGTATGAATCTGGCGCTCACCGCGTACAGCGGGTTCCTGTAACCGAAAGCCAAGGTCGCGTTCACACCTCAACAGCAACTGTCTTGGTGATGCCAGAAATCGAAGAAGTAGAATACGACATTGATCCTAAAGATCTGCGGGTGGACATCTACCACGCTTCAGGTGCCGGCGGTCAGAACGTCAATAAGGTTGCAACTGCGGTTCGTATTGTCCATCTGCCAACCAATATTAAGGTTGAGATGCAAGAAGAGCGGACCCAGCAGAAGAATAGAGATAAGGCTATGAAAATCATCCGAGCCCGCGTAGCAGACCACTTTGCTCAAATTGCTCAAGATGAGCAGGATGCAGAGCGCAAGTCTACGATTGGCACAGGTGATCGCTCAGAGCGGATTCGTACCTATAATTTCCCGCAAAACCGGGTGACAGATCACCGTATCGGTTTGACCTTGCAAAAGCTGGACACGATTTTAGCTGGCAAACTGGATGAAGTCGTTGACGCCTTGGTTCTCTATGACCAAACGCAAAAACTAGAAGAGCTGAATAAATAATGACATTAGCTCAATATTTGGCGCAGCTAGAGCAAGAGCTGGTAGCAGCTGGAGAAGAAGCAGAAAGCCTGACTTTCGTTTATCGGGCTCTCAAGGATCTCTCCTTTACCGACTTTGTTCTTAAGCTTCGGACAAAAGTCAGCCAAGAAGATCGTGACCAGCTAAAAGCAATTCAAGAGCAGCTGCTTGCCCACATGCCAGCTCAGTATATCATTGGCAGCAGTGACTTTCACGGTCTGACTCTCAAGGTTGATGAGCGGGTTCTAATTCCTAGGCCTGAGACGGAGGAGCTAGTGGAGCTGATTTTGTCAGAAAATCCCGAAAGTTCTCTGTCTGTCTTAGATATCGGAACGGGTAGCGGAGCCATTGCTTTGGCATTTGCAAACAGCCGTCCAGACTGGCAGATTATTGCTTCTGACCTTTCGGAAGACGCTCTTTCCCTGGCAGCAGAAAACACTCAGTCCTGCGGATTCAGCCTCACTTTTGTCCAATCTGATTGCTTGGATGCAATCCAAGGAAAATTTGACATCATCGTCTCCAACCCGCCCTATATTTCAGAAGCAGATAAGGACGAAGTTGGACTCAATGTTCTGACCTCAGAGCCTCACATGGCCCTCTTTGCTGAGGAGGATGGCTATGCTGTCTATCGGAAAATAGCCGAGCAGGCAGGAGACTATCTGACAAAAAAAGGAAAAATCTATCTGGAAATTGGTTACAAGCAAGGAGACGGTGTCAGGGAGTTATTGAAAAAATCTTTTCCCAAAAAACGAATCCGAGTCTTGAAAGATCAATTTGGCAAAGATAGAATGGTGGCGATGGACAATGGATAAGATAGAGAAGACTCTGGCAGCAGGCGGAGCAGTTGTCCTGCCGACAGAAACAGTTTATGGCCTCTTTGCCCAGGCTTTGAATCAAGAGGCGGTTGAACGAGTCTATGAATTAAAACGAAGACCCCGTGACAAGGCTCTCAATCTCAATGTGGCTAGCTTGGAAGAGATTTATGTTTTTTCTAAGAACCAGCCCAGCTACCTAGAGCAGCTCTATCAAGCCTTTCTACCTGGCCCGCTGACTATTATCCTCCAAGCCAATGACCGAGTGCCTGTTTGGATAAACTCAGGTATGGAAACCGTGGGTTTTCGGATTCCTAAGCATCCAGTTACGTTGAACTTGATTCGTAAGTATGGTCCCTTGATTGGTCCATCCGCTAATCTTTCTGGAAAAGCTAGTGGAACTTCTTTCCAGCAGATTATGATGGATTTTCAAGAGGAGGTCTCAGGGGTAGAAGATGATGCATCCTTGACAGGTCAGGATTCAACTATTCTAGACTTGTCTGGAGAAAAGGCACTTATTCTACGCCAGGGAGCGATTACTCGCGCGGATATTCTCGCCCAAGTAAATGATATAAAATTTTAACTTTAGGACCTAAGGTCCTATTTTCGCAAAAGAAGGGAGACACCTTATGATTTTTGACCAAGAAGACTACAAAGCATTTGACCCAGAGATTTGGGAAGCAGTTGCTAAAGAAGAAGAACGTCAGCAGCATAATATTGAGCTGATTGCTTCAGAAAATGTCGTTTCTAAAGCTGTCATGGCTGCTCAAGGTTCTATTTTGACCAATAAGTATGCTGAAGGCTACCCAGGTCGCCGTTACTATGGTGGGACAGATGTAGTGGATATGATTGAGAGTCTAGCGATTGAGCGTGCCAAGGAAATCTTTGGTGCCAAGTTTGCTAATGTGCAGCCTCACTCAGGCAGCCAGGCAAATTGTGCGGCTTATATGGCTTTGATTGAGCCAGGTGATACTGTTATGGGTATGGATTTGTCTGCTGGCGGCCACTTGACTCACGGTGCGTCAGTCAGCTTCTCTGGTCAAACCTATAATTTTGTATCCTATAGTGTTGATCCCGAAACAGAATTACTGGACTTTGATGCTATTCTCAAACAAGCCAAGGAAGTACAGCCTAAGCTGATTGTGGCGGGGGCTTCAGCTTACTCTCATATTATTGACTTTTCAAAATTCCGTGAAATCGCTGATGCGGTAGGCGCTAAGCTCATGGTTGATATGGCTCACATCGCTGGATTAGTCGCTGCAGGCCTCCACCCAAGCCCTGTACCTTATGCGGATATCACAACAACTACAACCCACAAGACCTTACGTGGTCCTCGCGGTGGTTTGATTTTGACAAATGATGAAGAATTGGCTAAGAAAATCAACTCAGCTATCTTCCCAGGCATTCAAGGTGGACCATTAGAGCATGTCATTGCAGCTAAAGCTGTTGCCTTTAAAGAAGTGCTTGATCCAGCTTTCAAGGTTTATGCTCAACAAATTTTGGATAATGCCCAAGCCATGGCCCAAGTCTTCCGTCAGCATGACAAGTTCCGTGTGATTTCTGACGGTACTGAAAATCACCTTTTCTTGGTGGATGTTACCAAGGTTGTAGAAAATGGGAAAGTAGCGCAAAATCTCTTGGATGAGGTTAATATTACCCTTAATAAAAACTCCATCCCTTACGAGACCTTGTCACCATTTAAGACTAGTGGAATTCGTATCGGTACAACAGCTATTGCAGCTCGAGGCTTTGGTGTAACAGAAAGTATCAAGGTAGCCGAGCTTATTATCAAGGCTCTGGAAAACGCTGAAAACGAAGCGGTGCTAAATCAGGTGCGGGCAGAAGTTCGTGAATTGACGGACGCTTTTCCACTCTATGAGGGCTTGAACTAAGATGGATATTTACGTAAAAAAAGCGATTATTCATCAATTCAGCCCAGCTGATACCGAACTGCTGCTGGCAGATAAGTTTCTCAACATTACTCCCAAGATTGAAGAGTACCTGCGCAAGAAGATTGAGCGGGTCTACTCTGATGATGCTAAAACAGGTGTTTTCAATCCCGAAAACGTCTTTTTAGCCCAGCTTTCAGACGACCTACTGGAAACATCAGTGACAGTGGCCAAGCTCTGGCAGGAGGAGTTTTCTGTCAGTGAAAACCAGAAAACCAACGATCTGATTTTTGTCCAGTTTGACAAAGAGGGTGTGGAGCACTTTGCTTTTCTGCGGATTGCTCTGCGGGAAACTCTGACCCACTTAGGTGGCGAGGTGGACAATCCTATCAAGCTGACGCAGAACAATCTGCCTGGCTTTGGTACAGGTGCGGACGAGGCTTTGGTCATCAATCTCAAGTCTCGCAAGTACCATCTGATTGAAAAGCGCATCAAGTATAACGGTGCCTTTCTCAATTATATGTCAGACAATCTCTTGCAGGTCAATCCGACAATCTCAGCTAAGAAATCAATCAAAGCACTTGAGAAGACTGCTCAAAAAGTTGCCGAAAGTTTTAACAAAGACGATTTTCAGTTCCAGTCCAAGGTCAAATCCAGTATTTTCAAAAATCTGGAAGAAAATGACGAACTGTCGCCTGAGAAGTTGGCTGATGATCTTTTTGACAGCAATCTGACTGCTCGACTTACCTTTATTGACCAAGTCAAGGAAGCTATTCCTGAGCCAGTCAAGTTTGATGAGATTGACAGCAGCCGCCAGAAGAAAAAGTTCGAAAATCAGAAACTCTCCCTTTCAAATGGAATTGAGCTCATCGTTCCCAATAATATATATCAGGACGCAGAGTCGGTAGAGTTTATCCAGAACGATAACGGGACCTATTCTATTTTGATTAAGAACATCGAGGATATCCAAAATAAATAATGTTTAAATTTCTAAGAAGACTGATTTTATTCCTTTTCGTGCTCTTTGCTGGCTACAAGATTTATCAGGTTCATCATGATGTCAAGCAGGTCATGAAGTATCAGACTTTGGTCAGAGAAGTGCTGGATGAGCAGGACACAGCGGCCAATGAAGAATTGGTACTGGCCATGATTTATACAGAAACCAAGGGGAAAGATACTGATGTCATGCAGTCCAGTGAAAGCGCGACTGGTCAGACCAATGCCATTACGGACAACAAAGAAAGTATTCGCCAGGGAGTTCAGACCTTATCTGATAACCTAGAGTTAGCCAGTGAAAAAAAGGTAGATGTTTGGACAGCAGTACAAGCCTATAATTTCGGTCAGGCCTATATCGACTATGTCGCTAAAAACGGTGGTGAAAATACACTGGAGCTGGCTAAGAAATATTCCAAAGATGTAGTCGCTCCAAGCTTAGGCAATGTAACTGGCAAGACCTACGGCTACTATAACCTGATTTCAATTTTCCACGGTCCAGAACTCTATATCAACGGCGGTAATTATTATTATTCCCGTCAGGTCAAGATGAACATGCATATCATGCGCCTCTTAAAATGGTTTTAGAGAGTGGGACAGAAATCGGTAATTCGTTAGAATTCGATTTCGTCGTCCCACCTCCGCACAGTTGAGTAGGGCTGTAAAAGCTGATGAAATCAGCGTAGTAGAGCCCACTCAACCACTGCGTCTTGCCCGACAATCCAAAGACAATTGAGAGGCTAGGACTTTTGTCCCAGCCTCTTTTTTGATGGTGAAGTAATAATCCGGATATTTGTAACCACGATGGATACATGATATAATTTTGTACATCTATCATAAAAAGGAATGAAAAATGAACAAGAAACTTGGTTTTAAGCTCCTCATTCTGGTTTTGGTGACAATTGCCGGTCTAACAGCTTTTTACAACCATAAAGAAGCCACTAGCCTCAATACAAAACAATATGTGCAGTCAACAACGCCGACCTTGTTTTTCCACGGTTTTGGATCCAGCTCTAATGCTGAAAACCATATGACAGAGGCTGCCAAAAAGGCTGGAGTCACTCAGACAATTATCACAGCAAATGTCAGTAAAAATAGGCAAGTAAGCTTATTAGGAGAGATACCGAAAGGTGCTATCAATCCCATTATTAAAGTAAACTACGAAGATAACCGCAATGCCGACTATGCTCAAGATGGCAAATATGCAGCAGCTGTGATTCGTAAGTTACAAGAGACTTATGGCTTTGATAAGATGAATCTGGTAGGCCATTCGATGGGGAATATGTCCATCCTCTTTTATATGCTGGAGAACGGTCAGGATGAAAATCTTCCTCAGTTGCAAAAGCAGGTCAATATTGCCAACCATGTTAACGGTCTGAAGGGAAGGGACTTGCCTGAAGATTTGAGTATCTTAGACGACCAAACTGGCCAGCCTAGTGCTATGAGCCAGACTTATCAAAAGCTACTGGGATTACGAGAAGTTTACCCGCAAGAGCAGGTAGATGTTTTGAACATTTACGGTGATTATAAAAATGAATCCGACGGTTCTGTCCTCAATATTTCTTCTCGCAGTCTTAAATATCTCCTAGTTGAAAATGCCAAATCTTACCAGGAAAAGAAAATCACAGGTCAGTTGGCTCAGCACAGCCAATTGCATGAGAATCCAGAAGTAGACGAATTACTAATTGACTTCCTTTGGAAAAAGTAGGAAAGAGCAGTTACTGGCAAGCAAATCCAGTGACTGTTTTTTCTTTGAACTTCTTTGAGAAATGTTGTAAAATGTATCTATTATCTCAAGCCCTCAATGGATGAGATAATAATAACTCCATCATTGCAGCAACTTAACTGAAGCACTCTAAACATCAAAAGGAGCGAAAATCACAAGCTCAAGAAACAGAAATTAGAGGTACTCAGATAAAAAGTTTGCTCTATAAAAAAGCTATAGAATTTGGGAAACTATAGCGGTAGGAAAAGAGGAAAAAATATGAAATTCAAAAAAACTTTAATGACAGCAGGAGCCTTGCTGGCTACTCTGTTTACTGTATCGACTGCAGCTGCCGATTCAAATGTTCAGAAAGTCATTGATGAGACTTACGTGCAGCCTGAGTATGTTCTAGGTTACTCCTTAGATGAGAACCAAAAACAGCAGACCTTGCAGATGTTGGGCTACAATTCATCCAGCGACAGCAAGCCACTTAAGACCATGACTCCAGAAGTCTACTCTAAAATCATGGATGTTGCTAACGACCCTAGCCTGCAGCTTTATTCTTCTGTAAAAATTCAGAAGTTAGGCAGCAATAAGCCATTAGAGGTCAAAATTGTCACTCCGCAAAACATCACTAAGGTTACAGAAGATATGTATCGCAATGCGGCTGTTACTCTAGGTGTTCAGCACGCGCAAATTACCGTTGCAGCACCGATTCCGGTAACAGGTGAGAGCGCCTTGGCAGGGATTTACTACTCTCTGGAAGATAACGGTGCGACCATTCCTCAGGAAAATAAAAACCTAGCGCAGGAAGAACTGGCTGCCCTTTCTGGCATCAATGCTGAAAACACAGGTAAGGAAGGCTATGACGCAGACAAGCTCAACGTGGCTCTGGCTGATATCAAAGCGGCTATCGCCAATGCTAAGAAGAACAACAGTAATTTGACAGCAGATGATGTCCGTAAGATTGTTGAAGAAACCTTGAAAAACTATGGATTGACTCAGTCAGTAACTAGCGATCAAATCAACCTCATTGTGAATTTTGCTATCAATCTTTCAAACAGTGGAGTCATTACGGATTCTGACTTTACAAAGACTCTTAGTGACTTGAAAGATAGCATTGTTTCAAAGGCAGGGGATACCTTTAACAATATTAACCTCAACTTTGATGCAAACGGCCTCCTTCAAGAAGGCGGTAATTTCTTTTCTAATATCTGGAATGCCATTGTCAACTTCTTTAAAGGATTGTTTGGCGGTTAATTCCAAGACTATGTAAAACAAGGCTGGGACTAAAATGTCCTAGCCTTGTTTTATGCCTAGAAATGAAATTTTAATTTAGCTTTTTAAAAAGAAAATACGGAAGAGCAGCAGTAGACAAAGATGAAGCGGATAGAAAGCATAAAAGCCCCACTTTACCCAGGCAGGCGAATAGCCGCGCTGGCCGTTATAAGCTTTGAGAAGCGGCAGAGTCAGGAGTAGACCCAACATAGCAGCCGCATCGCAGAGCAGGACAGGATTGGGATCTGTATAAAAGGCCCAAAGATTTATCAGAATAGACACTACCATAAGGGTGAGGATTGGTGTGACAAAGCCGTCTGATTCCTCCCGTTTTTCGTAGAAACCAACAATCGTCAAGATTCCCAAAAAGCCCCAGTCCGATTGCCAAGTCAGAAAAGAGAATGTTAAAATCAAGAGCAAGCGCAGAAAAGAATGTTGAACCTTTTCCAAAAATACTAGCAATAAAAGCCCTAAGAGTAAAGTATAAAGAATGTTATTGTCAACTGTCAACGGTTTGTGGCTTTCAAAAAGATAATAGAACGGCAGAATGGATAGCAACCAAAAAAGAGTTAGGCGAAGTGCGTATTTCCCTCTGCTTCGTGTATACTGAAAGCCCTCAACCAGTAAATAAGCCATGATTGGAAAAGTCAGTCGTCCAATTGTTTCAGTCAAGAAATACAAGTAAATATTCTGGTTTTCCAACTCTAGCGTATGTCCCAAATGGTTGATAAGCATAGCAGCAATAGCAATCAATTTCAAATGAAAAGCATCCAGTGATTTTTTCATCTCTAACTCCTTCATCAATATTTTACTAGTCATTATATAAAAAATGATGTGCGAAGTCAATGCAATCATAACCACCCGTCTAACGGGTGGTTTGTCCCAGGGCTATAAGCCCACATCACCAGCTAGCGCCTAAAGGCGCTGGCTTTCACTTTGTTCAAGCCTCATTACTCTTGTCTCGTCCCAAACCTCTCAAAGAGGTGTTTGCATTACTTACCACTATCCCTAAAGGGGCCCCCATATTCTTTTACACTCAATTTATCCAACGCTATATCATGCTTTTCCTGTTCTTGGATATATTTCTTAATGGTGGCTTCATTTGTACATGATCTGGCATTAAGTGACCCTCGATAATTTCAACACCTTTATAACTACATAATCGGTGAAATATTTCACCCAAACTGTTTCGATATTGATTATAGATAACTTTTCGTCTATACTTAGGTGTAAACACAATGTGATATTTACACATCCACTTTGTGTGTGATAAACTATGTGACTTTTGCGCCATATATTTCTCCTTTCGCTTTACAATTGGCTTGAACACCTTTATTGTATCGCGTTGGGAGTTTTTTTGGTATAACCTTCAATGCGCACCCGCATAGCGGGTGGTTTATTTGTCTCGCACCTAGCGGAGCGAGATAGACTGAAAGTCGCAAAATTAAAAAGGGCTTTTTGCCCTTTTTTAAGTAAGAATAATGCTTTTTATATTTTTACTCCCACTCTACAGTTGCAGGTGGTTTGCTGGTGATATCATAGACGATGCGGTTGACATGGTCTACTTCGTTGACGATACGAACAGAGATTTTTTGCAGGACATCCCAAGGAATCTTGGCAAAGTCAGCTGTCATTCCATCGATAGAAGTGATGGCGCGAATCGCAATTGTGTAGTCGTAAGTCCGGCCGTCGCCCATGACACCAACCGAACGGACTCCAGTATTAACAGTAAAGTATTGCCAGATGTCGCGGTCAAGACCAGCTTTGGCGATTTCTTCACGGAGAATAGCGTCCGATTCCCGGACAGTTTCTAATTTTTCCTCAGTGATTTCTCCCATAACGCGAATAGCAAGTCCTGGTCCTGGGAATGGTTGGCGCCAGACAATTTCATCAGGCATACCAAGCTCTGTACCCAAAGCACGAACTTCGTCCTTATAAAGTGTGTTCAACGGCTCAATCAGCTCAAACTGCATGTCTTCCGGCAGACCACCAACGTTATGGTGAGACTTGATAGTCTGAGCGGTGTCAGTTCCGGACTCGATAACGTCTGTATAGAGAGTCCCTTGAGCCAAGAATTTCACATCTTTCAGTTTGCTGGCTTCGTCATCAAAGACATAGACAAACTCATTTCCGATGATTTTACGTTTTTGCTCTGGATCTGAGACACCGGCTAGTTTGTCAAGGAAACGTTTAGCTGCGTCTGCCTTGACGATATTCAAACCAAATTTGCCGCCAAGCATGTCCATGACCTGATCAGCTTCGCCTTTGCGCAAAAGACCATGATCCACAAAGATACAGATTAGTTGATCACCAATTGCTTTCTGCAAGAGAACACCGACGACAGAAGAGTCTACACCACCCGAAAGTCCCAACAGCACCTTTTTGTCACCAACGGTTTGGCGGATTTTTTGGATTTCCATGTCAATGAAGTTATCCATAGACCAGTCGCCTTTGGCTCCACAAATATTAAGAGCAAAGTTACGAAGAATATCATAGCCAAATTCTGAATGACGAACCTCAGGGTGGAACTGAATGCCGTAGATTTTCTTAGTAGGATTTTCAATTGCTGCAAAAGGACAGTCGGCAGAAGTACCAGTACGGACAAAGTCAGCAGGAATTTCTGTTACTGCATCTCCATGGCTCATAAGAACTAGCTGACTTTCAGGTGTTCCGTTGAAAAGGCTGGAGTTGGCAGTATGTGACAGAGTTGACTGCCCATATTCTCGATTTCCAGCATGACCAGCAGGGACAACCTTGCCGCCCAGCTTGTGAGTCAACAGTTGCATACCATAGCAGATCCCCAAAATCGGGATTCCCAACTCGAAAATTTCTGGGTCAATATCAAAAGAGCCGTCTTCATATACAGAATTTGGACCGCCGGAAAGGATAATTCCGACAGGCTGGATAGTACGGACTTCGTCAGCGGTAATCTTGTGGCTCTTGAGCTCAGAAAAAACACCGATTTCACGAATGCGGCGTGAAATCAGCTGGTTGTATTGACTTCCGTAATCAAGCACGATTATCTTTTCGACATCTTGCAATTCAGTTCTAGTTGTCATCTGTTCCCTTTCTTAAAAGAAGTAATCTTTTCCCCTCATTTTATCACAAAAAAGGAATTTTTCCAAGGTAATAAGGAGTAAGTGTGATGAAAAAACGAATATGAGACTTTAGTTTGCTATTATTGTTTGATTAGACCGACTTGCCATGGACGCTAGTGCTATCTCTGACTAAAATCAAATAAACAAGCTCTTAAAATGTTGATCTTTTTTGAAAAAATAACTGATTTCGTGAGAAAAGCCTCCGCTCTTCAATATTTAGTTTGACATTTGAAGTATTTGGTACTAAAATAAAGGAAGGTACCAAATAAGAAAGAAGAGCCGACATGTTACCCGCATATATCAAAATTCATGATCAGATTAAGAAAGATATCGACGATGCCGTTTGGGAGATTGGGGAGCGCCTGCCTAGCGAGCGAGATCTAGCCGAAACTTTTAAAGTAAGCCGTATGACCCTGCGTCAGGCTATTACACTCTTGGTTGAGGAGGGAGTGCTGGAGCGTCGAGTCGGTAGTGGAACTTTCGTAGCCAGCACACGTGTTCAGGAAAAAATGCGCGGCACCACTAGCTTCACGGAAATCATGAAGGCACAAGGCAAAACGCCATCCAGTCAGCTTATTTCTTATCGGCGTACTCTGCCGAGTGAGCAGGAAGTGGAGAAACTAGGCATCAACAAGACGGAAAATGTCATTCGGATGGAGCGGGTTCGCTACGCTGATGATTTGCCAGTGGTTTACGAGGTGGCTTCAATTCCAGAGAAGTTTATTAAGAATTTTAAAAAAGAAGAGGTGACCAGTCATTTCTTCCAGACCTTGCAGGAACACGGCTATAAGATTGGCAAGTCCCAGCAGACTATTTATGCTCGGCTGGCTAAGGAAAAAATCGCCAATTACCTTGATATTCCCCGCGGCCATGCTATCTTAGGACTGACTCAGATTTCTTACTTTGATGATGGAACAGCTTTTGAATATGTAAAAAGCCAGTATGTTGGCGATCGCTTTGAATTTTATTTGGAAAACAATTAATAGCTGCAAAACTCTTGGTTATCACTAAGAGTTTTTAACTTGTCTTTTACTCGGCAGAAAAAGCTGATTGACCTTTTGCAAGCTCATATTTCGTGTGTTTATTTCCCTTGTCAGACTAGAGTTTATCATGCTTTTCTGGTATAATGTTTCTTATGGAAATTGAAAAAACAAACCGAATGAATGCTCTCTTTGAGTTTTATGCGGCGCTTTTGACTGACAAGCAGATGAACTACATCGAGCTCTACTATGCAGACGACTACAGTCTGGCGGAGATTGCTGAGGAGTTTGGTGTTAGCCGTCAGGCTGTTTATGATAATATTAAGCGGACGGAGAAGATTCTGGAAGACTATGAGAAAAAGCTGCACATGTACTCGGACTACATCGTTAGAAGTCAGATATTTGACCAGATTACAGAGAAATACCCTGAAGACAGCTATCTGCAGGAGCAGATCGGGATTCTATCTGGTATTGACAATCGAGAGTGACCATGGCTAAACAAGTTATCTACAAGGGAATGTCCTGCTGGTTGTTGGAGTCGGAAGAGTCTTTCCCTGCTAGGATACAAATCATCTCCCCTGATGATCTTTCTAAGGCGATACAGGAAGGCTTCAGCTGCTGGGGATACCCAAATGAGATTATGAAAGAAGTCTCTTCTGAGGAATTTGCTTCTTTAACCCGTTTTGGAAAATTTCCACTGAATTAATTGAAATAGAAACTAGGAGAAATAAAAAATGGCATTTGAAAGTTTAACGGAACGTTTGCAGAACGTCTTTAAAAATCTACGCAGAAAAGGAAAAATCTCAGAGAGCGATGTTCAGGAAGCAACAAAAGAGATTCGTCTGGCCCTTTTAGAAGCAGACGTTGCCCTGCCAGTTGTCAAAGATTTTATCAAGAAAGTCCGTGAGCGGGCTGTCGGCCATGAGGTTATAGATACCCTCAATCCAGCGCAACAGATTATCAAAATTGTTGACGAAGAGCTGACAACTATCCTGGGCTCTGATACTGCTGAGATTATCAAGTCACCAAAGATTCCGACTATTATTATGATGGTTGGTCTGCAAGGGGCTGGTAAGACTACCTTTGCCGGAAAGCTTGCTAATAAACTCAAGAAAGAAGAAAATGCTCGTCCGCTCATGATTGCGGCGGATATTTACCGTCCGGCGGCTATTGATCAGTTGAAAACACTTGGACAGCAAATTGATGTACCAGTTTTTGCTTTGGGAACGGAAGTTCCAGCTGTTGAGATTGTCCGTCAAGGTCTGGAGCAGGCAAAAGCCAACCACAACGATTATGTCCTGATTGATACGGCTGGTCGTCTTCAGATTGATGAAAAGCTCATGCAGGAGCTGTCAGATGTCAAAGCGCTGGCTAATCCGAATGAAATCCTCTTGGTTGTCGATGCCATGATTGGTCAGGAAGCGGCTAATGTTGCTCGCGAATTTAACAGTCAACTGGAAGTGACTGGGGTTATCCTGACTAAGATTGATGGTGATACCCGTGGCGGTGCAGCCTTGTCTGTCCGTCAGATTACTGGTAAGCCTATTAAATTTACAGGTACCGGTGAAAAGATCACTGATATCGAAACCTTCCACCCAGACCGCATGTCCAGCCGGATTTTGGGCATGGGGGACATGTTGACTCTGATCGAAAAAGCCTCTCAAGAATATGATGAGAAAAAATCGCTTGAAATGGCTGAAAAGATGCGGGAAAACACCTTTGATTTCAATGACTTCATTGATCAGCTGGATCAGGTACAAGGCATGGGACCTATGGAAGACTTGCTCAAGCTGATTCCAGGTATGGCCAATAATCCTGCTCTCAAGAATATCAAAGTAGATGAGAAAGAAATTGCTCGCAAGCGTGCCATCGTATCCTCTATGACACCAGCTGAGCGGGAAAATCCTGACTTGCTGAGTCCTAGCCGTCGCCGTCGGATTGCCAATGGTTCAGGTAACAGCTTCGTCGATGTCAATAAATTTATCAAAGACTTCAATCAAGCTAAGCAGATGATGCAGGGCGTTCTGTCAGGCGATATGAGCAAGATGATGAAGCAAATGGGTCTCAATCCAAACAATATGCCTAAGAACATGCCCGGTGGCGGAGGAATGCCCGACATGTCGGCTCTTGAAGGCATGATGGGCCAAGGCGGTATGCCTGATATGTCAGGCATAGGAGGAGCCGGCATGCCGGATATGAGCCAAATGTTTGGCGGTGGCCTCAAGGGCAAGGCTGGAGAGTTCCTGATGCGCCGCAGCATGAACAAGATGGCCAAGCAAATGAAGAAAAACAAGAAGAAGCGGAAGTAATAACAAAAAAACAAGTCGCATAACTAAGTTTTATGTGGCTTGTTTTTGGAAACATCAGATTCAGATACGGAGACTAGTATGAAGCCTTTTTTGATTCAATTCATTCATCGACTTGCTAAAACTTTTCAAAAATTATTGAATAAGCTGCCTTCCCACCCGATTTCTCATCTACCTGCCAGCAAGGTCGAAATACATCCTATTATCATGATTCCAGGTAGTTCGGCGACAGAGAATCGTTTTAATCGAATGGTTAAGAAGCTCAATCGCAATCAGCATCCGCATCATAGTCTGGTCCGAATTAAAGTCTGGAATGACGGGCACATGACCTATCGAGGACATTTGAAACGGAAGGATAGTCAGCCAATTTTTGTGATTGGCTTTCAAAATAATCGTGATGGTTATGAAAATATCAAGAAACAAGCGGCCATGTTTGATGCTGCCTTGACTGTCTTGCGAAAGAAGTATTCTTTTAACAGGTTTAAGGCGCTGGGGCATTCTAATGGAGGTCTAGTTTATACAGTATTCCTGCAGCAATACCTTGCAAACCACTCTGAGCTAGAGATGGAAAAGCTCCTGACTATTGGCAGTCCTTATAATCTAAACAAGAAAAATCTCAAGCATCGAGTCCCAATGCTAGATGACTTTGTAGCCAACCAAGGAAAACTGCCTAAGAAGCTGCAGCATTTGTCAATTTTGGGAATCTTTTTCCGAGATGGTGACGGAATTGTTCATAAAAGCAGTGTAGAAGCTGGGAGCTTGATTTACAAAGGAAAAATCGCTTCACACAGAGAGGTCGTCATCGTAGGCAAGGACGCCCATCATTCTTCCTTGCCGCAAAATGAACAGGTAGTTGATTTGATTAGGGAGTTTTTATTCTAGTAAATATTTTACATAATTTAATTTTAGTAAAAAATTAGAAAGGTGATAAAACAATGAAAATGACAGACATTCTTCATAGGTATTATGGTGACTTTGATCTGATAAATGAAAAATGGAACGAAGACTATGAAAGCATTTTAATTAAACCAAAGGATAATCAAGAATATAAAAGATGCCGTTTGGCAAAGAAAACACCCAAAAAAGAAGGATACTTTACAGTCTTTTGGAAAAAAGACCAAGACAACAAGAATATTCCTTATACTGATAGAGACTTGGGTGATGAACTAGTTATTGTCGTTATTGACGACTGTCATTGCGGTATATTTATAATTCCCAAAGAGGTGGCTATTAGTAAAAAAATTCTTTCTACAAAGGATTGTAAAGGAAAGATGGCTATGCGGTTTTATCCGTCCTGGTGCACAAATTTAAATAAAACAGCTCAGGCAACACAAAAATGGCAACTGGATTATTTTCAAAAAATCGAATTAGAAGAATAAGTTTTAGGTAAAACAAGATAGGGTTGAGAAACTAACTCTGTCTTGTTTTTATTATCTGTTTTGTAGTAAAGTTAAATTACTCACCTCCCTACATCATCTTTCCGAAAAACTATAATTTTCTTGAAAAATATATCTAGATATGCTATACTACTGTTATGGAAAAAACGGAGAAGTATGATGAGACGTGAACTGTTATTAGAAAGAATTGATAAACTCAAAGCCACTATGCCCTGGTACATTTTGGAATATTACCAGTCTAAGCTGGCGGTGCCTTATAGTTTTACAACCTTATACGAATACCTCAAAGAATATGATCGCTTTTTTAACTGGGTGCTTGAATCTGGTATAACGGATGCTTCGCATATTGCTGAGATCCCTCTATCGGTCTTGGAAAATATGACCAAGAAAGACATGGAAGCCTTCATTCTTTATCTGCGTGAACGTCCGCTTCTCAATGCTAATACAACTCAAAACGGTGTTTCCCAGACAACCATCAACCGGACTCTTTCAGCTTTGTCCAGTCTCTACAAATATTTGACGGAGGAAGTGGAAAACGAGCAGGGTGAGCCCTACTTCTATCGAAATGTGATGAAAAAGGTTGCTACTAAGAAGAAAAAGGAAACTCTGGCTGCTCGTGCAGAGAATATTAAGCAAAAGCTCTTTTTAGGGGATGAGACGGAAGAATTTCTCCAGTATATTGATACGGAGTACCCTAAGAAGCTCTCTAACCGCGCTCTGTCCTCCTTCAACAAAAACAAAGAACGAGATTTAGCTATCATTGCCTTGCTGCTAGCCTCTGGTGTTCGTCTGTCTGAAGCTGTCAATCTAGACCTAAAAGACATCAATCTCAAAATGATGGTCATTGAAGTGACAAGAAAAGGAGGAAAAAGGGATTCTGTCAATGTTGCTGCATTTGCTAAGCCCTATTTAGAAGACTATCTGAGTATTCGAAGCAAACGATACAAGGCCGAAAAGACGGATACAGCCTTCTTTTTGACTGAATACCGTGGCACTCCTAATCGAATCGATGCTTCTAGTGTCGAAAAAATGGTAGCCAAGTATTCTGAGGACTTCAAGGTGCGAGTGACGCCTCACAAACTCCGCCACACGCTTGCTACACGCTTATACGATGCAACCAAATCTCAAGTTCTCGTCAGTCATCAGCTAGGGCATGCTAGTACTCAGGTAACTGACCTCTACACTCATATTGTCAACGACGAGCAAAAAAATGCTTTGGATAAATTATAATGTTACATAATTTAAAATATGTAATTAACAGAATGACAATAATAACAAAAGAGCGAAAATCTAGTTTAGATGCTTCGCTCTTTCCTTTATAAAAACTCAATCCAATAGTTCCGATGCGGCTCAATAATCAGCGGTTTGCCCCAGAAGTGCTTGAGATGTTCAAGGTTTGCTGCTGTGACAGGTCGATTTTTAGAGTTGTACTTTTCAGCGCTTTCTCTAGTTAGGAAGCATTTGACCGCTTCGTAGGAGCCGTCTGCTGTTTCTCTATTCAGCCCTTCAAAGCTAACTTCATCACCTGGCTGAGGGTTGTCTGTGAAGAGTCTTCCGATAAAGTAAACTGTCTTACTCTTCATCAGGTCGTAAGCCTTGATATTCTCTATTCGATTATTAGCTGCTGCAAACATGATGCAAAAGCTATCAACAAGATCCTTTAAGGGCATCAGGTCTTCCTTGGGAACGAAGATATCTACCATATAGAGTCCGCCAATGACAAGATTTTGGAAAGAAAGTTGCTGAATAACATTATCTAGCGCCATGCCAAGTGGCAATTTGACGGCTTGATAGCCTGATTTTTCAAATTCTTCTTTCTTTTTCTCATAATCTTCTGCAGATATGCTAACATAAAAATTGTCTGGATTAGGAGATGGTTTTTTCTTCAGAAAAGCTACAACTGTGCGGTCCAACTGCTCAAACAGACCAAGGCTTTCTACTGGGACTTTCTGCATCAAGACACCTCTTTCTCTGATTCCCTATCATTTTATCATATCTGGCAGATAAAGCCTAGAGAAAACTAGCTGGTCAAGGAAACGTAAGAATGTTGTTGATTTGAAATATACTGTTTACATGAAAAACCAAACTCTTCGAGAGCTTGGTTTTCTTTATGTCATATTTTAACCGACGATAGCTTCAGCAATCTCTTCTCTGCTGATTCCGGCAAAGTAGCGGCTGATATCAATCGTTTCAAGGGCTTTGAGCACATCTTCGCGTTCGTATTTAACGCCGCGCAGCACATCTTCTACTGCTGCTACGTCCTCAATACCAAAGAAGTCTCCATAGATTTTAATATTCTGAATCTTGGATTCAACAATATTGGCAAAGATTTCTACCTTACCGCTGGTAAACTTGGTCCCACGGCGCACATTGTATTCAGGCGATTTACCGTAGTTCCAGTCCCAAGTTCCAAACTTGCTATCTCTGATTTGCTTGATTTCTTCCAGTTCTTTCTCGGAAAAGACATATTCTGTCATTTCTGGATATTCTTTCTTCATGTAGTCCAGAAGCAGGTCGCGGAATTCTTCGACAGTAATCTTTTCTGGCAATTCATTGACAATATTGGTCACGCGTGCACGAACAGATTTAACCCCTTTTGATTCGAACTTGTCTTTGGAAACCTTAAGTGCATTGGCCAAGACTGACAGATCAACATCAAAGAGCAGGCAACCATGATGCATGATACGGCCATTAATATATGCCTGTGCATTGCCACAGAACTTCTTGCCATCAATCTCCAGATCATTACGGCCGGTGAATTCAGCCTTTACTCCAAGTTCAGCCAAGGTGTTGATAACCGGCGTAGAAAAACTCTTGAAGTCAAAAGCTCTATCTTCGCTTTCCTTGGAGATGATGGTGTAGTTGAGGTTGTTTAAATCGTGATAAACAGCTCCACCACCGCTGATACGACGTACAACCTCAATGCCATGCTCACGAACATAATCACGGTTGATTTCTTCGATGGTGTTTTGGTGGCGCCCCACAATGATAGAAGGTTTGTTAATCCAAAGCAGGAAAATTTCATCCTCATCCAAGAGGTGTTTGAAAGCATATTCTTCCAGAGCAATATTAAAAGCTGTATCATTTGAGTAGTTAACAATGTATTTCATAAGCTACCTCTTTATACGATAGAGACTGGAACAATGATTTATGTCCAGTCTAATCTATCTTTTAAATTATTTTTTCTTAGGTGAGTGAACTGCTAACCCCAGTACGTCTGCAAAAGCTTCGTACATAACTTCTGAGAAGGTTGGGTGACCGTGAATGGTCTTAAGCATTTCTTCTACAGTGATTTCCATTTCGATGATGGTTGATGCTTCGTTGATCAATTCTGCTGCGGCAGGACCGATGATATGAACACCGAGCACTTCACCATACTTCTTATCAGCAATGACTTTAACAAAGCCTTGAGCCGCATCAGAAGCGATAGCACGGCCGTTAGCAGCGAAGTTGAACTTACCAATCGCTACATCATATTTCTCACGAGCTTGCTCTTCTGTCAAACCAACTGCTGCTACTTCTGGCAGGGTGTAAATAGCTGCAGGCGTCAGATTGAGTTTAGCAACATGGTGATTACCTTTCAGAGCATTTTCAGCTGCTACTTCACCCATACGGAAGGCTGCATGAGCCAGCATCTTAGTACCATTGATATCACCTGGTGCGTAAATACCTGGAACAGAAGTTTCCATGTACTCATTGACCTTGATACGGCCGCGATCCAGTTCGAATTCAACCTCACCAATGCCTTCTAGGTCTGGCACGCGTCCGATAGAAAGAAGGGCCTTATCTGCGAGGACATCTTCTTTTCCTTCGACCTTGATACGAAGTTTTCCGTTTTCTTCAATGATTTCTTCCAACTTAGTTTCAGTTAGAATTGTCATGCCCTTACGCTCCAAGATGAGGCGAAGATTTTTAGAAACTTCCGCATCCATAGCTGGTACAATGCGGTCCATCATTTCGATAACGGTAACTTTTGAGCCAAATGTCATGAAGGCTTGTCCAAGCTCAATACCGACAACACCACCGCCGATAATTACCAGATTTTCAGGCACTTCGTTCATTTCCAGAATATCATCACTAGTCATAACAAGAGATGATTGCATACCTGGGACATTGATCTTACTGACTTTTGAACCACCGGCCAAAATAATCTTCTTCGTTTCTAGCAGCTCGCTGCCGTTTACAAGAACATTCTTGTCTTTAGTAATGGTACCAATTCCTTTATGAACATCTACGCCATAGCTGCGAAGAAGGCCAGCAACACCGCCAACAAGCGTATTAACAACCTTGTTTTTAGTTTCAAGGACCTTGTCCATATCAACTGTAAAGTTTGGATTTTCAATGATGATACCGCGGTTAGCAGCGTGACCAAGGTTTTCAATGATTTCAGCATTGTGCAAGTAAGTCTTAGTAGGGATACAGCCACGGTTCAAGCAGGTTCCGCCTAGCTCAGACTTCTCTACCAAGGCAATTTTACCACCCAGCTGAGCTGCTTTGATAGCTGCTACATAACCAGCAGGTCCTCCACCGATAACAACGATATCGTAAGCATCATCACTCTTATCATCATCTGTACTTGCTGCAGCTGTTGCAGGAGCTGGTGCTTCCGCAGGTGCAGATCCGCCAGCAGTTGGGATGTTTTCTCCTTCTTCTCCCAAGTAACCGATGACTTCCGTTACTGGAACAGTTTCTCCGTCACCTTTGAGAATGGCAATCAGATAGCCGTCTTCTTCAGCTTCCAATTCCATGCTGACCTTGTCAGTCATGATTTCCAGAAGGATTTCCCCTTCTTTGACAAATTCTCCGACTTTCTTATTCCATTGGACAATTTGCCCTTCGGTCATATCCACGCCGGCTTTTGGCATAATTACTTCTAAAGCCATTTTTCTTTCCTTTTCTAATTTAATTTTTCATTTACTGAGTGCTTCTTCGCTTTTTAGAATAGCAAAGAAAATAAAATCTTATACCAACATTGAAATTGGATCTTCAATCAAAGCCTTCAAATCCTTCATAAACTTAGCTCCAGCCATTCCATCAACTACACGGTGGTCAATGGTCAAGCCCAGACTCATAATTGGACGGATAACAATTTCGCCATTAACAACGACAGGTTTCTCTACCGTTGAGCTCACACCCAAGATAGCAGAGTTTGGCTGGTTGATGATAGGACCAAAGGACTGAACGCCGAACATACCTAAGTTACTGATTGTGAAGGTTGAGTTTTGCAGCTCGCTCGGAGTCAACTTGCCTTCCAAGGTACGTCCGATTACATCTTTAAAGGCTACTACAAGCTCTGATAGGCTCATTTTTTCTGCATTATAGACAACTGGTGTCATCAGGCCATTATCCATACCGACTGCCATTGAAAGGTTGACATAGTTGTGTGTGATAATGGTCCTGCCGTCCTCTGTCAAGGTCGAATTAAGGTAAGGATGTTTCATCAACGTCTTCACAACAGCCAGCGAAAGCAGGTCTGTGACAGTTACTTTCTTGCCAGTTGCTTCCATGATTGGATCCAGCACTTTTTTACGCAAGGCCAGCATTTCTGTCATATCAACATCGTAGTTAAGTGTGAAGGTTGGCGCCGTCAGGTAAGATTCTACCATCCGCTGGGCGATAACCTTCCGCATAGGCGTCATTGGAATACGCTCAATTTCACCGTAAGGAGTGACATTATCAGGCACTTCTTCCAATTTTTCAATTTGAGCAGGAGATTTGATTGTATCGCTCTCAACATTCTCAGGCAAGAAGGCAAGAACATCTTTCTTCATAATTTTGCCACGATGGCCAGTTCCTTGAATCTCTTGCCAAGCAATATTGTGTTCTTGGGCAATTCGTTTTGCCAGTGGTGAAATGCGCACCACATTTGTATCTTTATAAGTTTCCACGTCTTCTTTGTGGACACGACCGTTTGCACCTGAACCAGAAACATCATAGAGGTTGATTCCAAAATCATCCGCTAACTTTCTAGCTGCAGGAGTCGCTCTTAGCTTATCATCAGCCATGACCTCTCCAATTCTAATTATGATACTAAGGGCGTTAAAAAGCGACTGAAAAATAGGAAACCTTCGCAGGCTTCGATGAAGTCAAGAAGATTTATCTTTTTTCCGAGCTTTTAGCCCGTGTTCAAATATAAGATATTAAGGACGCAGAGGACAATGAAAAAATAGGAGATTGACGCTGTGTTCGATGAACACAAGGAAATCTATCTTTTCTTCACAGACCTCCGTCCGAATTCAATTACATGATACTAAGGACTTGAAAAACGACAGAAAATAGAAAATCAATGCAGGTTTCAATGAAGCCAAGGAGATTTATCTTTTTTCCAAGCTTTTAGCCCATGTTCAACTCTACAAGTAACTTGGATACGAAACGTATCTCAAGTTACTACGGTTACCGCTATCGGCGACCAACCTAGTAGACTTACTAAGTCGTTCGTCGAATATCATCGGTTCGACTCTCTCCTGTTGCAACTTTACAAGTAACTTGGATACGAAACGTATCTCAAGTTACTACGGTTGCCGCTATCTGCGACCAACCTAGTAGACTTACTAAGTCGTTCGTCGAATATCATTGATTCGACTCTCTCCTGTTGCAACTTTACAAGTAACTTGTATACAAACGTATCTCAAGTTACTACGGTTGTCACTATCGGCGATTAACCTTGTAGATTTACTAATTCGCTCATCGGATAAAATCAGTCCGAATAACGATTGTCTGTAATTAGTAAAATTTTAGCTACTTTGACCCTCTACACAAGATTAGATTACATAAAATAATTTATGTAATCTAATTCATAAGAAGGCCTTTTCTTTATTATACCTTATTCTTTATGATATGTCTTCCGAATAGCGTCTTTAATGCTTTCAACAGTTGGAATCATCGCGTTTTCCAAGTTTTGTGCATAAGGCATCGGCACATCTTCACCTGCACAACGGCGGATTGGAGCATCTAGATAGTCAAATGCTTCAGACTCAGAAATAATCGCTGAAATTTCACCAATGAAACCGCTAGTTTTGTGGGCATCATTAACCAAAACGACCTTTCCGGTCTTCTTAACAGAATTGATGATAATATCCTTATCAAGCGGCACCAATGTACGTGGGTCAACCACTTCTACAGAGATACCTTCTTCTGCTAATTCTTCAGCTGCCTGCATGACACGGCGAAGCATTTTTCCGTAGGTAACAACTGTTACATCGGTACCTTCTTTTTTGATTTCACCTACACCAAGTGGGATTACATATTCAGGATCCAGTGGCACTTCGCCTTTTTGGTTAAATTCAGACTTGTATTCCAGGATAATGACCGGGTTGTTGTCTCGGATAGAAGCCTTAAGGAGACCCTTCATATCTGCCGGAGTTCCTGGAGCGACTACCTTAAGACCTGGAATGTGGGTAAACCAAGATTCCAAAGACTGTGAGTGCTGAGCGGCAGAACCAACTCCATTACCTGCTGCACAGCGGACAGTCATTGGCACTTGGCCTTTTCCGCCAAACATATAACGAGTTTTAGCGGCTTGGTTAACAATAGCATCCATGGCAATTACTGAGAAGTCCATAAAGGTCATATCTACGATTGGACGAAGCCCTGTCATAGCTGCTCCAGCTGCTGCTCCAGAAATAGCTGCTTCAGAAATCGGACAGTCACGCACACGCTCAGGTCCAAACTCTTCCAGCATACCAACAGATGTTCCGAAATCTCCACCAAAGACTCCGACATCTTCTCCCATCAAGAGTACATTTTCATCGCGACGCATTTCCTCAGACATAGCGAGGATAATGGTGTCACGAAAAGACATAGTTTTAGTTTCCATTTTCTTTTTCTCCTCTCTTTAGTCTGCGTAAATATCTTCAAAGGCAGATTCAAGCGGCGGGAACGGGCTTTCTTCTGCGAACTTCACAGATGCTTCTACTGCTTCTTTGACTCCAGCTTGGATAGCTTCCAGCTCTTCCTCGCTTGCAATCTTGTTTTCAAGCAAATATTTACGAAGATTTTCGATTGGATCTTTTTTCTTCCATTCTTCTACTTCTTCACGAGTACGGTATTTACCTGGGTCAGAAGAAGAGTGTCCCAACCAACGATAAGTGACGCTCTCAATCAAGACAGGTCCTTTACCGCTGCGAACATGCTCTACAGCTTTTTGGAAGCCTTCATAGACATCCAAAACATTATTTCCATCTTCGATGAACATACCAGGAATGCCATAGGCTGCGCTGCGCTCGTGGATATGCTCTACGTTGGTCATTTTCTTGATGTCAGCAGAAATACCATAGCCGTTATTGATACAATAGAAAATAACTGGTAAATTCCAGATAGAAGCCATGTTGACAGCTTCGTGGAAGACGCCTTCGTTGGTAGCCCCGTCTCCAAAGAAGCAGACAACAATCTTGCCTGTCTTCTGCATTTGCTGGGTCAGAGCTGCTCCGACAGCGATTCCCATGCCTCCACCTACGATACCATTGGCACCAAGGTTTCCAGCATCTAGGTCAGCAATGTGCATAGAACCGCCTTTTCCTTTACAGGTCCCAGTGTATTTTCCTAGGATTTCCGCCATCATTTCATTGAGGTTGATTCCTTTGGCGATAGCTTGACCGTGTCCCCGGTGATTAGAAGTCAGCAAATCATCCTCATTTAAGGCCAGCATAGCACCGACATTGGCTGCTTCCTCACCCACTGAGAAGTGAGTCATTCCAGGAACCTTTCCTTTTTTTACAAGTTGAGCAATTTTTAAGTCCATACGACGGATTTCTTCCATCTTACGGAACATCTCTAACAAAAGATCTTTATCTAAAGTTGCCATTTTTTTGCCTTTCTAAGCATAATTCTTCTATTTAATTCTATCTAAAGCTGTAAGCACTGTCAAAACTTTTGCTCACTTATATTTCACAAAGAAAAACCAGTCAATCCATTGGATAAACTGGTTTCCGACGCCAAAATAGAAATTTCACAAACTTTTTGTGCTAGAGTAGTTTTTACTATTTTGAAACTGTTATACGAAAATAATAGCAGAGCATGCCTCTGATTAGTCAGCCTGTTTAGCAAAGTCTGCAATCATCTGCTCCATCTGCTCGCGGCTTGGTATTGTCAGCATATAGAGGTAGTCACCTTGCAGCTCCGCAAATGCGGCTGGCATGTCTTTCTTAACCTTGAAGTTATCTCTGTATTTCTCCAGCAAGTCAGCCTCAGGGTAAGCATAGTTCGTTGATGCACGGCGCGAGGTTGCCAGACAGAACAGGGGCTCCATGTGGGTAGCTGGGAAAGGCTCTCCTGCTACAATCGCTGCATAGCCTCTGTAAAGATCGATTGAGTGAGCGAAATTATAGACATCAATGGTAAAGCCGCCTGCTGGACGGTTATTGTACTCAATGGCTACATAATCATCACCCTCACGGAAGAACTCAATATGGAAAAAGCGTTCTTTCATGCCGAAGATTTTGACAATCGCTTCTCCATAAGCACGCAGCTTTGGATCCATATTCTTGAGAACGTAGTAAGAATTGTCCATCTTATACAGCATCAAATCCAGCGGTGTATGCGCATAGTCAAAGGTGGTTGAAAAGACAATCTGACCGTCCTTGTCTACCAAACCATCAAAGGTGCAGATTTCGCCAGACTGGACAAACTTTTCAAAGAAATAAGCCGTCTGATGATCCCATTCTTGCTTGAATCGTTCGACATCTTCTGCTGTTTCCAATTTAAAGGTCGCAGCTGCTCCCACTCCATTATCAGGCTTGGCAATCAAAGGCAGACCAAGTTTCTTGACAGCCAAATCAGCACCCGCTTCTGTGTTGACAATCTGACCAGGTACGACTGGAACGCCTGCTTTTTTAAAGAGTTTTTTCATCTCTGATTTGAACTTGGTCTTTTTCAAGTCTTTTGGTTTTGCTCCAAAGACATTGAATTGTTCACGCAACTCAGCGTCCAGTTCCAGCCAGTATTCGTTATGAGACTCAATCCGATCAATAGATCCATGCTTGTAGAAAAGAAAGGCAACAGCTCTTTTGACTTCGTCAAGATTTTCAAGATTTTCTACTCTGAAATATTCAGTCAATGAATCCTTCAAAGGCTGGTCTAGCTGGTCATAAGGCTCCTGACCGATTCCCAGAACAGTGATTCCTTTATTAGCCAGCTCTACAGTAAAGTGCTGAAAATTTTGCGGATAGTAGGGAGAAATAACGATATAATTCATAGGAAACCTCCTTTAAAGATTGAGTTCATTAAGGAAATACGGCATTTGCTTACGCCACCAAATCCAGTCGTGGGAAACATCATGGCCCCATTCAGCAAACCAAGCTGGAATATTCTTATGCTCAAAAGCCTCTTTCAGCGTGTAGAAGGAAGGAAGGCCATCCTGCTCCCAGTCGCCCAAGCCAGTACAAACGATAATATCCGCCTGTCGATAGCGGTCAATAAACCAGCCATCATTTTGGTTCCAGATATAGTCAGCTGGCGAGTTTTGATAAATGACTTCGTCATTCAAATTGTCACCGACAAAGAAACGTGCATCATAGACACCACTGAGGGCAATCACTTTATTGAAAACATCTGGATGCTGCAGGAAGAAATTAACAGCATGATAAGCTCCCATGGAGCAGCCTGTCGTCATCATAGGGTCAAACCAGCCCGTCTTATGCTTTACGAAAGGAATCGCCTCTTCAATGACATAACGCTCATAGGCACGATGCATTTCTGCTCGGTCGTGAGGATGCTTCCAGTCCGCCAGCCAGCTCTCACTATCAACACTGCTGAGAGTGAAAAACTGGACCTTACCGGCCTCAATAAAGCCAGCGCAGGCCTCAATCATGCCAAAGTCAGCATACTCATTGTGGCTGCCGCCTGATGATGCAAAGACTATAATCGGGAGCCCAGAGTGGCCATAGCGATTGACATACATTTCACGACCTAGATTGCCACTCCAATGACTTAAAAATTCTACATGCATAGTTTCTACCTCTTTCTTAGTGTTTGACTAGATTACCATTTTTCGCCGATAAAACGGAAACAGTCCGGCAAGTGCTCCGCCCAAGCGACCTCGTTGTGAATAGCTCCAGACTGGATCTTAATCTGAATATTGGACAAATCTACCCCAGATACAAGTAACTGCCGGAAATAGCTGAGCGATGAATCAATATAGGCCTGCTTGATATTGCCCGCCATCAATGTTTTATCCGTATCATCAGCCTCTTCCGTCCCAACGTAAATGAAAACTCGCTGGTCTGCCTGAAGTTTTTTTCTCTCAATATAACGGTCAAAGGCTTCCTGATGCAGCCAATTTGCAGACGAAAAGATGCCCAGACAGCCAATCTGATCTTGGTATTCAACACCGATAAACTGGCTGATATTTCCCCCAAGAGAAGAGCCAATCATAGCCGTATGCAACCGATCAGACTTGGTCCGATAATGCTGATCAATAAAAGGCTTGACAACTTCCATGACAAACTCCGCATACTCCGTTCCCTTGCCGCCAAACTGAATACCGGGAATATTGGACTCTTGGAACTTCCAAGCTGCGTATTCATTCATCCGCCTTTGACCATCGTTGTCAATAGCCACGACAATCATTTTTTCAATATCTGGATTACGCTTGATTGTCGGAATAACCTTCCACGAATGGCCGCTGAAAGATTCCTTGCTATAAAGAACATTTTGTCCGTCATGAAAATAAACGACCGGATAGGTCTTGTTTGTATCCTGACTATAGTTCTTTGGAAGTAATACGCGGACACGGCGTTTCTGCTTGGTATAAGGAACAACTAACTCATGTGTTTTCATTTCAAGGTAAAAATAGGATTTATTCATTTTCAGAAAACTTTCTATTTTCAAAATTTTTATTTATTATATCACAAATTAAGCAAAAAAGTTAGGAATTTCCTAACTTTTTGATGATTTTTATTAGATAATGATAGAAAATAGATTATTTATCCAAATAGGGCTGTAAATCCTGCAAGGCTCGCTCAGCAATTTTCTCATAGCGCTCTTTCTTGTCACGAATCCGAGGGCCATCCAGTTCTTTGATAATGCCAAAATTGACATTCATGGGTTGGAAATGCTTGCTGTCAGCATGAGTAACATAATGAGGCAGACTTCCAATAGCAGTCGTTTCTGGAAAAACAAGTGCTTCTTCTCCCTTGAAGAGTCGAGCGGCATTGATACCAGCAACCAAACCAGAAGCCGCTGATTCGACATAGCCTTCAACTCCAGTCATTTGACCTGCAAAGAAAAGATTTGGCTGTTTCTTAGAGCGGAAAGTCTGTTCAAGCAGATTTGGAGAGTCCATATAGGAGTTTCGATGCATAACACCATAACGGACAAATTCTGCATTCTCAAGACCAGGAATCATCTGAAAGACCCTCTTTTGCTCGCCCCACTTGAGATGAGTTTGGAAGCCGACAATGTTGTAAAGACTGCCTGCTGCATTGTCCTGACGAAGCTGCACCACAGCGTACGGCGTCTTAAAATCTCCGTCACGAGGCCCTTGGTAGTCATCTGGATATTCTAAACCAACTGGCTTCATTGGTCCATAAAGCATGGTTTTAACGCCTCGCTTAGCCATAACTTCAATTGGCATGCAGCCTTCAAAGTATTTTTCTTTTTCAAAGGAATTGAGCGGTGCTTCCTCAGCATTGACCAAAGCATCATGGAAATCCATAAATTCTTGCTTAGTCATTGGCGCGTTGAGATAGGCAGCTTCGCCCTTATCATAGCGGGATTTGAGATAGACCTTGGTCATATCAATGGTATTGACATCGATGATTGGCGCTGCTGCATCGTAGAAGTAAAAACCGTCTCCCCCATTGAGCGCGTGGATTTTTTCGGCCAAAGCATCGCTGGTCAAGGGTCCTGTCGCAATAACTGTGATGGCATCCTCTGGAATTTCGGTGATTTCTTCACGAATGACCTCAATCAATGGATGATTGGTCACTAGCTCCGTTACCATCTGAGAAAAACCTTCTCTATCAACCGCTAGAGCACCACCTGCTGGCACCCGAGTCGCTTCTGCAGATTTTAAAATAACCGAGTCCAATCGTCGCATTTCTTCCTTGAGCAGACCGACTGCATTGGTCAGCGCATCTCCTCGCAGAGAGTTAGAGCAGACCAGTTCTGCAAAGTCCGCAGTTTTGTGTTGAGGAGTTGACTTAACCCCCCGCATTTCATAGATTTTGACTGGGATTCCACGTTTGGCAATCTGGTAAGCTGCTTCACTGCCAGCCAGACCAGCACCGATAACATTGATATAGGATGATGACATGATACTCTCCCTTAGATATTTCTAGATTTTCACTCTGACCATTATAACAAAAAGATAGTAAAAAAGACAGACAGGAGAATTCCTGAATGTCTCTCATTTTGTCATTTTTTCCAAGTAAGCAATCTTAGCAAAATCCTTATGATTGTTATTTTCATTTCGGTAAGAATCTTGGGAAGAAGCATGGTAGATAGCTAAGAATTGCTCTGCATTCGGCAGTAGAAACTCAACATCTTCAACTTCTTTTCGAGTCAACTTCTCTAGCGGCACACCAGCGAATGCCTCCAAGGTTTCCATGGCTCCAAATTCAATAGATAAGCCTTCTTTTTGAAATTCATGCTCGTGCAGATCGACTAAGCGATAGCCTAAGCGCTCCATCATAGGCTCAATCTTGTCCATATCGTAAATACGTTCTTCGTCTGGTGCTTCCCAGCCACGCTCATCACCATGAACATGAATATCAATATCACGCGCCTGCCAGTCTTGTCCAGTAACTTGCTCCAGACCTAGAGAACCCATCAGAAGTGGAACAATTCCCATCTTATTCAGTTGGGACGCGATTTTTAGAAATTCTCCAAATTTATCTGTCATAAAACTGCACCTCTTTTTTAGAAATATATTTTACGTAATATAAATTATGTAAAAATAACTATTTCACTTTTTCTTCTTCATAATCGCCATTGCTGCAGACTACCTGCTTACCGCCACCACGAACTTTCTTTTCAATCAGATAATGGTCACATTTTGGACAGTTCCGGCCAACCGGCTTGTCCCAAGATGTAAAATCACAGTCTGGATAACGATCACAACCGTAGAAAATGCGATTTCGCTTAGTCTTACGCTCAATAACTTGACCCTTCTGACACTGCGGGCAGGTCACGCCGATTTCCTTGACAATAGCCTGAGTGTGACGGCAGTCAGGGAAATTGCTGCAGGCGTAGAATTTTCCAAATCTCCCCAACTTGATAACCATAGGACTTCCGCAGACCTCGCAGTCAAAACCGGCTGGCTCATCCTTGATTTGGATTTTCTCCATTTCAGTTTCGGCTTTAGCCACTTCCTTTTCAAAAGGTTGATAAAACTCGTCAATAACTTTCTGCCATTGCTCTTTGCCAACTTCTACATCATCTAGTTTAGCTTCCATTTCTGCTGTGAATTTCACATTTACGATGCCTGGGAAGAATTCGACAATCAGAGAATTGACAATCTCTCCTAGTTCCGTTGGCTCAAAGCGCTTGGAAACCAGCTTAACGTAATATCGTTTCTGAATAGTTTCAATGGTCGGTGCATAGGTAGACGGACGACCAACACCATTTTCTTCCAAAGTTTTGATGAGAGTCGCTTCAGAATAACGAGCAGGTGGCTGGGTAAAGTGCTGTTCTGGATTGGTATTGACACGCTTGACGGTATCACCCTTTTCCATGTCTGGCAGCATTTTATTCTTGTCAGAGTCATTGTAAATAGCCAGATAACCATCAAACTTGACCTGACTGCCGTTGGCAGCAAATTGGACACCATTTTGCCCCAGCTTGACATTCATAGTATCAAAGACTGCTGCAGTCATTTGGCTGGCAACAAAGCGGTTCCAAATCAGCGTATAGAGCTTAAGTTGATCCTTATCCAGATACTTTGCGATACTTTCCGGTGTATTGAAAACGCTGGAAGGACGAATGGCCTCGTGGGCATCTTGAGCTCCAGAAGCATTCTTAGCCTTGCTGCCATGTTTGGAATATTTGGCGCCAAATTTATCCGTGATAAAGCTTGCTGCTTCATTCTGCGCTACTGGACTGATACGAGTCGAGTCGGTACGCATATACGTAATCAGACCTTGTACGCCAGAACCAATATTAATCCCCTCATAAAGCTGCTGAGCCACCATCATGGTCTTACGAGTCCGGAAATTAATCTTATTAGCGGCATCCTGCTGCATAGAGGAAGTCGTGTAGGGTAGCGGAGCATTACGTCGACGCTCTTTCTTTTCAACGCTGTCGACTATAAAATCATCTCCTTTGAGATGAGAAAGCACTTCTTTGACCTCGTCGTTATTTGTCAGCTTCATCTTTTTGCCATTCATACCATAGAAGCTGGCCTGAAACTGACGAGTTCCCTTCTTGAAGGTTCCGTCAATTGTCCAGTATTCTTCTGGTTTGAAGGCATTGATTTCATTTTCCCGGTCGATAATTAGCTTGAGCGCGACAGACTGCACCCGACCAGCTGACAGGCCCTTTTTGACTTTCTTCCAAAGAATAGGAGAAATGGAATAACCCACCAAGCGGTCCAGAACCCGGCGAGCCTGCTGCGCATCGACCAGATCCATATCAATCTGTCGTGGCTCTTTAAAAGCGTTCTTGACTGCATCTTTGGTGATTTCATTAAAGACGACGCGGTTTTTCTCTTTCTCATCCAAATTAAGAATGTGAGCCAGATGCCAAGAAATAGCTTCTCCTTCGCGGTCCGGGTCACTTGCCAGAAAGACTTGCTTAGCTTTCTTCGCTTCTTTTTTCAAGTCATTAATCAACGGACCTTTACCACGAATATTGATGTATTGCGGCTCATAGTTGTTCTCAAAATCAATGGACATAGTAGACTTTTTCAGGTCACGAATATGCCCGACACTGGCCAGAACCTTGTAGTTTCGTCCCAGATATTTTTCTATTGTTTTTGCCTTAGCAGGCGACTCTACAATGACAAGATTTTTCTTGGTCGTAGACTTTTTCTTTGTTTTTGTTACCAATTTAGACACCTTCTATAAGAAATAAATCTCATAGAGTTTAAACTATTTTTTGATAGATGTCAACTGCTAACTTTTCTTATAGGAAAACTTGTTTTAAAAATCAAACTCAGAAAGAACGTCAGAGCCCGATGTGATGCACTTTGCGCCCTCTTGTATTAAATGGTGACAACCGTCAGATTTTCCGTCTAAAATTGACCCCGGAATAGCAAAGACATCACGCCCTTCTTCCATGGCTCGCTCACAGGTAATCAGGCTGCCTGAGCGCATCTTAGCTTCTGCCACGATGACGCCTCGACAGAGACCAGCGATGATACGATTCCGCTCTGGAAAATGAAATTTCAAGGGCTGTTCACCTGGACCATACTCTGTCAGTAATAAATGATTTTTGCCAATGTAAGCTTGTAATTTTTTGTTGGCCTTGGGATAAAAGACATCTAATCCCGTTCCGATGACAGCAATAGTCTGACCTCCGTTTTGCAGGGCAGCCATATGAGCTGCCGTATCTATTCCACGAGCTAGGCCACTGACGATAACCAATTCATTATTTAGCTCCTTGACAATCTTTTGTACAGAGGCATTTCCTTGCTTACTGCTGTCTCGACTGCCAACCACCGCAGCCTTGGGCAATTCTAGTAGATCTAGATTTCCCTGATAGAATAACAAGGTCGGAGCATCGTAAATCTCGCATAAATCCCAAGGGTAAATATCATCCAAGATAGAAAAGGAAGGGAAAAGTTCAAATTCTTCCTTCAAAGCCGGTAAATCAAGCCTCTTGTATTTCTCTATAAAGAGAGCGGGATTGCGGCACTCAGATACGACAGCCTTATCTCGCAGAGAAAGCTTGCCATCTCTGCTCTCGGCATATCTCAAAACATTTAAAACCTGATAATTGGTCAAGCCAGCTTTTTTCATTTTATAAATCTCAAAATTATTCATTTTTTCACCTCACTTTCTTATTCGTAAAAAAGTTCAAAAAAAGAACTGCAGTACAGTTCCTTCTTTACGATTCTATTAAATTTGGTGTTATCAATAGATGGTCTCCTTGCCTATTGCCTTTAACCCATCTTTTATTCTTTATGAACAAGGATTTCCTTAATAACTCGTGCTGGATTACCAGCCAAGACTACATTGTCACCAAAAGACTTGGTCACAACCGCTCCTGCTCCGACAACCACATTATCCCCTAGTGTCACACCTGGCAGAATCGTCACACCGCCGCCAGCCCAGAAATTATCACCAATAGTGATTGGTGCTCCGTACTCAATACCGGAATTTCTTTCCACTGGATCAAGTGGATGAAGAGGTGTCAGAAACTGGCAATTTGGACCAAGCATAGCATTGTCTCCGATGCGAATCGGGCAAACGTCCAGCATAGTCAGGTTCCAGTTAGAACAAAAATTTTCTCCTAAATGAATGTTAATTCCGTAGTCGCAAACCAAATCTGGCTTCATAGCAAGATTCTCCCCTGTGCTGCCAAACCATTCTTTGATAATAGCACTTCTCTTGTCGCTGTCTTGCTCTTGGTTAAAACGATATTGAAATTCTTTGGATCGGGCTCTAATTTTTCTTAAATCTTCATCTTGTGGTCGGTAAATCTCTTCAGCAATCATTTTTTCGTATTCGCTTCGCATGCCATCCTCCTTTTTATGTTTATTCACACATTGATTTTACGGGTTCAAATGTCTTGCGATGAATAGGAGTTACGCCATTTCGTTCCAATCCTTGCAAATGACTTTTGGTCCCATAACCTGCATTTTTCGCAAAATCATAGCCAGGAAATTCCTTGTCATAGTCTGTCATCAGCTTATCCCGAGTGACCTTAGCAACAATACTGGCCGCTGCAATAGATAGCGAATTAGCATCGCCCTTGATGATGGACTCTTGCGGAATCTCAACATCCAGTTTCATGGCATCAATCAGCAGATAATCTGGCTTGAGACGAAGCTTAGACAAAGCCTCTTTCATAGCCAGCTTAGTCGCTTCATAGATATTGACTTGGTCAATAATCTCATTGTCCATCAGGCCAATACCGACCGCCAAAGCTTTATCTAGAACTGCCTGATAGATTTCTTGATGTTTTTTCTTGGGAATTTTTTTACTATCGTTGAGCCCTTTAATTTTACATCCTGGAGGTAAGATGACAGCTGCAGCGACAACTGGTCCAGCTAGAGGGCCGCGGCCGACTTCATCAATTCCAGCTATTGCTTGGTAGCCGGCTTTATAAAGCTCTTTTTCATACCGTAACATCTGCTCCAGACGCAGTTCCTCGTCTAACTCCGCCTGAATGGCTCTTTTACGCTTTTCAATCGCCTTTTGAACTCCACTGCGTAAATCATTCGATGCTTCTACCAGAAAAGGATCAGCCAAATCAGTCACTAACTCTAATCGTTGCTGGATTTCTTTAATCGTTGCCATCTAGTTCTCCAACCGTGTCCAAGCAATAACGACCTAACTTGCCATCACGGACATCTTTGACAAAAAGGCTGTAAAAACGATCATAGTCATCGCGGAAGCCAAGTTTTTGGGTCATATCCATAATCATATCAGGTGCTTCCTGACTTAGATCCAGCTGTTTGAAGCGTGCTGTTAGCTCCTCAGGATAATGCTCCTTAAAATAATTAAGGCCAAAAATCGTCACCTCATCCATAGGCAGCAGATTATCCTTAATAGCTCCAGTCAGAGCAAGCTTGAGAGCAACCGTCTCATCTTCAAACTTAGGCCAGAGAATTCCTGGTGTATCCAAGATTTCCAAGTCTTTATTTGACTTGAGCCATTGCTGACCCTTGGTCACACCCGGTTTATTCCCAACAACAGCGATTTTCTTACCAGCCAAGCGGTTCATGAGGGTTGATTTTCCAGCATTTGGAATACCGATTATCATGGTACGCAGAGTTTCGATGCGAATTCCTCTCTCTTTCTGACGCGCCAATTTGTCTGCCATAAGTTTCTTAGCTGCATCTGTCACTTTTTTTACAGCAGATTGCTCTTTGGAATTAATAGATAAAGTCGGAATTCCCTGACTTCCAAAATAGCTCTGCCATTCCTTAATCCGAACAGGGTCTGCCAAATCAGCCTTGTTTAAAATCAAAAGCTTAGGTTTATCGCCCACAATCTTAGTCAGCATAGGATTTTGACTAGATAAAGGAAGCCTCGCATCAACCAGTATTGTCACAAAATCAACAAACTTAATATTTTCCTGTACCTGTCTCCGTGCCTTGGACATATGCCCCGGAAACCATTGAATCGTTGCCATAATTTATCCTTTCAACGAATATCATTGATAAAATTTTATATCTTTAACTATTTTAACATATTTCTACGATTTAAGCGGGTGAATGCTAAAGCGGCGCTCTCTACCTCAAGAGCAAAAAAAGCCCTAGCAGGCTTTTTAACTTTATCTCACTTGCTCAAAATGCAGATGTACAGCGATATGATCTCCATAGCCATTGCGCTCTAAATCGCGCTGCAAGCGATAGGAAATATAATGCTCTGCAATGGTAATATAGCCTGCACCCAAAAGGCGGCTTTCAACCATGGACTGAATCATGCTGATCGTCGCACGCTCAACCTTAGCTTCTTCCAAATCAAGAACAACTTTCTTTGTAACCTGCGCTAAATTCTGACGCAAATCATCTGTCAACACATAGACTGTCTGCGCCGCCTTTAAAACCGCTTGATAAATTTTATCTGGGTCAAATTCTACAACCTCACCACTCCGTTTAATAACTTGCATAAAAAACTCCTTTTATATTATATATTTCTAATCTAATGTATGTCTCTAACATGATTGCTGTCAATCTAGTTATCTATAGTCTGCTCAAAAATAGACCATACTTTTACATTATATAATTTTTTCCAATATTTTTCAAAAGAAGCCCTCTTTTTCCTTTAGTCTTAAAAGACTATATAAAAGGACTGCTCTGGGCAATCCATTTTATGGTTTTCATAAACTATCAGATACTGAATTCACTTTTAAGTTTAAGTCAAGACGACTAACTTAGCAATCCAAACATTATGTATCGGATTTCTCTAATGTTATGTCTTGTCTTTTGTAACGATAGTGCATTTTCCAGTGATTTTCAGACGCTTCTTCTAATATCAATGTTTTGTTAATAGGCTTAAATGACAATTTCTCTTCTTCAACTCTCTTTAAGAGCTCAACTAATAACTCTCCTCCAGCGTTTAGAGAAATTAAACTATCATCCTCACTATCATATTGAAGTAGAATTTTCTTTGTTGGTTTGTGAATAATGTTATAAAGATTGAAAGCTTTATCGATTTCAAAATTTTTCTCTTTATCAGCTACCATTGACAAACTGTGCAACTCCAACTGACCGATTTTAAAAGCTCCAAAAAGGCTGAAAACAATCCCTAACGCAACAAGTGTTTCCCAGATGAAAGAGAAAAGTTTCAGATCCCAATCCGTTATAAATATAAGAAGTAAATAAATAACTCCTAAAACAAATCCAAGCAAAATCAATGCTGAACCGTAGCATCCTGCCTTATCACCGGTCCGAATAACCGGCTTATCATAAACTTTTTTACCTTCAAGTTTTTCCAGTCTATGCTTAGCTTTATACTCCTCAATTCGTTCACTATGTTTTTCTGTCACAATTTTCAATTCTTTCTTAATTATTTTTATCTATGGCATTCCTAAGGCTGCTGCATCAATCAATAATCCGGTCTCAGGACACCTTTAACAGTCTCTTTGGTTGCTTGATAGTCGCCATCAACCACGACCTTAATAATACGTTTGGCATCTTCTTCGGGCGCCGGCACAAGTGGTAAGCGGGTTGGCCCAGCTGCAAATCCTAAGTAATTGAGGACTGCCTTGACTGGAGCTGGACTTGGGTAAGAGAAAAGGGCATTGACTTTAGGGATGAATTTCCGTTGGATAGCTGCTGCTTTTTTGATGTCATTGTGTTCAATAGCGTCCAGCATTTCAAACATTTCATCACCGTTTGTGTGAGAAGCAACTGAAATAACTCCATCAGCCCCCAGATTCATAGCATGAAAGGCATCGCCATCCTCACCAGTGTAAATCAGAAACTCCTCTGGACGATGTTCAATCAGATAGGCCATATTCGCCAGACTAGTACATTCTTTAACCCCGATAATATTTGGATGCTCTGCCAGTCTCAGCATGGTCTCAGGAGTCATCTCAACCACTACTCGGCCAGGTATATTGTAGATAATGATAGGCAGGTTTGAAGCATCCGCAATGGCTTTAAAATGCTGATACATCCCTTCCTGAGAAGGTTTGTTGTAATAGGGTACGATGGCCAAACCAGCTGCAAAACCACCAAATTCATCTACTTCTTTGACAAATTCGATAGAGTCGCGCGTTTCGTTGGTACCGACACCGGCTATCAAAGGAACACGCCCCTTGACAACCTTTTGAACTGCCGCAAATAACTCCAACTCTTCATCGTGAGTCAGGGTTGGACTTTCAGCAGTTGTTCCAGCCAGCAAAATCCCATCTGTATGGTGGGCCAAAAGGTGCTCAATCAAGTCTGGAATAGCTTCAAAATTGATGGAGCCATCTTCATGAAAAGGAGTAATAAAAGCTGTGATGATTTTACAGTTTTTCAGATCCGCATACGCCATAAACTTACCTCTCTTTATTATACGAAAAGAGGGTTGAAAGAACGATTATTCAACCCTGTGCTGTCAAGTTTCCTTTGTCACTTTATTTTAATTCAAAAACCACTTCTGCTGTCGGACGAACTAAACCACGCTCATGCAGTGTCTCTGCGATTTGAACAGAATTCCAAGCTGCTCCTTTAAGAAGATTGTCTGAAACCACCCACATATGGATTCCTTTTTCCGCATCTAGATCTTTACGAATCCGACCAACAAAGGTTTCTTTCTTACCAACCGCATTGATTGCTTGCGGATAAACCTGATGAGCTACATCATCCTCCAGAACAGCACCAGGAAAGGCTGAAATTGCTGCTTTTACCTGGTCAATAGGCGCAACTTCCTTAGTCTCGATGTAGACAGACTCTGAGTGAGCAGACAAGATTGGAAGACGGACACAAGTCGCAGAAACAGCAATAGAATCATCTTCCATGATTTTCTTAGTTTCCTTAGTCATCTTCATCTCTTCGTAAGTATAGTCGTTATCTGTAAAGACATCAATCTGAGGTAAGGCATTAAAGGCAATAGGATAATGTTTTTTATCGCCGCCGCATGGCAGGATATTGGCTTCTGCATCCTTAGGATTTACACCATCATTGAGAACAGATCGTAATTGAGCTTGGGTTTCAAGAATGGCTCCCATGCCTGCACCAGAAACTGCTTGATAGGTAGATACAATGATGCGCTCCAGCCCCCATTGCTGACGAACAGGCTCTAAAGCCACCATCATCTGAATTGTCGAGCAGTTAGGGCAAGCGATAATTCCTTTGTGCTGATCTAAGGCATGGGCGTTGACTTCTGGAACAACCAGAGGAACATCAGGATTTTGACGGAAATAAGAGGTGTTATCGACCACCACTGCTCCAGCTTTAACTGCGTAAGGAGCGTATTTTGCTGAGGTAGAACCACCAGCTGAAAAGAGAGCAATATCTACACCTTCAAAAGCCGTCTCAGTCGTCTCTTCAATAGTAATATCTTGTCCCTTGAATTGGAGAACTTTACCAGCTGAACGAGCAGACGCCAGATAGCGTATTTTATCAATTGGAAGGCTAGACTCTTCCAGCATTTTAATCATTTGAGATCCAACGGCACCAGTGGCACCTACTACAGCAACTGTATATCCCATGCGATAACCTCTCTGAATTTTCAAAAAATTTTGTATTGTTAGTATTATACTATTTTTAGGGAAAAATGCAAATGGTTCTAAAGAATAAATGTTCGATATTTTAGATAAACTGCATTTACACACTGCTCTACAGCTCAACTTTTTCCTAGAGATTCGTTTCATCAAGAGCAATAGCACTCACGACGCCAACCGTCTCAGCATCAATGTCTCTAAGTTCAGCTGAGACAAACCGTCTTGCCTCTCTAAGAGAGCTTTCAAGGTTTACAGTTTTTGCTCTCACGATCAAAACTGCATCCATTGCTCTTCGACTCAACTTCTTACTGCAGATTCGTTTCATCAAGAGTAATAGCACTCACGACACAGTCCGTCTCAGAATCAATGTCTCTAAGCTCGGCTTCAACTAACGCTCCTACCTCTCTAAGAGACATAGAAAAATCCCCAATCCGTAGATTGGGGATAAGGGCACTTTCGTGTGATCAGCAGGTTCACACAACCGATCAAGGTCCGCTCCTGCGTTATGACCTCCCATGCTTCAATTTGCAGAAAATCTGCATATCGACTCATCGCACGAAATATAGTTTACCTTATCTTTTTCCGTTTTGTCAAGGTATTTAATCTAAAATATAAACAAAAACTTGTCTATCTTTCCATTCCTGATCTTCTTTTTGGAATTGTTTCCGTACTCCTTCAAGATAGAAATCAGCTTGCTCCAGCAAATTCTGTGAAGGGATATTTTGTAGATCAACATGTGCTTCTAAACGATGAAATCCTAGTTCACGACTGACTTTCTTAAGTTCACCTAGCATAGCTCTGGCGTAGCCCTGACGCCAAAATTGATTATGTATCGTATAACCTATTTCCGCCCATTGAAAATCGTCTCTAGCCAGCACAAATAAATTAACCATTCCTACATGTTTTCCGTTTTTTGCATCATAAATTCCCCAAATATACTGTTGGTCTTTCTCTCGGAAATCTCGGTGCTTAGCCACCAAATCCGCAAACCAACTTTCTGTACAAATCGTCATATCTAAAAGCCCATCATCAAATGGGGATTGGGAAGGCAGTCTATCGGAAAATCCTTCCAGCCAAGCCGAATAATCTTTCTCTTCCAGATATTTTAAATAAATATGTTTCATAAATACTTACTTCCCTCTCGAATACTAAGCGCAGCCATTTCTGCCTGATGCCGCTCGATAAAATCTCTGACCCAGTCTGGGTTGGTTTTGGAATAATCTCTCAGCGCCCAGCCGATTGCCTTGTTAATAAAGAATTCTGTTTGGCCTAGATTATTGACTAAAATTTTCTCCAACAGCCCTGTGTCTGTTTCCTCTTTTCGCAGCAGCTGATGATCGATCGCCAAGCGCCGCAGCCAGATATCCTCATCACAACTCCAGGATAAAATAATCTCTTTGGTTTCTGGAAATCGGGCAATGATTGATCCGACCAAGCGATCCAAAAAGTCAATAGTATCCCACCAAGATTTTGTTTGAGCCAGCTTTTTCAAACAAGGCAAGTCAGATGGAGTCAACAGCTTCTTGCTAATCTCCAGATAATCTAGCGCGGCATACTGCAATTCTCGATAAAGATTGTTCCAAGCTTCATTTATAAAATTCCAGTCAATAACATAGTCAGTTTGCTGTTTGAAAAAAGCTTTTGCGAGTTTCCGTCTGGCTGGAGTCTTGACTCCTAGAAACTCAAATTTATTTTTCATATAGGATTTCATAGCCACTGCATCATCAGGGTTAGCTACAGCTTTTAACTCTTTTACCAATTCCTCTACATTCATAGCTTACTCCAGCAATTCACGGTCATAAATAGTGTAGTCACAGCGGTAAATAACGAGACGCTTGCCGTCAATCAGCAACTCAGAAGTTTTAGGAGCATCTGACTTATCAAGAGAGACACGGTCGCCAGCATAAGCTGCTAGAGGAGTCCCGTTTTGAGAGCGAATCAGAATGACCTTCTTCTTGCCAGTAAAGTCGTTTTTAAAAGCTGAAATCATGCGATTTAAAACGGGAACTGAATGGCTATTCTCCTCAACATCTGCCGTCTTTTGATACTGGGCAAACACATCTTTCAAGCCTTTTTCTTCTGCTATTAAGGAAGATCCCACATGGTCAATCTCATACTTACCCAAGGTGATTTTGAGCACAGATGAGTCTTCCTTGGAATTTCCTTCCGCATCAACTGAGTCAAATTCCTCGTTGCGCGAAATGGATAGGGACTTGCCTGACATCTGGTCAATGAGCTGAGAATTTTCATCATAGGTGCGAACCGTCATCTCTAAACCAATCCATTCCTCCTTGGCATTTTTAAACCAATTTTCAACGGCCTAACAGCCGGTCAAGGTCAAAAGGCCAATACTTAGAAGAGTTATTAATAAATGTTTCTTTTTCACCATTTCCACTCCATTTCTTTTAAAAGTTTGATGGGTTCAGCCACCTTGTCCAAGGATTTTCGCAGCCAAACAATGTCATGCCAACGTTCGAATTTATAGCCAATTTTAGGGAAATGAGCAACCTGCTGATAAGCCTCTTTTTCGATGCAAAGCTAGGCTAGCTTCGTTTGGCAGAGAAATACAGGCTAGAAAATGCATATATCCCATCTGATCTAACAGGTCTTCGAGCTTATCATAAAGCTTGCTGCCGACTCCTTTTCCTCGAGCATCTTGACTGACATAAACGGATAATTCCACAGCCCAATCGTAGGCTGCGCGCGCATAATATGTCGAAGCGTAAGCATAACCTAAGACTACACCATCTTCTTCCGCTACCAGATAAGGATATTTTTCCAACGTTTTCCCAATCCTAGTTGCAAAATTCTCAATGGTCGGTACTTCATATTCAAAAGTGATGGCCGTATTCTCTACGTAAGGCGCGTAAATATCTAACAAGGCTCTGGCATCTGATGGCTTAGCAAATCTGATATCCATAATGACTCCACATTCTCCGTATTTTCATTATTATACCAATAAAAGACTCATAAAGAGCCTTTTAAACCATGATCAAAATAGACCAATCGCTGTGCCGTCTGCTGCAACATCCATATTGAGTGCCGCAGGACGTTTCGGCAATCCTGGCATGGTCATGACATCTCCTGTCAAAGCCACGATAAAGCCTGCCCCAAGTTTTGGTACCAACTCACGAATGGTAATTTCAAAGTTTTCTGGCGCACCCAGAGCAGCAGGATTGTCTGAGAAGCTATACTGTGTTTTGGCCATGCAGATCGGCAGCTTGTCCCAGCCGTTTTTGACAATTTCTCGAATTTGAGTCTGCGCTTTTTTCTCAAAGTTCACTTTTGAACCACGATAGATTTCTCTGACAATTTTCTCGATTTTTTCTTCAATAGAGAGGTCGTTGTCATAGAGGCGAGTGTAACGAGCAGGTTCTTCATCAATGGTTTTGACTACAGTCTCAGCTAGAGACACACCACCTTCAGCGCCGTCAGCCCAGACGCTAGCTAACTCAACTGGAACCTTAATTTCTGCACAAAGCTCCTTAAGAGTAGCAATTTCAGCCTCCGTATCTGAGACAAATTCATTGATAGCTACTACAACTGGAATACCGAACTTACGGATATTTTCAACGTGACGTTTGAGATTAGCAAAACCAGCTCGGATCGCCTCAACATTCTCTTCTGTAAGTGCATCCTTAGCTACTCCACCATTCATCTTGAGGGCGCGCAAGGTCGCAACAATCACTACTGCATCTGGAGAAGTTGGTAAGTTTGGAGTTTTAATATCTAAGAATTTTTCAGCACCAAGGTCCGCACCAAATCCTGCTTCTGTCACTGTATAATCGGCCAAGCGCAGCGCTGTGCTAGTCGCCAAAACAGAGTTACAGCCGTGGGCGATATTGGCAAAAGGACCGCCATGAACAAAGGCTGGTGTTCCGTAAATAGTCTGTACCAGATTTGGCTTAATCGCATCTTTCAAGACTAAAGCCAAGGCTCCTTCTACCTCAAGGTCACGAACATAGACTGGTGAGCGGTCATTGCGATAACCGATGACAATGTTAGCCAAGCGCTTCTTCAAATCTTCAATATCCGTAGCTAGGCAAAGAATCGCCATAATTTCAGAGGCAACCGTGATATCAAAACCATCTTCCCGCGGAATACCGTTGAGCGGACTGCCTAAGCCGACAGTCACATGGCGCAGTGCTCGGTCATTTAGGTCAACTACCCGCTTCCAGATAATACGACGCTGATCGATACCCAAAGCATTTCCCTGATGAAGATGATTATCGATAAGAGCTGATAGGGCATTATTGGCAGTCGTGATGGCATGCATATCACCAGTAAAATGCAAGTTGATATCTTCCATCGGTAAAACTTGCGCGTGACCGCCGCCGGCTGCTCCCCCTTTGATGCCCATAACCGGCCCCAAAGATGGTTCGCGGATGGCAATCATAGTTTTCTTGCCAATCTTGTTAAGCGCGTCAGCCAGTCCAATGGTAATGGTAGATTTGCCTTCTCCAGCTGGAGTTGGATTGATCGCTGTTACCAAAATCAGTTTCCCAACAGGATTTTTTTCAACCTCACGAATTTTATCAAAGCTGAGCTTAGCCTTGTACTTACCATATAATTCCAAATCATCATAGTCGATGCCGACTTTTTTCACTACATCAACAATAGGCTGCAATTCAACACTTTGAGCAATTTCAATATCTGTTTTCATCAAGAACTCCTCTGTCAATTAATATAAAGATTATAACAAAAAAGAGCAAAATCTACATGATTAAGCTCTAAAAAGATTTTAATGTTCGGAAAAAAGGAAAGTTAAGAAAATTATATTCTCTAAAATATAAGATTTCAGAGAGTTATTTTCCGCTGTGACACTCTGCAATTAGAATTATTTTACTAAATTTCTTTTTTCTTGTAAAATAGTTCTATGAACATATTGATTACTTCTGGCGGGACCAGCGAGAAAATCGACCGTGTCCGCTCTATTACCAATCATTCGACAGGCCGGCTTGGCAAAATCATAACTGAAACTTTCCTAGACAAGGGCGATCAGGTGACTCTGGTGACGACTCCCATGGCTGTCCGCCCTGCAGCTCATCCCAATCTTACCATTGTCCAGATTGAAAATGTTGCAGAACTGCTTGAAAGCTTGGAGCCACTTGTTCACACACATGATGTACTGATTCATGCAATGGCAGTCTCTGACTATACTCCCGTCTACATGACTGGTTTGGAAGCTGTAGCAGCTAGCTCTGATATGACTGAATTTCTGGATAAGACTAACTCAGAAAGCAAGATTTCTTCTCAGGATGATGTTCAAGTTCTTTTTCTCAAAAAGACACCGAAAATCATCAGTCTGATAAAAAAATGGAATCCGCACATTCGCTTGATTGGCTTTAAACTCTTGGTCGATGTTTCTAAGGAAGAGCTACTCAAGACCGCACGAGCCAGTCTCATAAAAAATCAGGCTGAAATCATTGTTGCCAACGATTTGACAGAGATTTCTAATCAGGAGCACAAAGCCTATCTTGTCGGAAATGATACTGTAACCCGATCTCAATCCAAAGAAGAAATTGCTCAGCTCCTCTACCTGCATATCCATAGTCCATAAGGAGGTAAATGATGACACAGATTACCTTAGCCGTCAGTGGCAGCATATCAGCTTACAAGGCTGCTGACATCACCAGTCGTCTAAAGAAAGAGAACTTTGAAGTTGCTGTCCTCATGACAGAGGCAGCGACAGAATTTATCACACCGCTGACTCTACAAGTCTTGTCACAAAGGTCAGTTGCAATTGATATTATGCAAGAACCTGACCCTAGCAAGGTCAATCACATTGACATCGCTAAAGAGTCTGACTTCTTTTTGTTGGCGCCTGCTACAGCCAATACCATCGCTAAACTAGCCAACGGTTTAGCTGATAATATGGTGACAGCTACTGCTCTGGCTCTGCCGCCTCATACCAAGAAAGTTTTAGCTCCAGCTATGAACACTAAGATGTTTGAAAATCCACTAACCCAGCAGAATTTGGAGCGTCTGCAGCGTTTTGGATGGAAGATTATCCAGCCGCGCGAAGCTGTTCTGGCCTGTGGCGATCAGGGGACAGGTGCTCTAGCTGAGATTGATACAATTATTGATACAGTAAAGGAACTTATTTATGAAAAAACAGTCTAAAATTGCTCAAATTGCTATTTTCTTTGCCATTATGTTGGTACTGCACCTGCTCAGCTCGGTTATTTTCAACTTACTTCCAGTACCGATTAAACCTACGATTATCCACATTCCAGTTATCATTGCCAGTATTCTCTATGGCCCTAAAGTCGGAGCTGTTCTAGGTGGCCTCATGGGATCTATCAGCGTTATCACTAATACCTTAGTTTTATTGCCAACCAGCTATCTCTTTAGCCCCTTTGTGCCAAATGGAAGCCTTTCTTCGCTTCTTGTTGCCATGGTACCTCGCATTCTCATCGGTATCACTCCTTATTTCGTATATAAAGCAATGAAAAATAAGGTCGGCTTGATTGTAGCAGGTTCCGTTGGTTCTGCCACCAATACTATCTTCGTCTTGGGGGGCATCTTCTTTCTCTTTGCAAATGTATATCAAGGAGATATCAAAGCACTTCTAGCTGTGATTCTATCAGCAAATTCCATTGCCGAGTTAATCATTTCTGCGGTTTTGACAGCAACTATCATTCCTGCGCTTGAAAAAGCCAAAAAATGATGATAAATTAGCTTTCCAGACCAAGCCTTGCTTTGGTCTTTTTTAAGCTAGCAATTCTGCAATACCATTTTGAAATCTTTGAAACGATAGCTTGAAAAGTATTTCATTGTTTTCTAGGTAACCTCTTTTAAAATTAATGAAAATATGCTACAATGAAAGCGATTAAGAAAATTTAAGAGCAGGATTTTTTACTAAAATTTCCATCTCTTCATTTCAAAAATAAAGGAGACTCCACCTATGACTTATCAAGATAACTTCAAAAAATGGCTTGATTATGCTGAACTTCCTGACTATCTTCGTGAAGAATTGAATAGTATGGACGAAAAAACTAAGGAAGATGCCTTTTACACCAATCTTGAGTTTGGTACTGCTGGTATGCGTGGTTTAATTGGTGCTGGCACCAACCGTATTAATATTTATGTTGTTCGTCAGGCAACCGAAGGTTTGGCTCGCTTGATTGAAGAAAAAGGTGATGAGTTCAAAAAACGCGGTGTTGCAATTGCTTACGACTCCCGTCATTTCTCACCAGAATTTGCCTTTGAATCTGCTGCTGTTTTAGCTAAGCACGGCATCAAGTCCTATGTCTTTGAAAGTCTGCGCCCAACTCCGGAACTTTCATTTGCAGTGCGTCATCTGGGAACTTTTGCTGGTATTATGATTACAGCCAGCCACAACCCTGCTCCATTTAACGGCTACAAGGTATACGGTGAAGACGGCGGACAAATGCCTCCGCATGATGCAGATGCATTGACAGACTACATCCGTGCGATTGAAAATCCTTTTGCTATTGAGGTCGCTGATCTTGAAGCTGAAAAAGCTTCTGGCTTGATTGAAGTAATTGGCGATGATATTGATGCTGAATACCTCAAGGAAGTTAAAGATGTCAATATCAACCAAAAACTGATTGATGAATACGGTAAGGACATGAAGATTGTCTATACTCCTCTGCACGGTACTGGTGAAATGTTGGCTCGTCGCGCTTTAGCTCAAGCTGGATTTGATTCTGTTGAAGTTGTTGAAGCACAAGCTGTAGCTGATCCAGACTTCTCTACTGTTAAGTCTCCAAACCCTGAAAGCCAAGCAGCCTTTACTTTAGCGGAGGAATTAGGTCGTAAAGTTGGTGCAGATGTTCTGGTTGCAACTGACCCAGATGCTGACCGTGTCGGTGTAGAAGTTCTGCAAAAAGACGGAAGCTACCTCAATCTTTCTGGTAACCAAATCGGTGCCATCATGGCTAAGTACATCCTGGAAGCTCATAAGAGTGCTGGAACTCTGCCAGCTAACGCAGCTCTCTGCAAGTCTATCGTTTCTACTGACTTGGTGACTAAGATTGCTGAAAGCTATGGCGCTACTATGTTCAATGTCCTGACTGGTTTCAAATTTATCGCTGAAAAGATTCAAGAATTCGAAGAAAAGCACAACCACACCTACATGATGGGATTTGAAGAAAGCTTCGGCTATCTGATTAAACCGTTTGTACGTGATAAAGACGCTATCCAAGCTGTTTTGGTCGTGGCTGAGCTTGCTGCCTACTACCGCTCACGTGGCTTGACTCTGGCTGACGGTATTGAAGAAATCTACAAAGAGTACGGTTACTTTGCTGAAAAGACTATCTCTGTGACCTTGTCCGGTGTTGATGGAGCTGAGCAAATCAAGGCTATCATGGCTAAGTTCCGTGACAATGGTCCAAAAGATTTCAACGCTACTGCTATTTCTGTTACTGAAGACTTTAAGGCGCAGACTTCTACTGCCGCAGACGGTACTGTTACAGCTCTGACGACTCCTCCAAGTGATGTGCTGAAATACACCTTGGCTGATGGTTCATGGATTGCTGTCCGTCCATCCGGAACAGAACCAAAAATCAAGTTCTACATTGCCGTTGTCGGTGACAGCAATGAAGATGCTCAAGCAAAAATTGCTGCTATTGAAGCAGAGATTAATGCCTTTATCAAGTAAAATAACACTATCAACCAATCAACCAGAGAATAAATTTCACATTCTCTGGTTTTTCGTTTCCAAATCAAGCATTTTTCTGATTTTTATGGCATACTAGTTTTATAAAAAGAAATGAGGATTATTTATGGAACAATTTGCTCAAAATATTAAAGACCTTGAAGTCACAACTGTTGGCCGTGCTCGTCAAGCAATTGCTGATAAAGAGACAGCAACTTTCTTCATCGGTCGCAAAACTTGCCCCTACTGTCGTAAATTTGCTGCAACTCTTGCTGGCGTTGTCACTGATACTAAGGCGCATATTTTCTTTATCAATAGCGAAGAAGCTAGCGAATTAGAGAAACTGCAAGCCTTCCGCTCTGAATACAGCATTCCGACGGTTCCTGGTTTTGTTCATGTTCAAGACGGCCAAGTCTCTGTTCGTTGTGATTCTTCTATGACTGCGGATGAGATTAAAGCTTTTGCAAACTTGTAAAATTGATTCAAAAAAATCTGAGACCAAATTAGTCTCAGATTTTTTATTTATTTCTAACTTCCTGAAAAGCCTCCCACATCTTCTGCTGGGGTTTGGCAAAGGGGTAATTGCCAAAGTCTTCTGGATGAAGCCACAAGACCTCTCCATCAGCAGCGTACTGGCTATCTTTAACTCGGCCATAAGCCAGCTGGATATGCCACTTGCGATGACTGAAAACATGCTGCACTTTTGAAAAGGACTGCTGCTGCCAATCAACAATCAAATCATAATCCTGCTCAAAGCTTTCTTGAGGAGACAAGTCCAGACTGGGCTGATTTTCTTCCACCTCAAAGAGGGACATCTGATTTTCAGTTTGAAATTCCTCAACTTCAATCAAGGGGAAATGCCAAAAACCTGATAACAAGCCGGCAGCTTCATTCTTTTCAAGTAAGAACTGTCCCTGTTCGTTTTCGATAATCAAGCCTTGCAGATAGACTGGAACTGGCCTCTTTTTAGGTGCTTTGATTGGATATTTATCCATTGTTCCGTGTAAATAGGCTGCGCTGAACTCTTTTACAGGACTGTCTTCTGGACGAGGATTAACAGGAGCTTCGATATCCGATCCCAAATCCATCAGTGCCTGATTGAAATCTCCAGGTCTGTCTGGATCAATCAGAATCTCCATCATGGCTTGAAAGACCTTACGATTGCTAGGTTGGCCAATATCTAAATCAACTTCAAACAAGCGACTCAGGACCCGCATGACATTGCCATCCACCGCAGGCTCAGCTAGACCAAAGGCGATACTAGCAATGGCACCAGCCGTATAAGGCCCAATTCCTTTAAGGCTAGCAATTCCTTCATAGCTATCAGGAAATTTTCCAGCGAAATTCGTCATTATCTGCTGGGCTGCTTTTTGCATATTTCTCACCCGCGAATAATATCCCAACCCTTCCCAAGCCTTGAGCAGTCTATCCTCTGGCGCCTGTGCTAAATCAGCTACAGTCGGGAACCAGTCAAGAAAACGCTCGTAGTAAGGAATCACTGTATCCACCCGAGTCTGCTGCAGCATAATCTCAGAAATCCAGATATGATAAGGATTATTTGTTCTGCGCCAAGGTAGATCACGTTTATTTTCATCATACCAAGTCAATAATTTCTCGCGAAAAGAGGCAATTTTATCTGCCTCCCACATCTCAATTCCGTATTCTTTCAAATCTAACATAAATCTAGTATAGCATAAGGCAAGAAAAATAGGAGAGCTTATGCCCTCCAATTGTTTCCTATCGTTTAATAATGGCCGACAGCCTGACTAGCTGTAATCAAAGTCAGCTTATAAACATCATCCGCATTACAGCCTCGAGAAAGGTCATTAACTGGGTGGTTAAGTCCCTGAAGGATTGGTCCTACCGCTGAAAATCCACCCAAACGCTCTGCCATCTTGTAGCTGATATTACCAGCCTCGATACTTGGGAAGACAAAGACAGTCGCTTGACCAGCTACCGGGCTGCCAGGTGCTTTCAGCTCAGCTGTTGCCGGAACGAAAGCTGCATCAAACTGTAATTCACCATCGATAACCAAGTCAGGACGCATTTCTTGAGCCAACTTAGTCGCTTCCACAACCTTATCAACCTTTTCTCCGAAACCAGAGCCCTTGGTCGAATAGCTGAGCATGGCAACTTTGGGATCGATACCGAAAATTTGTGCTGTCAAAGCTGAGTTAACAGCAATCTCCGCCAAAACATTGGCATCTGGATCGATATTGATGGCACAGTCACTGAAAATATAGCGTTCGTCATCACGCACCATGAGGAAGGCTCCTGAAGTACGAGACACCCAAGGCAGGGTCTTGATGATTTGGAGAGCTGGCCGAACAGTCGCTGCCGTAGAGTGGATTGCTCCTGAAACCATCCCTTGAACCTTACCAAGATAAACCAACATGACCCCAAAGTAGTTGACATCTTCCTTGAGCAACTGGCGTGCTTCGTCTGCTGTGATTTTCCCTTTTCGACGCTCAACGAATGCTTCTACCAATTCCTCAAAGCAGGAACAGTTTGAAGGATCAATAACCTGATATCCTTCTTTTATTCCCTCAATTTCTAGATAAATGCGGATTTTATCAGGATTCCCCAAAAGAACTGGTGTAATACTGGTTTCTTTTACCAATAGTTTAGTCGCCTGCAGAATACGCGGTTCTTCACCCTCTGGCAAGACAATCTTTACTTCCTTATCCTTCAAGGCTTCACGAATTGAGTCAAAAATTTTCATGCTTCTTTACACTCCTTTATCTATTTAGCTTTTAATTTCTCGATAACTTGTTTAAAATCATCCGGCAAAGGACTGGCGCGCTCAACTTCCTGGCCACTAAAAGGATTATAAAATTTCAAAGAATGACAATGTAAAGCCTGGCGCTTTATTCCGTGTTCCAAACTTCCTCCATAAAGGTCGTCACCCAAAAGCGGAAAGCCAATATTTGAAAAATGAACGCGGATTTGATGAGTCCGCCCGGTATGCAGATGAATATCCACCAGATAGACATCTCCAAATCGCTCTATGACCTTGTAACTGGTATGAGCATACTTGCCATCCTCTGTCACGCATCTCGTAATGATACTCTCAGGGTTGCGCCCAATCGGAGCAATAATCTCGCCTTGTTCTTCTAAGAGTCCACTACCCCTAACCAGAGCGTAATAGCGCTTTTCTATCAGCTTCTTCTGCAGCTGCTTGTCCAATCTGGCATGAGCATAGCCATGCTTGGCAAAGAGCATGAGCCCACTTGTATCCCTATCCAGACGCGTCACGATATGCACCTGCTGGTTTTCATAGCCCTGACGAATATAGTAAGCCTTGACGAAATTAGCCATAGTATTGGAATGGTTAACACTGGGAATACTAGCCACCCCTGCCGGCTTATCCAAAACCAAGAAATGTTCATCTTCATAGATGACAGACAAGTCCTTATCAACAGCCTTCAGACTTTCAAATCCCTTTTCAGACGGGATATCAATCGTTACCCTATCGCCAATATCCAAGAGATAAACAGCGTTCTGAGGCTGATGGTTGACGAGAATGTTCCCTCCGGAAAATTTTATCTTAGCCAAGAGGCCTTTGGAAATTTCGTGCCGTTTTAAAAAGGTCTTCACCTTGACATGCTCATCGGCAATAAACTCAAACCTCATTCCTTGCACTCTCCAATAAAGGAGTCTCTGACACGATTCCAAAAGCTGGTATGACTTGGCGAAGCCACAAAATGTATCTTATGATTGTCAATCTGATACTCAATGCGGACAATATTTTTGAAAGAGAAAGTCTGATTATCAACCGCGATAGTGTGATAGTCACTGCGGGTCGGCACTAACTCAATCTTATCCTTTTTGGGAACAATGACCGACGAGCCCAACGTCCGATAAACCCGATTGTTGAGACTGGCAATTTCTGTTACTTGCAAGGCTTCAATGGTCGGATGCAATACCGCTCCACCCAGAGATTTATTATAGGCTGTACTTCCCGTCGGAGTAGAAACGGAAATTCCATCTCCTCGGAAACGCTCGAAATGAACCCGATTGATAATGACATCGGCTACCATGGTTCGATCCGAGCGCTTGATTGTTGCTTCGTTCAAAGCACGAATGATGCGTGTATCATCATTTTCAAAAGTGATTTTGACATTTAAAATCGGATAAGAAACTTGAGCACCGGAGTCTAATTTGAGATTTTCTACCAGCTTATCTAGTTCAAAATCACGGTAGTCCGTATAGAATCCGAGATGGCCTGTATGCACACCAACAAAGCGAACCCGGTCCAGCTGTTCTTCATACATATGAAAAGCCGATAGCAACATGCCGTCACCACCCACCGAAATCACGATGTCGGGATTCTTAGGAGTTAAAATAAAGCCGTTCTGTTTCAGCTTCTGCTTCAAATCCTGATAAACTTGTTCACTCTGTCTTTTCCGATTGCGGATAATCGCTATTTTTTTATCTGTATTCTTCATCTGTATCATCACTATTTCCCACACCGTCATTTAACTTGCGGTGAAGAGGGTCAAAGAGGGCCTGAGCCTCCTGGATAGCGTCACGGATAGCACCCATCTCCTCATCCAGCTGATAAGCAAGATTAGCTGTGGTTTCCAAGCGACATTTGATTTCCTCGGGAAATTCTCCTTTATACTTGTAATTCAAAGAATGCTCAATCGTTGCCCAAAAATTCATCGAAAGGGTGCGAATCTGAATTTCAGCCAGAATAAGCCTATGACCATTAATCGTATCAACTGGATACTCTATAATCACATGGTAGCTCCGATAGCCACTGGCTTTTTTGTTTTTGATGTAATCTCGCTCCTGGACGATACGCATATCGGTCCGGTTTCGCAGGACTTCTAAAACCTCATCCACATCATCGACAAACTGGACCATGACCCGTAAGCCAGCGATATCCTGCATCTCCTGCTCGATATTTTCCTCGCGAATGCCTCGCAGAATCATCTTTTCTTTAATGCTCTCAATCGGCTTGACTCGTCCGGTCACAAACTCAATCGGGGAATGACGCTGCTGCTTGCGGTATTGCTTTCGCACTCCACGCAACTTAATTTTCAGCTCTCCAACCGCTTGAATATAGGGGTCTAGAAACTCTTCCCATTCTATTGTCATACACTTACCTTGTCATATCATTATTTTTTGTATAAAATAAACACAACTGTTATTATAACATAAATCGCTTTCAAACAAAAGCAAAGAAAAGGATATGAAAATGAATCACTTAGAAATTGAATTCAAAACCATGCTGACCAAAGGAGAGCACGACCGTTTGCTCCAGTTGTTTGCTGACATCACTCCCGTTAGCCAGACCAACTATTATATCGAGTCAGACCAGCAAAGTATTCGTCACGCTCACATGGCTTTTCGAGTACGAACTTTTAAGTATCGCGAAGCTGAGCTGACGCTCAAGATTCCTCAAGAAGTCGGAGCCTTGGAACTCAATCAGAACTTGACACCAGAAGAAACCAAAAATATTTTACAGAACAATATCTTTCCTGCTGGTGAGATTTTAGATACACTGATTCAAAAAGGACTTCCCATTCAAGACTTAAAAATTTTAGGTTCTCTAGAGACTATTCGCTATGAAAAGGAAGACGAAATTGGTCTGCTGGCTCTGGATGAGAGCCACTATTATGGCAAAACAGACTTCGAACTTGAAGTCGAAGTTGAAGATTTCGAAAAAGGAAAGGAAAATTTCCTTGACTTCCTAAAGCAGCACAAAATCGACTACAAGCCTGGCAAGAGCAAAATAGCAAGATTTTCTGAAAACTTGTAAATCCAAGACCACAAAATAGCTGAAATAATCTATTTTTTTTGGTAAAATAAAAGGTAGCAATTTAAAGCCTATTGAAAAATAAATTTCATAGAGCATTAAATATAAAAAGAGACAAAAAGAGGACGGTCCAACTCATGTCAGATAAAAAAAATATGAAGCTTTTTTCCCTCAACTCCAATCATTCCATAGCTGAAAAAATCGCTGAGGCTGCTGGGGTTCCTTTGGGAAAACTTTCCTCCCGCCAATTCTCGGACGGCGAGATTCAAATTAACATCGAAGAAAGTGTCCGTGGCTATGATATTTACATCATTCAGTCTACTAGCTTCCCTGTCAATAATCACTTGATGGAACTCTTGATTATGGTTGATGCCTGCAAGCGTGCCAGTGCCAATACGATTAATGTTGTCATGCCTTATTTTGGTTATGCCCGTCAGGATCGGACTGCTGCTCCTCGCGAGCCAATCACAGCTAAACTGGTTGCCAACATGCTTGTCGGAGCTGGAGTAGATCGTGTGATTTCTCTGGATCTTCATGCCGTGCAGGTCCAAGGTTTCTTTGATATCCCAGTTGATAACCTCTTCACTATCCCACTCTTTGCCAAACATTATTGTAATATGGGGTTAACGGGAGATGATGTCGTTGTCGTCAGCCCTAAAAACTCTGGTGTTAAACGCGCTCGAAATCTGGCTGAATATCTGGATGCCCCTATCGCTATCATTGATTATGGCGAAGACGAGGCAGGTCGCTCTGAGGGCTATATCATCGGAGATGTCGAAGGCAAGAAAGCTATTCTGATTGACGATATTTTAAATACCGGCCGGACTTTCTCTGAAGCAGCTAAAATTGTCAGCCGCGAAGGCGCAGTCGAAATTTATGCCGTATCCAGTCATGGACTCTTTGCAGATAAAGCTGCAGAATTACTGGATAATTCTCCTATCCGGGAAATTCTTGTGACCGACTCTGTTGATACCAAAGAAAAAACACCTAAGAATCTCCACTACATTACAGCAAGTGAACTGATTGGTGATGCCATTGTCCGCATCCAAGAAAGAAGACCAGTCAGCCCGCTCTTTGCCTATCAAAAGAAATAAGGTAACCGGAGTGATTTATTTAGATAATGCTGCTACAACTGCTTTGTCGTCCGCTGCAATCCAAGCAATGACCAAGACTATGACCGTCTTTGGAAATCCTTCCAGTACGCACAGCCATGGCCGAGAAGCTAGTAAACTGCTCAGACAAGCGCGTGAGGATATTGCTCATGCCCTGCATACTCAAAGCAATAAGATTCTTTTTACTTCAGGCGGCACTGAAAGCAATAATACTGCTATCAAAGGCTATGCCCTTCGTCACCAGAACCGAGGGAAGCATATTGTCACCACCGCTATTGAGCACCATGCTGTCTTAGAAGTGGTAGAGTACTTAGTAGACAAATTCGACTTCGAAGCTACTTTTGTTCAGCCAGTGGATGGTCAGATTCGAGCGGAGGATATTAAGAAGGCACTTAGACCTGACACTATTCTTGTATCTGTCATGGCAGTTAATAACGAAACTGGTGCTATCCTTCCCATTAAGGAAATTGGTAAATTACTGCAAGAACATCCTGCTGCTTTTCACGTTGATGCTGTCCAAGCAATTGGTAAATTTCCCATCTCCCCTGACGAGCTAGGGATTGACTTTCTATCTGCTTCAGCTCATAAGTTTCACGGTCCCAAAGGCGTTGGCTTCCTTTATGCCAAGAAGATGGATTTTGACAATTTCATGCACGGTGGTGATCAGGAAGAAAAACACCGGGCCGGAACTGAAAATCTAATCTCTATCACAGCCATGGCGGCGGCTCTGTCAGAAAGCATGGAACATCTAAAAGAAAATCTAGAGCGTGCACAAGACTTAAAAGACAACTTACTTGCTGACTTATCGGACATTGACTTTTACTTAAATGAAAGTCAACCAAGCTTGCCATATGTCATCAATTTGGGATTTCCCAATCAAAAAAATGACCTGCTTCTGCTTCAAATGGATTTAAATGGCTTTTCCATTTCAACAGGCTCAGCCTGCACAGCCGGAGCTATACAACCCAGTCATGTCTTGCAGGCTATGTATGGCAGGGATTCCAATCGCTTGTATGAGTCCATTCGGATCAGCACTTCGGACCAAACGACTTTGCAAGAGATTCAATCATTTACAAAGAAATTAAAAGAAATTTTAGGAGGATAAGATGGCCTTTCAAACATCTGTTAGCTTAGCAAACTGTGAATATACCTATTCACTTCACCCAAATGTCAAGAAATTCACCTTGCGCGACAATACATTCGCTGAAAGCAAGGTTGGCAACTATGAACTCTCTCGTCTGCTGGAATCTGTACCCAATAGCGGAAATGGCTTTCTGCTGAAAATCATCGTCAATAAAGATTTGAATGGCTTCAAAATCAACATCACTGACAAATCAGGCCTGCGCTTGGTCAATATTTTCAAATCAGAAGATCATCACATTATCCAACAAAAATTTTATTTCTTGATGGATAGCTTGGTTGAAAGAAATATTTTTGAAAAGACACCACAATAAGCAAGATTCTCGTAATTTTGCTTTTTTGGTTTTGACTCTTCAAAATTTAAACGAGCTTGACCTCTACTTGGAACGCTTGAAAATATCAAATGACTAATCGAACCAAAAGAAAGGATTAACCATGGTTGAACTGACCTATTTGGACTCATATAAGGTAAAACGAACACTCACCTATGAAGACTTCGACGAATTTCTTCTAGCCTTCTCTGGCTGCGTCACGGTTCCTGACTCGCTCAAGGTGCTTACTGTTACTTATAAGGGACACCAGCTGCCTTTTACAGGGCTAATTGGGGACTTGTACCGCCAAATGTACCAGTTAGACCTACGTCCCTATCAGGACTAAGTTTTTCACCCCTACCATTCCCAGCGATTACTGATTTTCTTTTTTATAAATCAAACATCCTTAATTAGTTGATTTTTTCACAAACTTCCTATAAAATAGAATTAGAAAGGTTGTGATTTTGTGAAAACTGAAAAAAATACTACAATTCCTCGAGCAACAGCTAAGAGACTGTCGCTCTACTATCGTATTTTTAAACGGTTTAATGCTGAGAAGATTGAGAAAGCCAACTCCAAGCAAATCGCTGAAGCCATTGGTATTGACTCTGCTACTGTCAGACGAGATTTTTCTTATTTCGGTGAACTTGGCCGCAGAGGATTTGGTTATGATGTCAAGAAATTAATGAACTTTTTTGCTGACCTCTTGAATGACAATGCTATCACCAATGTCATGATTGTTGGTGTTGGTAATATGGGGCGGGCTCTACTGCACTATCGTTTTCATGAGCGCAATAAAATGAAGGTTGTAATGGCTTTTGACACAGATGACCATCCAGAAGTTGGCAGCACAACCAACGATGGGATTCCTATCTATGGAATTTCCCAAACCAAAGAAAAAATACAGTCAGGAAATGTGCAAACTGCCATCCTAACTGTACCTAGCATAAAAGCCCAAGAAGTCGCATCTATCTTAGTTCAGGCTGGTGTAAAGGGTATTCTCTGCTTCTCACCAGTGAACCTATCCCTGCCTAAGGACGTGGTCGTTCAGTATGTTGACCTGACTAGCGAACTGCAGACTCTGCTCTACTTCATGAGAAAAAATGATTATTAATTTGAAAGAGGTATTAAACACTCTATGAGTAAACCTATTATTGGAATAACCGGAAATGAAAGAGAAATCCCAGACGATCACTTCATCCATATGAGCTATACAGCGACAGGATTCGTTGAGGGAGTTAAAGAAGTTGGCGGAATTCCAATGATTTTGCCAATCGGTGATGAAGAAATGGCTAAACAGTATGTTTCCATTGTCAATAAATTAATCATCACAGGCGGTCAGAATGTATGTCCCCAGTTCTATGGAGAAGAAAAAGTCATTGACAGCGATGATTATCTACTCAAACGGGACATTTTTGAATTAGCTTTAATCAAGGAAGCCCGTCGTCAAAATAAACCAATCTTCACCGTCTGCCGCGGAACTCAACTTTATAATGTCGCCCTAGGCGGTACTCTTCATCAAGACATTGAAGATCATTGGCAAGATAGCTCTGCTGAGTACACAACTCAAAGCATGGTGACCAAGAACGGCTCCATTCTGCATGAAATCTATGGCCCTGCATCTGAAATCAACTCCTTCCACCACCAAAGTATCAAGGATTTAGCTGCTGGCCTAGAAGTCATCGCCTATGATCCGCGAGATAAAATTATTGAAGCCATCACTTCTACTGACGGCAGTCCTTTCCTTGGCGTCCAATGGCACCCAGAGTTCTTGTTTGGCTCCAGAGAAGGAGACTTAGCTCTGTTTGATTATGTTGTCAATATTCTTTAAAATCCTCTATTCCTAGAAAAACTTCTGTTCTACACGAATAGAAGTTTTTTATATTCACGTAAATCAAATTATATCATATCTGCCTCTTCTCGGTAGCTATAGTAGTTAGACTTGGACACAATTAAATGATCTAAAAGAACCAAGCCCATCATCTCACACGCTTCTTTCATATGCTGGGTCACCTCATCGTCGTTTCTGCTAGGAACGACTGAGCCTGATGGATGATTGTGTACCAGTATGATAGATGTCGCTAGGTGCTTGAGAGCATAGTGGAGAATTTCTCTTGGCTCAGCAATACTTCTGCTTACAGTCCCCATGAAAATAGTCTGCTGGTGCAAGATTTGATTTTGACTATTAAGATAAATAGCAACCAAGCACTCCTGCCTCATGTCTCCTAGCTCTTGCTGCATCTTCTGAGCTAATTTTTGACTGCCCATAATCTGCTCTTTCTGAAGAACCTCTGCTCGGTTAATCCGACGCCCTAATTCGATAATGGCCTGCAGCTCCACAGCCTTAATCGGACCGATTCCAGAAATAGTCTGCAATTCCTGCAAAGTTAAATACTTAAGATCGTTCAGACTGGAAATAGATGATAAAATTCTTTGAGAAACTTGAAAAACAGTTTCTTTTTTATTGCCTGTCCTGAGAAAGATTGATAGGAGCTCCTGGTTACTGAGTTTTTCAGCCCCTTCTCTCATCAAACGCTCCCGTGGCATCATGCTAATATCATCTTGAAATGAAATGCTATACATAGAAACCTCCTTATCTTATAATTCGGAAAAAGAGTCAGAATCAGCAAGAATTGATATAAAAAATCTTTCGCCTAAAACAAAATTTAGATAAAAAAACTCCAAAAGTTAGAGTTCTTCCTAACCTTTGGAGTGAAATTTTTTTAGTTTTTTGTCTTTAAATCTGCATTTGGTTATAAGACTTACTGAAAGATTCAAGAACTTCCTTAGGAGCCTTATCATACTCGACAGAACCTTCTAATGTTCCCTTGACAATAGTCCGGTTGGTTGCCGCGGCATCCTCACAAGTAACTAAAGTAATCTCTGTAACACCTTCTGTATCCTCAATCAGATCCGTTCGATCCGGAGTTACTGTTTCAACACTGGTGATTACATAAGTATAGACTTGCTCTTTATCGGTGATATAAATCTTCATACCAGCCTTAGCACGGTCCAGTGGGGAAAAGAGCATGTTACTAGCCCCTGTGATGCCAAAGACATGGTGGCTAGCCAAGGCATAATTTCCCTGCCCCATCTGCTGGGTCTCTTTCATCGTACCAGCACCATAATACAATCCAGCATTATCCAGTCCTTTGAAGATCGGCAAGTTCATGGATACTTCTGGAATAGAGATGCCTCCGATAACAGGCAGTTGCTGCGCTTTCCACTGAGCATTGATGACCGCTTCTGTAGAAAGCGACTCTACCTTATTAAAATCAAAGCTAGTCTCAGCATTTTTATTTTTATTTATAGAGTCTTTGGAAACCTTGCTAACCTGATATTGGTTGGTATGCCAAACCATAATCATGTTTCGGATTTGCGCATTAAAGATTAAGCCAAGAGCCACAATAATTAATAATGTCGCAACAATATTGATAAAAATATTTCTTTTGCTTTTTTGTTTTCTTTTTCGACTTCTTTTTCCTTGTGCCATATAGAGGTCCTCTTTTACGATTCGTTTTCTTCCTCTGCTACATCTTCTTTATCGTCTGCTTCGACGCTTGTAAAGGTGACAATCTGAGCATTTTGGTCCAGACGCATGACCTTAACTCCCATGGTTGAGCGACCGGTCTGAGAAATATTAGCCACACTGGTCCGAATGATGACACCAGTATTAGTGATAATCATCAAATCTTCTTCGCCAGTCACTGTCATCAGACCAGCAAGAGGCCCGTTCTTATCAGTGATATTGGCTGTTTTAATCCCTTTACCACCACGGCCCTTGGTTGGATACTCGCTGGCAAGAGTACGCTTACCATAGCCTTTTTCGGTAATGACAAGCACTTCGTCTCCCTCAGCAATCACACCCGCTCCAACAACCTGATCGCCCTCTCGAAGATTAACTCCGCGGACACCAGTCGCTATACGACTCATGCTCCGAACAGCTGTCTCATTAAAGCGGACAGAATAACCAAACTTAGTACCAATGATAACGTCTGCAGCGCCGTCCGTCAGAAAGACATTGATTAACTCGTCTTCGTCTTTCAAATTCAAAGCCTTAAGGCCGTTCTGACGAATATTAGCAAATTCCGTTACACTGGTCCGTTTTACTACCCCATGACGGGTAGTAAAGAAGAGATAGGAATCATCACTTCGGTCTTGCTGAACATTAATAATAGTCTGAATAGTCTCTCCTTCATCCAGCTTCAAGAGATTGACCACTGGCAAGCCCTTGGCTGTCCGACCGTACTCAGGAATTTCATATCCTTTGAGACGATAAACTCGGCCTTTATTGGTAAAGAAGAGCAGTCTATCGTGAGTACTCGTTGAAACCAGCTCTTTGACGAAGTCATCGTCTTTGACACCAGTTCCTTGAACACCGCGGCCACCACGTTTCTGAGCAGTGAATTCAGCCTGATTCAGACGTTTGATATAACCTTTATTAGACAAGGTAATCAAAACATCCGCTTCCTCAATCAAATCTTCATCTTCAAGAGAAAGGACTTCTCCCACCATCAGTTCAGTTCGGCGATCATCCGCAAATTTACGTTTGACCTCGTCTAACTCTTCCTTGATAATAGCGATAACTCGCTCTGGCTTAGCCAAAATATCAGCCAAGTCTGCTATCAAGGCAATCAGCTCGTCGTACTCTGACTGAATCTTATCACGTTCCAAACCAGTCAGACGACGCAGACGCATATCAAGGATAGCCTGACTCTGGCGCTCAGACAGCTCAAACTTAGCCATCAATTCAGCCTGAGCTTCTGCGTCCGTCTCGCTATTACGGATAATGCGAATCACTTCATCAATGTGATCCAGCGCAATCAGCAAACCAGCCAAGATGTGAGCTCGAGCTTCCGCCTTTTCTTTATCAAAAGCCGTCCGTCGAGTCACTACTTCTTTTTGGTGCTCAATGTAAGCCAACAAAATCTCACGTAGAGACAGAATCTTCGGAACACCATTTTGAATAGCCAGCATATTGAAGCTGAAATTGGTCTGCATCTGAGTCAGCTTGAAAAGGTTATTTAGAATGACATGTGCAGAGGCATCACGACGAACCTCAATGACAAAACGGACCCCTTCACGGTTGGACTCATCACGAACAGCTGTGATACCGTCAATGCGTTTTTCCTGCACCAGACGAACAATATGCTCATGGACTTTAGTCTTATTAACCATGTAAGGAAACTCGGTTACGACAATTCGCTCACGACCATTTTTCATCTCTTCGATTTCAGTGCGAGAACGAAGAACAATCGAACCTTTCCCTGTTTCATAAGCCCGATGAATACCGGACTTGCCCATAACTAGTGCACCTGTCGGAAAATCTGGTCCAGGCAGGACTTCCATGATGTCGCGAGTTGTTGCTTCCGGATTGTCCATAACAAGCTTAACTGCATCAATAGACTCACCAAGATTATGTGGTGGGATATTGGTCGCCATCCCAACCGCAATCCCTGTCGCACCATTTACAAGTAAGTTAGGGAAGCGAGCAGGAAGAACTACAGGCTCTCTCTCACTGGCATCATAGTTGTCAATATAATCAACAGTATTTTTATTAATATCACGAAGCATCTCAAGAGCAATCTTACTCATACGTGCTTCTGTATAACGCTGGGCAGCGGCTCCGTCTCCGTCCATAGAACCAAAGTTCCCATGACCGTCTACTAGCATATAGCGATAGCTCCACCATTGAGCCATCCGCACCATCGCTTCATAAATAGAGGAGTCATCATGCGGGTGATACTTACCCATGACATCCCCTGTGATACGAGCTGATTTCTTGTGAGGCTTATCAGGCGTCACGCCCAGCTCATTCATACCATAGAGAATCCGACGGTGAACTGGCTTGAGACCATCACGAACATCTGGAAGTGCCCGAGCCACGATAACACTCATTGCGTAATCGATGAAACTAGTCTTCATTTCACTAGTCAGATTAACATTTACTAAGTTTCTGTCTTGCATTAAAAAATGCCTTTCTTTCATATTAAACTATCCTATATTATACCACATTTTCTTTAATTTTTCAGTATTTTGAACCGTTTGTAAAAACGTTTACATCGCTAGATACACAGGTTGACCGTGACAAAATATGCCAAAAGTGGTAGAATGAATGTGTATGGGAAATCTTTCCTAAAAAAATAAGGAGATGTTTAGAAATGACTGCTACTAAACAACATAAAAAAGTCATCCTTGTCGGTGACGGTGCTGTAGGTTCATCTTACGCATTTGCTCTTGTAACCCAAGGTATTGCTCAAGAACTTGGTATCATTGAAATTCCTCAATTATTTGAAAAAGCTGTCGGTGATGCTGAAGACCTTAGTCATGCCCTTGCTTTCACTTCACCTAAGAAAATCTACGCAGCTACTTATGCAGACTGTGCGGATGCAGACCTCGTTGTTATCACTGCAGGTGCACCTCAAAAACCAGGCGAAACTCGTCTTGACCTTGTTGGTAAAAACTTGGCTATCAACAAATCTATCGTTACTCAAGTCGTTGAATCAGGCTTTAACGGTATCTTCCTCGTTGCTGCTAACCCAGTGGACGTTTTGACATACTCAACTTGGAAATTCTCTGGTTTCCCTAAAGAGCGCGTTATCGGTTCAGGTACTTCACTTGACTCAGCTCGCTTCCGTCAAGCTCTTGCTGAAAAGATTGGTATCGATGCTCGTTCTGTCCATGCCTACATCATGGGTGAGCACGGTGACTCAGAGTTTGCCGTTTGGTCACATGCTAACGTTGCAGGTGTGAAATTGGAACAATGGTTGCAAGCTAACCGTCACTTGAACGAACAAGACTTGGTTGATCTTTTCATCTCCGTTCGTGATGCAGCATATTCAATCATCAACAAAAAAGGCGCAACTTACTACGGTATCGCGGTTGCTTTGGCTCGTATTACAAAAGCTATCCTTGACGATGAAAATGCTGTATTGCCATTGTCAGTCTTCCAAGAAGGCCAATATGGCGTTGAAAATGTCTTCATTGGTCAGCCTGCTATCGTTGGTGCTCACGGTATCGTACGTCCAGTAAACATCCCTCTGAATGATGCTGAAACTCAAAAAATGCAAGCTTCTGCTAAAGAATTGCAAGCAATTATTGACGAAGCATGGAAGAATCCTGAATTCCAAGAAGCATCTAAAAACTAATTATAAAAAACATCTCCTGAT